>DAHXLE010000012.1 GCA_027371825.1 Candidatus Saccharimonadota bacterium
CTAGCGCCCCCAATTGCATATAAATACCCATTGTAAGCGACACCACCAAGATCGTGTGCCGCTGTTAGCAGGGCACCGGTACCGGATGTTATCAGTGTCCAGGCACCGGGAGCACCGTTAGACTGAATCTGGGAATATTCAACTGTAGCTATTGCCCCGCTACTATTACTACCTCCAATTGCATACAAGTAACCGTTGTAGGCTACGGTACCAAGATGATCAGCCGCTGTTAGCAGGGCACCCGTACCGGATGTTATCTGTGTCCAGGCGCCGGGGATCTCTCCCGATAAAGCATTTTCACAAATATAACCATTCGACAGACAACCAGTTCCCCCGTCATTGGTTCCGGACGCCAGGTTATTTGCACTGGCTACAATTATTGATGGGTCGATGAGTATTGGTGTCGAATATGGAATGTGCGTAATAGACAAAGTTAAACTATTTTTTCGTAAGTAAAAGCTTGCCTGCGCCTTCGTAGGTTTGCCGTTACTAACAATCACAGTAGGAACGGGAAGCACAAAAACAAGATGCGTTTTGGGGGCCGAGATTTTACCTTTGGATATTAATAATTGATCACGACTATCGCCTCCAAAATTAATGTTCGAAAATAAGACAGGATTGGCAGAATAAATTCCCAACGCTCCGCTTGGCATTATGTGGGCAACCAAAGCACCAGGTAGACTCAATATGTATCTAAATGAAGTAGCCGAAACAGATCCGGCCGGAAGAGTGATGTCGCCCAATAGGCCATTTCGCTTCACGGTGTAAATAACTTGGGCATTGTCTTTAGCGAGGGGATATACAAAGTGCTCACCCATGAGTTTTCCGGGCTCGGATGAATCAGTTTGAATTAACTTCATGGTTAGCTTTGTCTGTGGATCGGTAACACTTGTGCCTGTCTTCAGATTATCGGGCAGCATAAAACCGTAGGTTGATTGATTGGTTGGCATACCCATTGACATAGAGTTTGGTGAAGTATGCGTAGGTGCTTGGAGTACCCAATTACCGTCTCTTGTTTTTACCCTTCGGAGCGTTGGCTGATCTGCAGGCCCAATAAGTGATGAGAGTTTTGGGTTAATAATGTAACTGTAGCGTACCGGATGCCACAGATAATGTGCGGCTAAGAAAACACCAATAAGCAATGAAGCTGTGAATAATATCAAAACTAGTAGGCGGTAACGTACCATTTTATGATACATACGCCTTGGTGCGCTGATCAATTGTCGACTAATAGATAACAAACGCATGGTACTTGCCTGTATAGCCTAAAAAATAGAATCCAAACGAGTTATTCGTATTAACTTTATGACAATAAGTAGTTGTTCTTTCTTTGGCTCTCGAAAATACTCTAGCATGCTCTGAAGAAGTTTTTCTGTTATCCCCGAGTTTTATACTTCGCATGCTCTAATTATTCTAGCTTAAACACAATAACTTATGCGAATTTTATTTTCGTGCCATGACGCACGACTTTTGATAACCTACGGTTCTATCCTTCGACACTGTTCAATATAATCAGCCGTGAAACTAACACCGTTTTGATCCACCCCGATACAGTGCAAGGAACTCAAATGGTGAAGTGCCTCCTCCAAGGTTTGTGCATTCGGGTTCCTCTGCTCATCAGTCTCTCGGTACCACTCTCTAAGCTGCTGAAACTTTCTTCTCCAGACATAGCACTAAGCCACATCAAAAAAGCAGGTTCAATCGAGGCTCGTAATCTTCAGATCTTTCCATCAATGATCCCTTCGTATGGTCGCCATTTATTGGTCCCCCCTTCATTATGAAGTTAGTAACCGGTGATTCGATTATGGTTGCTCTGGTGCTTCCGGTTTTTGCTTGACAAAAAATGGTGGAGCATATCGGATTTGAACCGATGGCCTCTTCCATGCCATGGAAGCGCGCTAGCCAACTGCGCCAATGCCCCAGTTTGATTAAAGTATAACAGCTTAAAAGTATAGTATGAATACGTCTTTATACTATTTGGTAATATTGCGTTAATTTGGCCGATCAAAAAGTATCTCTAGCCGTTTTGCGAACACTACGTACCTAAGCTAGGGACAGAGAAATTGCTAATACTTAACTAACGCTTTTTGTTAACCGGCAGTTTCACAAAAATCTCGACTGCCTGTCCAAAAAACCTGAAAGCAATGCCAAGCATTACCGTTGTTGCTCCACACCCTGCTAAGAAAAGAGCCCACGCGATAGGCGAGCTCCAACCCCATACATCCATAACCCCTCCTTGATTTGTTAATAATATTTTTACAATACATCGCGTTTTACATTCATGCAACTAGTTTATGTGGTTTTTTCTGCAGACTAACACACCATATCTTGTATAATGGCAACAGGCCTGTAAGTGGCGCTGTGGCGGAGTAGTTACGCAGAGGTCTGCAAAACCTCGTACGCCGGTGCGATTCCGGTCGGCGCCTCCACGATACTTAAATTATCGCGCATAACAATAATTTGGATGTTTGCTATGCATAGCTCCCCATGTTTATGCAGGCATTTATAATAAAGTTGAGTATCGAATCAAGAGCTTAAACGAGTCATTGTCTCGGGGTTATAAAGCGCCTACCTCTCTGCTATAATTGGATAATGTTACGCGCGGGTGGTGTAATTGGTAGCCACGAGGGACTTAAAATCCCTTGCCTTAATAAGCGTGCGGGTTCGATTCCCGCCCCGCGCACCAGTTGAAAATATTTCCCAATAGACTACAAACAGGGTTTTTAGGTAGCATGTTGAATTAAGATTCCATATTGGTCTATATATTGATTGCAGCTGCTATGAAGCGATTAACACTGGTTAATGCAGCAGACAGGAACTTTACTGCACATTATATCCTCTGACCGGCAAAGTCTAAGTGTTGAAACACCGGTATAATGATTGGCAATCAGCAGCCTAGATAGCTAGTCGCTCCAACCGGAATGTAGCCGAGTTTCCCGTCTCTATATTGTATTTCGGCGCTGGGCTGATGATCGGGCCCTTGTAGTCGGATAACCCCCACGGTTGTTAATATATCGCTACCGGGCTGATTTCTAGGCGCAACATAGGGGCTGTTAACCTGTACTTCGTCTATAGCGTTAATAAATTTAACAACCAAAGAACCTATAGTGGTGCCGGTTTGCTCAATCTCGAAGTAGTCATTCTTGCCGTCTACTCTTTTGGCTATTTCAACTGTCGTCATACGAGAGAAAGGGCAATATGCGCCGACAGGGCTCCATAGTAGTTGTTTGTCGGGATTAAAAGAGATAGGCAGGTTATTGCGAATTACGGTTGTCATTATGTGGGCAATTTCAGTTCCGCTGCGTTGTTGCACGGGTTGTTCCCTGTGGCCGTTTGGAGTATGCGTAATATTAGAAAGAGCCGAGGACAGCACAAGAACTGCAGCGAAACGGCTGGCCGAGCTTTTACGATGATCAGTTCTTTTTTCGCTTATCGTTCGTTCGTGATCCCTGCTCATATACAAATCGTAGCAGATTTAAGCCATAATAGCTCTATGGTCATGTCAAAAACGATATAATACACTAATGTGTCATAAAGGGGGATCATAAATGACCAACAACCCGAAGAACTGCCCGTTTTGTAGTTTTACGGATAGAGTTATTAAAGACAATGCTAGTGCCTACACGATTCTGAGCAATCCCAGAAAAGTTCCAGGCCATTTTTTGGTAATACCAAAGAGACACACAGAAAAACCATGGGAATTAACGGCCAAAGAAATTCAAGACGTATTCAAGTTAATATTCTTTATAGAAAAAAGCATTATAGGGAAACTGGGGAGCGGTTGCGATATTAGACAGAACTACCGTCCATTTATAGAGCAGGACGATGTTAAGATGAACCATGTTCATTTTCATGTTATCCCCAGAAACAAAAACGATTACATATATTCCGTCTCAGAAAAGTTTGAGGTTGATTTGTTTGCTGAACTGGACGATCTTGAACACCAGGAAGTTGCGAAACTGCTTGATACTAAAGAGGCTAGCAAAGAATGAAAATAAGTGCCGGTTTGTTGGTGTATCGTCGAGGCGATGAACGGCTTGAGGTTTTACTGACTCATCCAGGAGGCCCGTTCTGGGCAGGAAAAGACACCTGGTCCATACCCAAAGGGGAGGTTGAGAGCGGAGAGACTAAGCAAGATGCAATGAAAAGAGAATTCTGCGAAGAGACGGGCTTTGAGGTTCCGGTAGGTGAATTATTGAATCTTGGTCAGGCGAAACAAGGTAAGGATAAAATCAATTACATTTGGGCCGTAGCGGGAGATACTGATTTATCGAGGTTCAAATGTCGCAGTACCTTTACGTTAGAATGGCCGCCAAAATCCAATAAGCTATTGGAGTTTCCGGAAAACGATAGGGCAGCTTGGTTCAGTATTGAAATGGCTAAAGAGAAACTTTTTAAATACCAAATTGTGTTTGTGGATCGTTTGGCCGACACGTTTGTCATCTAAGCCAATAATTCCCCCTGCTTAAATACCGATCGGCCATCATGAATATCGAACGTTGGGATTAAATTACCAATTTGTGTTGCTGTGATGGCGAGAATTTTATTTTCTCAAATCCATGGTAAACTGTAAGAACTTAACAATTTTAAATATAAAGAGTGTGGAGAGAGATCTAGCTCGCTGACCCACCGGCAACCTGCATATTTGTTGTAAGGTGCTCCATCTAGCCCGCTATGCCGGGGATGATGTTTTCGTCTAACGAATCCTTTCTGACCGGTCAAGCAGAAAGGATATTTTTATGTCAAATAGTCTAAACGGAACCTCGCTCTTTACGAGTGAGTCGGTGTGTGCTGGACATCCAGATAAAATCTGCGATGCTATAAGTGATGCAATACTTGACGAAGCCTTAAAACAAGACCATCTATCGAGGGTCGGCGTTGAGACGGTTGCAGGTGCTAACCAGATTTGTTTGTTCGGGGAAATTAAGACGCGCGCCCAACTGGACTATGAGGCGATTGCTCGCGGAAAAGTCGAAGAATTGGGTTATACCGAACCAGCATGGGGATTCTCGCAAGAATCAGTCTTTAGCAACGATATTCATGAGCAATCACCTGAAATTGCCATTGGTGTAGACGACGGTGGTGCGGGTGATCAGGGTATGATGTTTGGGTATGCTTGTGAAGAGACGCCGGAATTCATGCCTCTACCAATTATGCTGGCTCATGCATTGACGCGCCGTATAGATGAAACTCGGAAAAAAAATATTCTCAAATGGCTGCGACCTGACGGCAAAGCGCAAGTTACCGTTCGTTACGATAACCACGTACCCGTAGCTATAGAGAAGGTAGTGGTGGCGGTCGCGCATCATGAGGATGCAACGGTCGAGCTTGTTCAGAGTGACGTGATACGTGAAATTATTACGCCCGTTCTCGCGCATTATAAGTTCGAATTGCCATCGATGCACAATATTATAGTTAACGGTACTGGTTTATGGCATATCCCCGGACCTGAAAGTGATGCTGGGTTGACTGGACGCAAAATTGTTGTTGACACATACGGCGGCTATGCTCGTGTTGGCGGCGGTGCTTTCAGCGGAAAAGACCCCAGTAAAGTTGATCGTAGCGGTGCCTACGCAGCTAGGTATATTGCCAAGAATATTGTGGCGCGGGGTTTTGCGAAACAATGTGAGGTAGGGCTGGCGTACGTGATTGGTCATGCGCGACCGCTTATGCAAACTATAGAGACTTTTGGCACGGCTACCGTTAGTGATCGAGCGCTACAAGACTTCAAAGATAAGCTTATCGATACAAGCGTCCGGGGAATCATCGAACGCCTTGACCTACGCCGTCCGCTGTACTCACAAACTGCATCCTATGGTCATTTTGGTAAACCCGATCTGCCATGGGAAAAACTTGTCGATATATAACAGCCACACGTGGCACGCCAAGGCTCGTCGTACGTTATAGAGCTTGCCCTAGAATAATCATCCAAGGCTCCCCTAACAGGCAATCCGTTTACAGCCTGTACGGGAAGCAATAATGGTCAAGTTGGGCAGAATGCCAGTCGGTAGGTGTAATGAATCGTGTATAATTTACGTGCTGAAACTCATTTCAACCCAATAAGAGGTAATATAGAAAGATGAAATATTTTATCACCACAGCAATTCCGTATGTTAATGCCGACCTGCACGTTGGAAATGCGCTTGACTATGTTATGGCGGACGTTTTAGCACGGCGCGCACGATTAAATAACGAGAAAGTAGTCTTTAGTACCGGAACCGACGAGCATGGGGCGAAGATTGCAGAAAAAGCCAAAGACGCCGGATTGAGCGTGGAATCCTTTGTGGGCGAAATGAGCGATAAAGTTAAGGACTTGTTTGGTTTAATGGATATCAGCTACGACCGTTTTACGAGAACGACCGATCAGTCTCATGAAAAACGAGCCCAAGCCGTATGGAAAATACTGGGTCAAGACATATATAAAAGCAAATATACCGGCTGGTACTGCGTAGGTGATGAAGAATTTTTCACGGAAACAGTGGTTAGCCAGAACAATGGGATATGTCCGGATCATAACAGGCCCTACGAGAGGGTTGAAGAGGAGAATTATTTTTTCAGGCTGTCTAAGTATAACGATCAAATTAAACAGGCCATCACCTCGAACACCTTTAAGATTGTGCCGGCGATAAGGCGCAATGAAATACTCAGTCTTTTAAATGAAGGATTAGAGGATATCAGTATCTCACGCCCGCTGGATAAGGTATCGTGGGGAATCCCTGTGCCGGGTGATGAAAAACAAGTAATGTACGTCTGGTTCGAGGCCTTACTCAACTATCTAAGTGTCATAGGATACCCGGACAGTGCAGAATATAAAGAATACTGGCCGGCTGACGTTCAAATTATCGGTAAAGGGATCCTGCGTTTTCATGCCGGTATTTGGCCCGGTATTTTATTGGCACTTGACCTGCCGTTACCTAAAACTTTATTTGTTCACGGTTACTGTACTATCAACGGGCAAAAAATAAGTAAGACACTCGGTAACGTTATACTTCCGGCTGATATCATAAAATCCCATGGAACCGATGCATTTAGGTACTATTTGCTGAGACACGTACCGTCTTATGATGATGGCGACTTCAGCTGGGAGGCTTTTGAAGAAGCTTACAATAATGAGCTTGCCAACGAGCTTGGCAATGCGCTCCAAAGAACCGTTGCCATGATACTGCGATACAGCGAGGGTGTAATTAAAGAGCTGCCGAAGGTCAATACTCCAGCAGGGTATGATGATGCGCTCGACGATTTTCATTTTGATAGAGCATTGACAATAATTTGGGAAGAAGTCAGAGAATTAAACCAGTATATCGACATTCAAAAACCATGGATAATTGCAAAAAACGATGACCATCAAAAACTGCAAGAAGTTCTCTCCCATCAAGCAGCCTCTCTTCTAAATATCGCCAGACTGCTTGAACCTTTTTTGCCTCAAACATCGCACAAGATTATAGAGTCACTGTCATCGGGTCGGGTAAAACTCATAACCGGCACTTTGTTTCCTAAAACATGAGGTGTTTGCTGGCTTAGGCAATGTGTCTAAGGAGAGTTTAAAGAAGTAGTCGGTACTGGCTTTTTGGTTTAATACTTGCTTTTGTAGTTGTCTAAGCTTTGCGTAGTCAACGGTTTCAATACCCGGTTGAATCGGTTATTCTAAGACCGACATGGATTTCATCGATACGCACTGCCACATACACGAAGCACTGCATACTCCATCACACTTATACGATGGGTATCCGTCTGCTAAGCCCGACTTAATGCTGTCTGCGGCACGATCCATCGGGGTAACAAAGGTGATATGCGTCGGCACGACCCTTGCAGATAGCCGGTTGGCGGTTGATTTTGCGCAGGCCAAAGAAGGCGTCTGGTCAGCCGTCGGACTACATCCACACGAAGCCAAGGTTTATTTTAACGGCTCATCATTAAAAAAGAATGTTATCGAAGAGTTTACTAGCCTGGTGACGATGTCTAAGGTGGTTGCCGTCGGAGAGTGCGGTCTAGATTATCACTATAATCACTCACCAAAAAGCCAACAAATAGATATTTTAAGGTTTCAGATCGAACTTGCCATTGATCATGATTTACCGATTATTTTTCATGTCAGGGAAGCGTTTGTAGACTTTTGGCCCATACTAAATGACTACCCAAATATTAAGGGTGTTTTGCATAGCTTTACGGATTCATCAGAGAATCTCAGTCTTGCACTGGATAGGGGCCTACTGATAGGAGTGAATGGAATTGCAACGTTTGCTAAAACCCAGGACCGGCTAGAGATTTATCGTTCAATACCGTTAGAGTCGTTATTGCTAGAAACCGACTCACCGTTCTTGACGCCTACCCCATATCGTGGTAGGATGAACGAGCCTAAATATGTGCGGCTAGTAGCGGAATATTTGAGCGCCATCAGAGGAGAAGATCTAAACACTTTAGCTTCGGTGACTACTAAAAATGCTTTAAAATTGTTTAAAATGGAGTAGATATTATGCCCACGAAATACGATAGCAATAAAAACGGTACTCCCGAACTAACACAGGATCCGGAAGTAAGGGCTGCTGTTGACGAACGCCTATATGAATTACGCGTGGCTTTTAGTACCATTCTAAACGTGCTGATTACTAGGCACGTCAAACCCAACGAGGAAGATTCGTCCCGCTCTTTGAATTCCACCGGCGGTAATGAGCCCTCTGTAAGCGAAGTAGTTGACGACAATCTTCCCTATGACCCCGTTGAGGAGGCTGAGCACATCCTAGAACAAGCTCGTGCTGACGTATCGGCCGCTCGGGAGTTACGTTAATGCCTAAATTATTCACTCAGATAAAAGCCCAAAAACAGCTCAACCGCCACGCGGCTTTGCAACGTGAGCTTATTAGACGAGAGGCCAAAATAGGCGGAGAACTCTTTGGTCCACTCCGCACGAACGGGCGACGAGATTTTTTCTGCTTAGATCGTCATACCTGGGTTTGGCACGAAGAATGGGACGACCAATATGGCCAACATCACATAGTTACCACTAATTATGACATTCGGCCCAACGGAATTATTAAGGCCCAAAACGGACAAAACTACAGTTACTTAACGGCTAACGAAGCCCAAAATCTCTACAAAGCTGTTATGTTGTATAAGGAAAGAGTATTTAGTGAATTATACGGTCTAGCTGAGTCTTAGTGCTATACGGTTCAAGGCGAGCTATAAATTTCATGCTAATGTTTTAATATGTCTAATATTTATTTGGATTATGCTGCTGCTACCCCTTTAGATCGACGGGTTATGCTGGCAATGAGGCCATATTTTTCGAATAACTTCTACAATCCGTCGGGGTTGAGCGTAGAATCTGACGCCGTTCGAAGAGACATAGAATCCGCCCGAGAAACCGTTGCTCGTATACTAGGAGTAAAAACCAGCGAAATTATATTTACGGCCGGCTGCACCGAAGCCAACAATCTAGCCATTCGTGGAGTTATGGAGAAATACAGCCGAGCCAATGTAGTTATCAGCGCTATCGAACACGATTCGGTACTGGCGCCGGCCGGACTATATGACAACAAGCAAGTTCCGGTCGGACAAGACGCAGTAGTAGACATAGACCGTTTAGTTTCTTTAATAGACGATAATACCGTTCTTGTCAGCGTTATTCTTGCTAACAATGAAGTCGGTTCCATTCAACCGCTTCAGAAAATTTCGCAAAGGTTGGCAGATATCAAAAAACAAAGAACTGCTAGTGGTAATAAGCTGCCACTATTGTTCCACACCGATGCCGCTCAGGCTGGAAATTGCTTAAGTCTTCAAATAGACAAACTCGGGGTCGACCTTTTAAGTCTTAACGGCGGTAAAATATACGGGCCTAAACAAAGCGGGGTATTGTTTGTTAGGTCGAGCTTGTCTCTTAGGCCGTTAATTCTTGGAGGCTTGCAGGAATCGGGTCTCAGGGCAGGAACCGAAAATCCAGCCGGGATCGTTGGCTTCGCCAGGGCTCTTTCGATCGCTCAAACCGGGAGGGTATCCGAAGCACAAAGATTATCCGGCCTTACGGATTTATTTATTGAGCAAATTCGGGCACGCCTACCCAAGGCCATAATTAATGGCTCACTGGTTAATAGACTGCCGGGCAATGTCCATTTATCAATTCCGGGAACAGACAATGAGCGTCTCATTATGGAGCTTGATTTAAGAGGGGTAATTGCGGCAGCCGGTTCTGCTTGCGGAGCTCTTAGAGATAGACCCTCTCACGTTCTCTCGGCGATGTCGATTGGTGATGACCTGATTCACTCCAGTTTACGATTTTCAATGGGTCGTTCAACTACCGCTCCCAAACTCAAACGCGTCATAGAGTTGTTAGTCTCCTTGGCCTAGTCAAAACATAAGCGCTATACTATTTATTAAGTATGAATCGTATAGCAAAGGGTATTCTTTTTATACCCATAGTCTGCGTTGTGTTATTGTCTGCTTCGGTAGCCTATGCTCAAGGCGTAGTTACCAGCTATGCTTCGACTTCTACGTTGTCGATCGGTACAATCGTAGAATTACAGGACACCAAGAGAAATATAGTTGCAGCGCTGTCTCAAAAGAACGAACAGAAAATGTTCGGAGTGGTCGTAAACTCAATAGACAGTCCATTGTCACTGTCTGGTACTTCGGCGTCTAATCAGGTTTATGTTGCTACCAGCGGTGATTATAGCGTACTCGTAGACAACCAGAACGGTCCCATTAAACAGGGTGATTATATCTCGATTTCTTCGGTTGATGGCATCGGAGCGAAAGCAGCTGTTACCGACTCAACCGTACTGGGTCGAGCCCTGTCGCCGTTTGAGGGTACGAGTGACAGTATTGGTCAAACGACGATCAATACTTCAGGGGGTGGCAAGGATAACTTGGCTATAGGCAGGATTATCGTAAGTATCGCAGTTGGCGCTAATCCCGTACAACAGAATGTTATAATCCCGGGATTTTTGAGAAGTATAGCCCAGACGGTTTCTGCTAAACCCGTCAGTAGTTTGAGGATATATGTTAGTCTCGTAATATTGCTAGCCGATATGATCGTGGCGGGTGGGATGCTTTACGCCGGCATTAGGAGTAGTTTTATAGCGATTGGCCGCAACCCGTTATCGCAGAAAAAAATTACCAGGAGTTTAGTGGAAGTCATTTTTACTAGCCTCATTATTTTCATAATCGGGCTGATTGCGGTATATTTACTACTGAAGTTATAGCGATAACGGTACCTCAGGAACAAAATATGCTAACGGTGGGAACATAATGAATACATGGTGGTTCTTGGTAATTGTAGTTTCGGTAACATTTATAGGCGGCGGCATGATCTGGGCTATGGCTAAGATCAATCGTCTGCAGATTCAAAAAGACCATTCTACGGATATAGATTCTACTACCAGAACCGACATTGAAAGAATCTTTAACGACGAATTCAGAAGTGAATTAAAAAACCGCGGTCGTCTACATTTTGAGAAAATTATCGGTGAAAATGCCATGTTCTTACAACAGGACCTGCGCTTAACGACCTCACAACTTAACGACTACATGAAGCAAGAAATTACCGCCAAGCTCCAGGAAGAGTTTGCCAAATACGAACAGTCCATCATGGACGCCAAACAACTTGCCATTGACTCAATAAATAAAACGAACGCTGCGGTCGAGGAGCAGCGCAAGAGTCTGAGTACCGAGTTGCAAAAAGAGATTGCCAACGAGAAAAGCCGCATCCTAAAGGAGTTCGAGAAAAACACGACTGCTATCATCAATCACTATTTGTTAGAGGCTATCGGGGATCAAATAGATTTAAATGATCAATTAGAATATATCCTGAGTTCAATTGAAACCAATAAGCAGGCTATTATTGAGGATATACAAGGTGGGTCCTAAGAAAGAAAAAACAGTTTTGAACTTACCTATGCAGGTGATTTCACCGGCAGATGTGAGCAGACTGTCCCGTGAGCTGGAATCGCTGGAGGATTTCATGGAGCAATCCGCCATTCGGACCAAGGGAGTAGGTTTAAAATTACCGGCATCTTCTAAGCTTTTAGATGAATTAGCTGCTTCTAATTCATTTAATTTTCTTCACATTCAAGACCGTAAACTAGCCAAGGAGTTTCTAGGGACACTGACTAAAACTGCGCCGGTCATCCATCTCAGTTTTGCGTCCGATCCGTCGGCAGCATTCTTATCAAAACTTGTTTCGCGGCTTAGAGACATTATTCATCCCCAGCTGTTGGTTCGCACCGGGCTAGAACCGTCGATTGCAGCCGGCTGCATACTAAGAACTAATAATCGTCAATTTGACTTTAGTCTAAGGACTACCCTGTATGCCAAGTCAGACCTGTTAATGAAGGCCCTTAAATTGAATAGCGAGGGACAAACTTGAGCGACAACAGACACTTTGACCAGCTAGTAAACAACAATCACCCCATTGGAGAAGTTATCGGGGTGGATAAATTTCTTATAAAACTTAGCGGACTGCAGCCGGTCAATACCCATGCTCTAATAATGTTCGAAGATGGCAGCAAAGGTTATGTCCATCATGTTTTGCCGGATTATACTCTTGTGTTTCATATGGGGCGAGTACCTATTAGGGTCGGTATGACGGCAGTGGTACAACACGACGCATTGGTTAGTCAGGTGGGTAAAGGATTTGTTGGCAGGATAGTAACGGTTAGCGGTGAGCCGCTTGATGGCAAGGGTCCCATAGGCGCCGACGGTGTTTGGCCGGTGTTTGCTCAGGCGCCCATGTTATATAAACGGGAACTTCTGGATACACAGCTTGAGACCGGGGTGGCCATTGTTGACAGTCTTTTCCCGCTAGTCAAAGGACAAAGGATAGCGATATTAGGAGACAACAAGTCCGGCAAAACGACCTTAGGTCTTCAGACGGCTATAAACCAAAGAAATACCGACATGATCGTAGTCTACGTTTTGATAGCTAAACGCCGGAGTGATATTGACGATCTCGTTACTCAGATGCAGGCCAACAATTCTCTGGATAAAGCGGTCATAGTGGTCTCGACAATGTCGGACTCTTTAGTAATGAGTTTTCTTGCTCCTTATGTCGGATGCTCTATAGCGGAATATCTTTGGCAAATTGTCGGTCAAGATGTCATGGTGATCTACGATGATCTAACCAGTCACGCTCAGATTTATCGTGAGATGTCGCTTCTATCCGGGGTGAGTCCGGGACGTGATTCCTATCCCGGAGATATGTTCTATATCCATTCCCAGTTACTGGAACGAGCGGGTAAGTTGGCGGAAAATCATAAAACACTTACTGCTTTGCCGCTTGTTCTAACTCCCGGTGGCGACATAACCGGTTTCTTGTCTACCAACCTTATGTCTATAACGGATGGGCAGTGGATACTTGATATGAAGACATTTCGTGACACAGTACGACCGGCGCTTAGTGTGCCATTGAGTGTTACCAGAGTTGGCGGTCGAGGTCAAAATAAAAGACAAAAAGTTCAGAGTGCCCAGATACTACAAGCTCTCAGCGCTTACGCGACGGCCGAACAATACTCACATTTTGGAACCGAAATGGGCGGTAATTTACAGCGCGCCGTAGACAGAGGACATGATCTTTATGAGCTCTTTACTCAAAAGCCCGGCGAAACTTACAGCCTTCTCGCTCAACAACTGATGCTAGAGGTTTTTCTGGGACTGTCACCGGAAGAAACAATAGATATAACGGCCCTGAAGGCTAATGCGTCCGTTTATGCTGAAAAACTGGATCCTAATGACGAGAAAGGCTTTCAGGCGGTGTCCGATAAATTGAAAAGTGCGTTTCTTGTCAAGGGTAATACCAAAAAGCTAACTCCTACCAAAGGACAAGCATGAAACGACTTCAGGATATAGCTGCCGCCCGACATGATATGGCTACGATAGTCACTTTAACCAGCGCTTACGAGCAGTTGGCCAGTATGCATATAGCGGAGACTAAAAATAAAGTGTTAACCGCTCAGGCATTTTTTGATGAGCTTTGGAATATTTACAGCCAGATACGGGTCGATCGGCTATTCCGATTCGGACGCCGTACCAATGATTCGGAAGTTACCAAAGAGCTATATATTGTTATATCTGCTTCGGGAGGTTTTAGCGGCGATATCGATAACCGTCTGATAGCTGAAGTACAGAAAACGTACAGGCAAGAGGCCAACGACATCATAATAATTGGCCGGCATGGAGCTCGATTGCTCAAACAGCAAGGAATTCCTTACGTTAAGTATTTCAGTTTGCCACTAAGCGACAACGTTATTAACGTTGAACCGTTAGTTCACGAGATCCGAAGATATGCAAGTACGGTTGTTTATTACCAGTCGTATGAATCATTCCAGAAACAGTCGGTCAAACGCATCGAACTTATATCCGTGGTTCAAGAATTAAGCGAAAAAGCTGGCGGAAATGTGCAGGATACAATTAACGAGCATAACTATATCTTTGAACCAAGTACCTACGAAGTCATTGCTTATCTGGAGAGATCAATGTTACAGATCACGCTCAGCCAATTAGTGTTTGATTCTAAGCTTGCTCAATATGCCAGTCGTTTTAAGGCTATGAGTCTTGCTAACGATAAAGCTTTAGACTCTCTTGGAGAATTTGATCTTATGTATAGGAGATCCAGGAGGGCGATTAGAGATGAAAGACTCAAAGAAGTAGTAGGCGGATTAAAGAAAACCAGGGAACAGACAGCATGAGCCAAGGAGTAATAAGATTAATCAAGGATTTAGTGGTCGGCGTGGTATTTGACGAGGATCCGCCGGAGGTTAACGAGCTGCTTAGTGTCGACAATGCTAATGCAACCAGATTATTGGTGTCATCATTAACACCCGGAGGCCTGGCTTTATGCCTAAACATTAAAGCCGACAAAACCCTTATAAAGGGTGGTGCGGTGAAGAGAACCGGTAAGAGCATAGAGGTAGTAGTCGGTGATCAAATAATAGGACGAATGTTCGATGCCTTGGGTGATCCGATCGATGGTGGCCCGCGCCCGGAGGGTGATGGCGTACAGACCAGATCGATCTTTAGTCCTCCGGCATCCAGTACCAACCTCCAGGCCCTTAAACCAGAAATACTGGAGACCGGCATAAAAGTTATAGATTTCTTTACGCCGTTTATTAAAGGACGAAAGATCGGCATAGTAGGTGGTGCTGGCGTTGGTAAAACCGTTCTGATTATGGAACTTATTCACAATATTGCGGCTAGTGGCAAGGGCCTTAGTTTTTTTACCGGTATCGGCGAGCGCATAAGAGAGGGACATGAGTTATTTGAAACCCTAAAAGGACGAGATCTGCTCAAGAGCACGGCAATGTTTTTTGGTCAGATGGATGAGAACCCAATCCAACGATCTCTAGTCGGGTTGTCGGCCGTAACCGCTGCCGAATATTTTAGAGACGTAGAAGGCAAAGACATTCTTTTCTTCGCCGACAACATGTATCGATATGTCCAGGCTAAGAACGAAATATCTACAATCCTGGATCAAATACCGAGCGAGGGTGGTTATGAGCCGACTATTTATAGCGACGTAAAGACACTCCAGGATCGCCTGAGCTCTACGGAAAAGGGATCCATAACCGCCGTTGAAACTATCTATGTTCCGGCCGATGACGTCAGCGACCCGGCGGTACAGATGATCCAACATGAGCTAGACAATATTATCGTTTTAAGCCGAAAAATTGCCGAGGAAGGTATACGCCCCGCAGTTGATCTTATCGGCACAAGTTCTTCCTTGCTTTCTCCGGACATAGTAGGTGATAGGCACTATGTTTTGAGCGTGCAGGTTCAGGCGTTGCTCCAAAAGAGAGAGTCTCTGAAGGGAATCATTGCAATAATTGGTGAAAACGAGCTGAGTCCTGCGGATCGAGCGGACTACGCAAAGGCCGAGGCGCTTATAAAGTATTTTTCACAAGGCATGCACGTCATGGAGGATCTGACGGCCATTAAAGGAGAACATTTTACGCGCGAAGAGACCCTTAAGGGAGTAGAAGAAATAATAGTATGAACCCGACGACCAAACAACCGATGCTTGTTGACAACCAAGTGACTACCGAAAAGAGAAACAGAGTGTTGGACACAGACAGGCTTGAGTTGCACGTCAAGGTTTATTCGCCTTATCAGGTATACTTCGATCGTAATGCCTACAGCGTTTCTGCTGTTAATGCCACGGGTCCTTTTGATATTTTGCCAAAGCACCACAACTTCATAACATTGCTTGAACCATGCGAACTTGTCATCCGAACTTCCCAAGGAGATGTAAAAATACGCATTGCCAGAGGCATAATACACGTCAAGGCCGATCGGGCGATAGTATTCCTCGACGTTTAATCCACTGCTATATAGTCAAATACCAGTTGTTCCGACGGTCCGGGCGGAGATGGTGTCTCTATACTGAATCCGCTAGTGGACCGCGTAATGTAATACGGCGTAACTGCCGCGGCTGAACTTAAGGGCGTGATGACCACATCGGCCGCTGAAGTGAACGGTGTATTAAAAGTTACGTTTATAAGGGAACCGGCGCCGGGAGAAGTTCCTGTGTTGATGGTGACGGTTCCGGCTGTGTCGGAACCGCTTATAGATACGGTACCGCCTGCGCCTATGGAGCTACCGGCCACGGCGGTCGCCGAGACTCCGCCAGCTTCTATGTGATGTGTTAGTACCAAGTCGCTGTTAAGAGTTAGGCTCTGAGCACTCAGCTGGTTAACGGACAAAGAGCCGCCGAAGCTTCCCGACCCAGAAACGCTGAGATTCTTTCCGACGTTTAACTGTCCTTGGATATTGGTGTCTCCGGAAACGGTCAGTTGGTTGGCGGCAATCTGATTGAATCCACTTGTTCCGGTAACTGTTATGCCGGGTAGATTCAAACTTCCTCCCACCTTGATTACGCCCGCTACGTTAAGATCTTGTTTCATGAGTACTTGCCCGCCGAATACCGCCGAAGCACCGACCGTCAATATTTGCGACGAACTGCCTACATTAAGATCGGTCCTCGATAATTTATCCAATTCGCTCTGGGTAAGGTTCTGTGTGGAGATAACAGGAGCGGAGTTTTTATGGTTTAAGATAATTGCTGCAATGACTATCGCTACAGCTATAAAGAGTGTCAGCAAAAACAGCAAAAGGTATTTATTAGGGGCAGGAACCCTGATTCGGTGATGTTTGCCGGTGGGCGGCAATGGACCGACCGGAGGTGACGGAGGTTGTTGAGGTGGTGACACGGTGAGTATGGGCGACGCCATAGGAGCAGTTACGGTTGTCGGATTTTCGATAACCGTGCTTGGTGTCTCAAGTGAGGTATCAGCCTCTTCGTTGCGCTGATTTTGATTTATCGGATCCATCCCGAGTAACATTCTCCCAATTTGTCATTGCTGCAGTCTAACCGCCGTTCTTGCTTATAATATGATACTAAAGTTAAGCATAAACGTAAAATAGCAGATCTAATCAAAAAGTTTACATTTTTGTAATGACCAGACGGCTCAGACAAGGCGGTTATCCCGCGCAGCTGCTAATCAAAGCCGATAACTATCGTGTCTGTAATTGAGTGTTTTGGAGGGTGGGCCGAGTAGTCAAAAAAAGCATAAAGGCAATTGTCAATTATGTTTATCTGGGGCACAATATAACTCATGAAACATTGGAGGCATACCATTGGAGTCGTTATTGTTTGCGGCATACTTTTTGCGATCTCTCCCGTAAGCGTTAAAGCCGATACTTACGCCTCTCCAAATTATCAGATAAATCAGGTATTTGTCGGCAATGGCGGGTCGCTTAGCCTATCCTCGCCAAACTATTCTGCCCAGGCTTCAGTAGGAGCGCTCGGTGTCGGACACAGCTCCAGTACTAATTTTCAAGCACAAGCAGGCTATGATACTAACCGATCACCCTATCTTGAACTGGGTGTCACCAATAGTAGTACAAGTTTGGGCACGCTAAGTAGCTCAACGACAGCTACCGCTACGGCCAAATTCCTCGTCAAGGCATATTTGGCTAATGGCTATGTGGTTCAAACCAATAGTCCGCCTCCTTCCAGTGGCAGCCATACACTTCAACCGTTAGCTACGGCAACGGCGTCGGTGGCCGGCCAAGAGCAATTCGGCATGAACCTAGTGGCCGATACGAATCCTAGCTCACTGAGTACGACAAGTTCGAATCCTGTCCAAAATCCTGATAATACATTTAGTTTCGGAAGCGTTAACCCTGCTACCTGTGCATCGGTGAGTAGCGGCTATAATATACCCAATGAATATAAGTATGCCGAAGGTGACGTTATAGCAGCTTCTTGTTTAAGCTCCGGTGAAACAGACTACACGATTTCATATATATTTAACGTTAGCAATACGACCCCCGGCGGGCATTACACATTTAATGATGTCATTGTCGCCACAGCTACTTATTAGATACCGACTATGCCTATAATCAAAACATCAAAATCCTTAATTATTTTACTAACTGTCTCTGCTGTCACGGCATGGTTTATCGGATTAACTCCTGGGTACGTACTGGCCTACTCATTGGCCACCCCGGATTCTATTACTATGACGAGCTCTATGCCTTCTGCGGTGAACGTGTCCTATGCGGTCAGTTTTACCGCAGCAACTACGGCAACTCTCCAGGGAATAATCGTCGACTTTTGCTCAAACAGTCCGACACTCGGCGACGTGTGTGACGCCCCGGCCGGATTTTCGGTCGGGACACCGATTGTCACCAATGAAGCAGGAATAACATCCAGCTGGTCAGCCTCCTCTCTGGACAGCGATAGGACGGTTCTACTGACTTATCCTACCGGTACGGCTATAACCTCCGGCGAGAACATATCGTTCAACGTAACTACCGTTACTAACCCGTCCGCTGCCAATACTACATACTATGCCCGGATATTAACCTATACATCTTCGACAGTAGCATCGGCTTATAGTGTCAGCAGTACCTCGTCGAGTATAGGGGATCCAACCGACGCCGGCGGCGTGGCACTTTCTACTAGTAACAGCATAAGCGTTAATTTTGTTATACCAGAGTCACTATCTTTTTGTGTATACACCGGGGCTAACTGCGCGGCAGGGGGCAATTCAATAACTCTGGGGGACTCGCACGGCTATCTGTCGGTTAGCGGCCCGTTTGTCGACAAGTCCGTCAAATATGATATATCGACCAATGCTTCTCATGGAGCGGTTGTTGATCTGCAGGGTAATACTCTCCGTTACGGTGCCCAGTCAATCCCGGCACTTTCTACGCCGACCGCCAGTGTTGCCGGTACCTCACAGTTTGGGGTATGCACCTATACATCTGCCGGGTCAAGTCTTGTGCCCTTTGGGGATTATGATGGCAATGCAGGTAGCGGTGGGACGGCCTGCCAAAACGTCGCACAAAGCTCAGGCGGGAGCGGTCCGGGGAGCGGGGGCGGAGTTTTATGGTACTTCAATCTAGCACAGATTTCTTCCGCATATGGTGATGAAATTGCCTCGATACCTTCAAGTACCACCAACACGGGTGTTTTGGCCATGATGGCGAATATTTCCACTACTTTGCCGAGCGGAATTTATACTACCAGTCTTGATCTGTTAGCAACGGGCACCTATTGAGTTTAGGAGGGTGTGGATAAGTGTATTGCGAGATATTAATTTTCGTATTAAACTAATGCACAGTTAGGTTTGTTTCACACATAGGTGTCATAATAGATAAAGAACTCCGAAAAAAATAAAACCATGAAAATTGTTCAGCATTTTAGAAAGATAACGTACATGATAGCCTCGCTGGTGATGCTATCGGGTACGATCAGTTTCATAGGTGCTGAAGCGGTACACGCCTTTCCTCTATACGGTGAGGTGCAGTCTCGTTCGATCGAAATGAGTACATCCGTGCCGGGGGCTGCGGCCACCTATCACGTTACCTTTACCGTTGCAACTACAGCCTCGGTCGGTGGAATCGTAGTAGATTTTTGTTCCAACGATCCAATTCTCGGCGATACCTGTACTGCCCCGACGGGTTTAAGCATCGGCACACCAACGGTTAGCGGTGCCAGTACCAATCTAACAGGTACTTGGACTGCCGCAAAAATTGCCTCTAGTGCGAGTACGCTTGGATATACAACGGCTACACCGGTGGCATTAACCGGGGGCACATCGATTGTCTATTTTGACATAACCTCAATGACTAACCCGACGACAACCGGTAGTTTGTACGCCAGGCTGTATACCTTTGATACCGCAACCGATGCCGGCAGTTACACTGCAACCGGAGCCGATACGGGGTTGATAGACGGTGGTGGTGTTGCTCTCTCGACAAATCCAACCTTGAATGTTACGGCCAAAGTGCAGGAAGAGTTAACCTTCTGTATCGATACGAATAGTGCCGCTAACTGTTCGACCGCATCCGGCAATTCCGTGGCTTTAGGTGATAGTCATGGTGTTTTATCGAGCCAGGGGGCGTACGTAGACAAAACCACGCAATATATCGTACAAACCAATGCCAGTGTCGGTGCGGCGATCAGAATTGAGGGTAATACGCTATCGTTTGGATCCAATCAGATTGCTGCTGCATGTTCAGGATCGTGTCCGGGGGCCACTCCGGCTACGTCGGCTGTTGGCACTTCTCAGTTTGGTCTATGCACATATGACTCAGCAGGTGCTGCTACCATAACGGCTGCCGCAACATACAATGGCGGGGCCGCCGGTAAATGTGCCGGTACTACTCAGACTGCCGGTACTACTACCCCTGGCGGAGATAACGGCGCATCGTTTGGTCTGAATACGACGCTGACTAGCGGGACATATGGCGACACACTTGCTAATGTGGTAGCCGGTGCTCAGGCTACCGGCACTTTGGTGTTTCTCGGCAATATATCCGTAACCCAGCCAGCCGGAATCTATACTACTGCTCTCACGCTTGTGGCAACCGGTACATATTAAGGGACATCCTTTGTGCGACACGCACTACGTCGATTTTCGATAAAGTTTTTAACGGCAATTAGTCTTTTGCTGATTTCGACCGTTTCGACACTGCTGATTAATACTCCCGGTGTATATGCCACTACATTGTATGTATCGAATCGTACCGATGAACTATCGACCTCGACAGTGAGTGCTACGGCAACCCATATAATCTCATTTGCAATGACCGACACCACGGATCCTTTAGGTTCGATCAGACTTGAATTTTGTTCCAATGATCCGATTCCTGAAGACAGCTGTGTTGCGCCGGCAGGGTTAAATCTATTGGGTGCATCGCTCGGGAGCCAAAGCGGCAATACGGGCTTTGTAATAGCCACCGCGACCGCGAATGAAATATTGCTGAGCAGGTCATCAGATCAGGTACCAAACAGCAGTCTTAATAGTTATCAGATAATTAATGCCATTAATCCATCATATTTAGGTACATTTTATCTTCGCCTGTATACCTATTCGTCGATCGATGGCAGCGGTACTCAAACAGAAGAAGGGGGCATAGCCCTTAGCACAAATACCGGTGTCAATGTTACGGCCCAAGTACCCCCCTATTTGGGTTTTTGTGCCGGCGCAACAATCACCGGACATGATTGTTCTTCCGTCTCGGGGTATTACCTGAACTTCGGTGATTTCAGTAGCCTGAAGCCGTCTGTAGCTACTTCACAGTTTAGCGTAGGCACTAATGCCGGTAACGGCTATAATGTTACAATCAACGGAAGCACCCTAACTTCCGGTAATAATGTTATTCCGGCCCTTGCCAACCCAAGTCCGTCAATTGCCGGAACAAGCGAGTTTGGTATAAATTTGGTTGCCAATACTTCGCCTTTGTCGGGAAGTAATCCTGTCGGACCTTCAGATGTCGATGGTCGGGTAATGCCGCCCTACAATGTACCCAACGAGTTTTTGTTTAATACCGGGGGTGTAGTCGTCAGTTCAATAACCAGTAGCAACTATCAAATATTTACCACCACCTACCTCGCCAATGTTAGTAATAGCCAGGCTGCAGGAGTTTATACCTCGACCATAACTTATGTTTGCCTAGCTAATTTTTAATGAGATAGTGTTATAATAACGCATATGTTAAGAGCTCACTTTCCAAGCTCAATGTCCCTGAGGGTGTTGCTGCTGCCGGTTATATTAATACCTATCGTTTTGTTGCCATCGGTTAAAGCGGCGGCTGCCGGCGTGGCTAACGGATTTCTTATCTCGCCAGTTACGGAGTATCTAACCGTTAACAAGGGCACTACTCAGACAGTTGATATTGCCGTTCAGAATCCAACGAATTCATCTGTGGTTGCTCAAGCTGTGGTTAATGACTTTATTGCAAGCGGTAATGAAACCGGAGTGCCGAGGGTGTTACTAAACGGCAGCGCAGTACCGGCTAATAACTTCAGAACTTTGGTTTCCCGTATACCCAATACCATATTAACCCCTGGCGAAAAACAGTACATTCCGGTTACCATTACCGTTCCTAAAAATGCTGAATCCGGAGGTTACTACGGTGTTGTGAGGTTTACTCCCGCCACTAACGGTCCGTCATCAGGAGCAAATGTCGGGTTAACCGCGAGTGTCGGCACACTGTTTTTGGTAACTGTTCCCGGAAACTTATCGAAAAAGATTGAGTTGGTGCAGTTGTCTGCTGCAAACTCCAAAGGTAGCCCATCGAGTTTTCTAAGTTATGGTAACGTATCGGTGATGGTTCGCTTAAAAAACATCGGTAATGTTTATGCGCAACCGTTTGGAACGGTACTTGTTAAAAATATGTTTGGCTCGACGGTTGCAAGCTATCAGTTTAATAACACTACCCCAAGAGCTAGTGTTCTACAAAATAGCATCAGGAAGTTTATTAATCCGTTGCCCCAAAAAAGCTGGTTTGGCTACTATACTATTAATGCCAATATCGCATACAACACCGGCGGAGGTAACATCATAATTGCCAATGCGTCGTTTTGGTACATTCCGTGGTGGTCTTGGTTAATTCTGGCGGCCGTAATAGCTCTGCTGGGTATCTTGGGCTATTTCATTAGAAACAGAAAATATCGCCATCACAGAAAACATAAAGGTTAAAGGTGGTGGGTTTTTGTGTCGGTTCAAATGACCTACACGGAGAGGCGCATTGCTAGTAGCATTTTTTAATCCTAATAAAGCAACACAACCATGAACAGTCGCAGCAGTGCCGTAGAACTAAAACGCCGTCTTAGGCTATTCTTCGCTGCGCTATTTGCTGCTTGTATTGTCAGCTTGGGCGGGTATTATTCGAGCGCTTCGGCTCTCAGTATGACCCAGAATGGCTCGATTGGGTTGCAGGGTACGGTCAGCTCACCGCCACCAACCACGCCGGCTAATATTACTACACCAGGCAACGGACAAGTTCTAACAAACGGTCTAGTGACGGTTGGGGGTCAGTGCACTAATGGTTTGTTAGTGGAAGTTTTTTCAAATAATGTCTTTGCCGGGTCGACAAAATGTAGCGGAGGAACATTCAGCATACAGGCCAGCTTGTTTAACGGCACCAACCAACTGGATGCTAAAGTGTATGATGCTCTAGGCCAATCTGGTCCTAATTCAAATACCCCGATAGTGCAATATAGTAGTGCTAAATTTTCTTCTCTAGGGCCTTTATTGACCTTGTCAAGCATCTATGCGACGCAAGGAATCAATCCAGGCAATCTTCTAAGTTGGCCGATTACTATATCCGGTGGCTCTGAGCCTTACAGTTTGAGTATAAACTGGGGTGACGGTACGCCGCCACAGTCCCAATCGGCTCCGTTTTTCGGAAATGTTATGCTCTCTCATACGTATCAAAATGCCGGTACGTATAATATCAGCGTTAAAGCCACCGACGTAAATGGTGAAGTTGCATTCCTGCAAATGGTCGGGGTGGCCAACGGAGCTGTACCGCAATCTGCGTCGACGACAAATAACAGTCAACCAACAAGCAATACCGCTTATCTGGAATGGTGGCCCGCTATGGTAATACTGCCTTTGTTGCTGGTGGCATTCTGGCTTGGCGGTGCCCATAGGATTACCTCTTTAAAAAAGAAATTGGATAACGGTAACGACAATCTCAAATAGTTTATAAAAAGGTGCGACTACTAAGGATAATTTGCTAAGATAGTAAAGCTATGTCGAAAAATATATTTGTTGGCTTGTCGGGAGGCGTGGACAGTTCTCTTAGCGCTGCTCTACTAAGAGACAAGGGCTATAACGTATCGGGCGTATATATGAAGAATTGGAGTCAGGATCTACCGGGAATGAAATGTCCCTGGCAGCAAGACTATACCGACGCCAAAAGAGTGGCGGTGCAACTCGGTATACCGTTTTTCATGTATGACTTCGAGAAAGAGTATAGACATCTGGTAGTAGACTATATGTTGAATGCCTACAAGTCCGGCTTAACTCCCAATCCGGATATTATGTGCAATCAGGAGATTAAATTCGGCCTGTTTTTAGCAACCGCTCTAAGAAATAACGCCGACTATATTGCTACCGGTCACTACGCCAGGGTTATAAAATCTAAGAATGGCAACATCGAATCATACGGTCTCTACGAGGCAGTCGACAAGGACAAAGATCAGTCATATTTTTTGTATCGTATCAACCGTGAGTTGTTGCCTAAGGTAATAATGCCTATAGGTGAGCTTAGCAGCAAGAAGGTGGTCAGAAAATTAGCTTCGGACTACAAACTGGTTACTGCTGACAAAAAAGATAGTCAAGGAATCTGTTTTGTCGGCGAAGTAGGAATAAAAGATTTTCTCCAAGCTACGTTGGGTACTCAAAAACCGGGCAAAGTTCTCGATCAAAATGGTCGGGTGGTCGGAGAACACGAAGGAGCTATTTTCTACACCATCGGACAACGTCACGGCCTCAAGCTTGGTGGCGGTTTGCCATATTACGTTACGTTTAAGAATATGGATAAAAATGAAGTCTATGTGACCACGGATTTAGGGGATAGGCACTTATGGAGTCACGACATCAATATAACCAGTCTTCACTGGCTGGTTGATGATATTAAACTGAGACAAACAGCCGACAATTTATCCGTCAGGGCGCGTTATAGGGCGACAAAAGTTCCGTGCAGTTTAACCATAAAACATCAATCCGCAACTCTTAAACTCCAAACTGAAATCAGGGCGGTTACCCCAGGCCAATCAGCGGTGATTTATCAAGGTGAGCAAGTGCTCGGAGGGGGCATAATATGCTAAATCTCTCGGTTTTTAATATTACCGGCAACTCGTCTATTAGAAAAACCGACCGGCTGTTTTATACTTAGATGCAGGTAGGATTTCAGGAATAAAATTTTACGTAAAGCATAAGGACTAAATAGCTTGCATCAAGGTAGCTAAGGCGCTTATTTTAAGTGACGGTTTATATCTTGAAGCGAAAAAGTGATCGAACATAATGCCCAAAGTACAAAGTAAAAAACGATTATCTATTGTTAACGCCGCAACTCTCTTGATAGGTTCCGCTATGCTGGGACAAATATTGGGTCTATTTAGGACGCGCTTGGTCAACGCCAATTTTCCCGCCAAAGGACCGGGTAGTACCGATGCTTACTTTGCTGCTTTTAATATCCCGGATTTTTTCTTTTTCACTTTAGCCGCAGGTGCTTTAGGCGTAGCTTTTATGCCGGTACTCGCGGATCGTCTTCACAAAGGAGACAAGCGTGGGATGTGGGACATATCTACCAGTCTACTGAACTTGTTAATGTTGGTGATGGCAGTTGTGGGGGTTCTAATGTTCGTTTTCGCGGAACCGCTAGTCCATTACATTATTTCTCCCAACTTAACACCGACTCAACTGCATAATACCGTCACAATAATGAGATATATTTCCTTCGATCCTTTGCTGTTTACTATTTCCGGTGTTCTTACCGCCGTACAACAGACTCTCGGGCGGTTTTTCTTCTATGCACTTGCTCCTCTTTTATATAACTTCTGTATTATCGCCAGTATCTATATTTTTAGGCACAACATAGGTCTGACGGGGCTGGGAATCGGAGCTTTGGTTGGTGCCATTTTACAGCTGGTCGTTATCTCAATGGGTCTTTTCGGTACTCATTTTCATTGGAATCCAAAAATATTGTGGAGAAGCTCGGAGTTTCGGACGATTCTACGCCAGCTACCTCCTAGATCGCTAGACCAAGGAATTGATCAGGTGGAGTCGATCGTAGAGACTCATTTTGCCCGTCGATTAGGTTCAGGATTTATTAGTTACTACAATAACGCCTATACGATGAGTACCGCCCCGGCCTTGTTGATCGGCACCGCCATCAGTACCGCAGCATTTCCTCATCTTAACAATCGCTTGTCACAAGGGCGCCCCGATTTATTCCGCAAAGAGTTCCTTCAGATCGTCCGTTTTATGATATGGATATCTATGCCGGTGGTGGTGCTTTGTTACTTTACTCGCGGTTATCTGGCACGCCTAATATATGCCAATAATGCCCCGGAAATAGCTTTGATCTTTGGTTCATTAGCGCTTTCAATCTTTTTCACTACTCTTTACACCATAATCTCAAGGTGGTTCTATTCCCATAAAGACACCAAGACTCCTCTATTTGTTTCTGTCTTTACCATCTTTTTTGACATAGTCCTGGTTTCTATTTTGGCCCGTCCTACCGTGTATGGTGTCAGCGGACTTGCCATAACCCAGTCTATAGTAGCTATGGTCGAGGTACTCATTTTATCCGTCATTATGCTTATTAGGGACCACAAGCTTTTTGATGTGAACTTCTGGGCTAATGTCGGTCGAATCATATCGGTTACCGGCTTTAGTATGGTAACGGGATATATTATGGTGTCGTTATTGCCGCTAGAGGCAGCCGATAGGGGTATCGTTACGCTTGGAAGCAAACTTTCTCTAATCGTGGGAGTCACTATGGTGGTGCATATAGGCGTCTCATACCTATTCGAACTCAGTGAAGTCCAACCAATTTTCAATCGCTTACGCAAAATCCTAAAACCGACCAAACCCTTGTACTGATAGGGGGACTTATTTGCTGGAAATTTCTATCTGTTATGCTCTCAGTCAGGTATGACTTTTACTTAAGAAGCGTTTCTAACTTATCGTTTGTTGCTTTTATTAGTGCTTTTAACTGTAAAGTTTTTTCTTCGGAGTCTTGCATCATAATTTGATGTATCAAGTCCATAGATTTTGACAGATCGACCTTGAGTTCCATGAATTTTTTGGCATGAGCGGTTTTATGTTCCCACACCCTCTTAATCTCTTCACCGGCATGCTCGGCTTCTTTTTTACCATCTTCGGTTAGCGAGTAGATTTTTTTACCGCCTTGTTCTGTGCTGGTCACAAGGTCCTGATCTTCCAGTAGCTGAAGATTCGGATAGACGGAACCGGCGCTGGGGCGCCACATGCCATAACTTTTCTCCTCAAGCTTGCTTATAATCTCATATCCGTGCATAGGATTTGTTTTAAGCATTGCGAGTATGATGGGCCTCATGTCACCGCGACGGGTACGATATCCATTGCCCCATCCCTTAAGCCCACCGTGAGTCGTCCAATTATCATTATTGTACATAAATAACTACCCCTTTCTTAACGAAATATCCGTAAGCAAGTATAGTTAACGACATATCGGTATGTCAAGCATAATTACCGATCTATCTAAAACCGTCGAATAAGTCGGAGCGTTTGGCGGTATTGATATGTATCGTTGTCGGGACTTTTTGTTAACCTGATTCGTATTCGTACTTAAAGAAAGGGGATATAGCTAAATTATGGGAGTCTTTTGCGGCTCATAAGATATAATTGCATGAAAGGGGTAAATTAGTGGATCAATCGACAATTCGTAATTTCTGCATAATAGCCCATATTGACCATGGTAAGAGTACGCTCGCGGACAGGCTATTGGAATTAACGGGTACGGTCAAATCCAGAGATATGCGTGCTCAAATTCTCGACAAAATGGAGCTGGAACGGGAAAAGGGTATAACCATTAAGCTAGCACCCGTCAGGATGAGGTATCGAGGCTTTGAGCTGAATCTCATAGATACTCCCGGACATGTGGATTTTTCGTACGAGGTGTCACGAAGCCTAGCGGCGTGCGAGGGGGCGGTTTTGGTTGTTGACGCTACGCAAGGGATACAGGCCCAGACTCTTGCCAATGTCTATCTGGCGATCGAATCGGATCTTACTATCATCCCGGTTATAAACAAGATTGATCTTCCGGCGGCTGACATAGAAAAGGTGGTCGGCGAGATCGTGAACCTGCTCGGTTGTTCGCCCGCGGACGTTCTTAGTATTAGCGCCAAAACGGGTCTTGGTGTTGATCTTCTCCTGGATAGGATAATAAAAGATATACCTTCCCCGAGGGGTAGTGTAAGCGCCGCTACCAGGGCTCTTATATTCGACAGTTACTATGATGATTATCGTGGTGTCATATTATATGTTCGTGTTGTTGATGGACGGATTGAAAAGGGAGCTAATATAAAAATGCTAGCGACACAGGTTACGGGTATGGCCTTAGAGGTAGGGTACTTATCACCGGACATGAAATCTTCGGGTAATCTTTCGGCCGGAGAGATAGGCTATATCGTGACAAACCTTAAAACTGCTCGTGAGGCAGGTGTAGGAGACACGGTTACAATTTCTAAAGATCAAGGTGTAGTGGCGCTAGCCGGGTATAAAAACGTCAGGCCGTTTGTTTATGCCGGGTTCTTCCCTGACTCCAGTGATAATTATCAAGAGCTAAAAGAGGCTATCGATAAACTGTCGTTGAGTG
This sequence comes from Candidatus Saccharimonadota bacterium, assembly GCA_027371825.1. GTDB lineage: Bacteria > Patescibacteriota > Saccharimonadia > Saccharimonadales > UBA4665 > JAJZNU01. The sequence goes on from DAHXLE010000012.1 coordinate 28,654, forward strand.
ATTCATCTCTGCAGTTTGAACCTGAAAATTCACCGGTTCTTGGACATGGGTTTAGGATCGGTTTTTTGGGCCTTCTCCACATGGAGATAGTCCACGAGAGACTCGAACGTGAATACAATCTGTCATTAATTGTTACCAATCCGAGTACTGACTATAAAATAACTCTCGTAGGCGATGAACAATTAGACATACGATCCGCCTCAGAGCTACCAGACATTAGTCGTGTTCGTGAGATCAAGGAACCATGGATAGGCGGTGAGATAGTTGCTCCCAAGGAGTATGTCGGAGATTTAATCAGCTTAATAGTGAACAGGAGGGGATTGAGTAAGAGCATAAGTTATGTCGACGACAGATTAGCAGTAATTAGCTTCGATGCACCACTTGCCAATCTACTGACTGGGTTTTATGATCAACTTAAAAGTCTGACAAGCGGATATGGTTCATTCAGTTACGAGCTTACGGACTACAGGGCTGAAGATCTAGTCAGGGTTGACTTTTACATAGCGGGCGAAAAAGTCGATGCCCTATCTCTTATGACGCATCGCAGCGAGTCTCTAAGACTTGGCAGAGAAATCGTGAGTAGCCTGAAAGAAGTCATACCTCGACAAAATTTTCAAGTTAGTCTTCAGGCTGCAATTGGTGCTAAGTTCATAGCGCGTGAAGATATTAGCGCCTACAGAAAAGACGTTACGACCGGTCTATACGGCGGTGATGTTAGCAGAAAGAAAAAAGTACTGGCTAAGCAGAAAAAGGGTAAAGCTCGCTTAAAGCGCTTCGGCAAGGTAGATATACCGCCTGAGGCTTTTACGGTACTTCTGCGACAAAATTAGTAATCGTTAAGAAAAAAAGGCGTGTGGGTTGTTGGTTGTATAGGGGAGAAAAAAGATTGGTTTTGTCGTAGGGATGTGCCCTTTGTCGGCGGCACCAGAGATTTTTCTCGTTAGTTTGTTACCCTATAACTACTCACACGCCACAGATATACGGTTGCTCGTCTACACTACCAGGCCTTTTGGCTATGGTTATAGACAATTAACCATAGCCGTTAGGTTTGTTGGTTCCATGGGTTTTTCTGAGGCAATGATCTAGAGGCGCCCTGCCTACGGATGTTAGTCTGTCTGTGGCCGGTAAATTTTTCTTTGCATCAAGTTGTTTTTGGCGACAAGACGCAACAATACAGCCAGAACACTTGCGGCAGCAAACAAAAGGAGAGCTTTTTCGGGCGCTCCCTCTATTAACTTTATGACAGAGAAGATTAGCGCCAGACTACAGAACACGAACCCTAGGGCGACATATCGCATAATGTATTCTCCCCGATGGATAGAACGAGCCTTCGTCTATCTGACGAACGCGTATGACTATATTCTAGAGCGATTATATTGTCAAAGATTCTGTTAGGGGTATGAAAACTTTATTTATAACGGTATAATTTGACTTAAATTACTAAACTATATGCCTATATCATCTCAGGAAGTACGAAAAAAATACCTGGAGTTTTTTAAACGCCAAAACCATGAGGTTATCCCAAGATCACTGTTGGTTCCTCAAAATGACCCGACAACTCTTTTTACCAGCTCGGGTATGCAACCGCTTATTCCCTATCTTTTAGGGCAGGTTCATCCTAACGGCAAACTCTTAACAAATAGCCAAACATGTTTAAGATCACAAGACATAGAGGAGGTGGGGGATAACCGGCATACCACGTTCTTTGAAATGTTGGGCAATTGGAGTCTAGGAGACTACTTTAAGCGTGAACAGCTTAATTGGTTCTTTGAATTCCTAACAAGCGAAATTAAGTTAGATCCGAAACGAATCTATGTCAGTTGCTTTATAGGCAATGAGGAGGCTGGCATACCTAAGGATACCGAAAGTGCCGATATATGGACTCAGATATTCACGTCCGCCGGAATTGATCACGATCAGATAGACATAGGAACGGAAGAAAACGGGGCAAGAATTGGAGGAGGCGACAAAAGGATTTCATTCTACGGGGACAAAAACTGGTGGTCTCGCTCCGGTAAAGCCAAGGATATGCCGGTTGGTGAACCGGGAGGACCGGACAGTGAGGTATTTTATCTCTTTCCTAACGTATTGCATAATCCAGAATACGGAGATAAATGCCACGTTAACTGTGACTGCGGACGGTACATCGAGCTAGGTAATTCGGTCTTCATGGAATATCTAAAGACCGAGAGTGGTTTTACGAAACTTCCCAACAAAAACGTCGACTATGGGGGTGGTCTTGAACGGATATCTGCGGCTGCAATCGACAGTTCGGATGTTTTTAGGATTTCCCTTCTGTGGCCCATTATACAAAAATTGGAAGAGTTATCGGGTAAAAAATACGACAGCCATACGGTTGCCATGCGTGTCATAGCCGACCATATAAGGGGAGCAACATTCCTGGCTGCCGACGGAGTAATACCAAGCAACAAGGAACAGGGTTACGTCATGCGTCGACTAATCCGACGCGCCATACGTTTCGCATTTGAACTGGGGATAGAGCAGAACTTTTTAGAAGATGTCACTCGCGTTATACTCGGGCTCTACGGCGAAGATTTTCCCGATGTAAAGCAAAACAGCGAGCACGTCATAGCCACTTTGGCACGCGAAGAAAAAATATTTCGCCAAACGCTCAAAAAAGGTCTGTTTGAGTTTGACAAGATGTATCTAAAAGGCACTAACGAAGGTCACCAACTTGTTTTAGACGGATATGGCGTATTCAAACTTTATGATACCTATGGATTTCCCTGGGAGCTTGTTGTTGAAGAAGCCTATCGACGAGGGGTTGGCGTGACGCCTGAATGGAAGAAAGATTTTGATAATGCCATGGAAGAACAACGATCGCGCTCTCGTACGGCTACCAGGGGAGAATTTAAAGGCGGATTGGCAGATCATAGTGAAATCAGCACCAAATACCACACCGCTACTCACCTTATGTATCGGGCTCTTCGGATGGTACTTGGCGATCACGTAATCCAGAGAGGCAGTAATATAACGGCCGAGAGACTCCGTTTTGACTTCAGCCACCCAGAAAAGATGACTTCCGAACAAATTCAAAGAGTAGAAGATATAGTAAACGAACAAATCAAAAAGGACTGGCCGATGAGCTGGCGAGAGGAAAATACCAACGAAGCATTAGCAAGCGGAGTCATGGGCGCGTTTGGAGATAGATACGGCGATAGAGTCAAGGTTTATACGGTAGGCGACCCCGAAGGAGAATATTACAGCCGAGAAATATGTGGCGGTCCCCACGTTGATCATACCGGGCAACTATCCGACGGAGGCAAAAAGTTTAAAATTATTCACGAAGAGAGCTCTTCGGCAGGCGTGCGACGCATTAAGGCGGTCCTTAACTAAGAGGCCGATATAACTTATAGTGCCTCCAAAACGTCGGGCGCGATAACATTCATGAAAAATAGTATGATTCCCCCAAAGACCTTAAATATAACCTGTATTTATGTTCATTGAGAGCCTAATGACCTGTAGTCCTATACGGTCGTACGATGACTTGACTGGCACGAAACTTAACAAGCAACTAAGTTTATAGTATGCTCGTAAACATCATAGATTTAACTAGGGTTGACATTTTATTGACACGACAGAGAAAGAATAAAAAACCATCTATGGTGACAAAAAACATACAACTAACGGGCATCTTAAAGACGGTTTACATGATATAATTAAAGACGGTTATGTCTATAAAAGAATAATAATTGGTGCTAAATTGAACGACACAAAAGCAATACTGGATAAATTCAAAACCATCAGCCAAAACCTGGCTAGTATGGCCGCGAAGCACGCCACAAAAGCTGCTCAATCAGCTAAGCAGAGTGTCGCCCGGAAGGCTAAAACCAGAGCAACAAAAGTAGATAACAGTGAATTCATAGTTGCTCTAGACATCGGGACTGAATTCGTTAAAGCACTTATCGGCAAAGTAGGAGACAAGGGTAATGTGGAGATTGTTGGTGTAGGCAGAGTGCACCAAAGTTTAAATGATATGCAGGCTGGAGCTATATCTGACATTGCCGGTGTGGTAGAAAACTGCGACAAAGCCCTTAAGCAAGCTGAGGATCAGGCGGGTGCCTCGCCGAGGATGGCCGTCATAGGGATCGCCGGTGAGCTGGTCAAGGGCACAACCACAACCGTTCGGTTTACGCGCAAGAGTTCTGAAAATCCTCTAGATATAGAAGAAGTTGAACGAATAGTCCGACTGGTTCAGGAAAAAGCCGAAGATCATGCTAAAACTCAGCTTTCACTAGAGCTTGGCGGCAAAACCCCGGATGTTAAGTTGGTAAACTCGGCGCTTGTGAGTATTGACATAGACGGTTATAAAGTTACCAACCCGATAGGTTTTCAGGGCAAGGAAGTGTTGGTTCAGCTATATACCGCCTTTGCTCCGCTTATTCACATAGGGGCTCTGGAAAAGACAGCTCAAGAATTAGACCTGGATTTGTTAGCCGTAGCTGCTGAGCCTTTTGCCGTTTCCCGTGGTGTCATTGGCGATGATCCCAACGCTACTATGAGCGCTATATTAATGGACGTAGGTGGTGGCACTACCGATATCGCCGTTATAGACGAGGGCGGCGTACAAGGTACCAAGATGTTCGGCATAGGCGGCCGGGCTTATACCAGAGCCGTCGAAAGAGATTTGGGCGTAGACTTTACCCAGGCTGAACAGTATAAGTTAGCGCTTGGTTCGTCAATGCTATCTCAAAACAAAGTGCCGGCTGTCGAAAAAGCTTTGCAAAAAACACTCGATGTATGGATAAGTGGAGTCGAATTGGCACTATCGGAATTCGATAAACTTGACCAATTACCCCACCAAGTTCTTTTGTGTGGCGGCGGATCCAGCCTGGAAATGCTCATGGATGAACTACAAAATACCAGCTGGTATAAAGAGCTCCCCTTTACTCGAAAACCTATGGTACGACATATAGCACCGGATCAGGTTGTCGGCATTGTCGACTCTACCGGCAAAGCCAATGACCACACCTTTATAACAGCCATGGGACTCTTAAGAGTAGGGATGGATACTTTGCAACAATCAGGAACATCTCAGACAGATTCAGTCCGCGAGAAGCTAGATAGGATGCTGAGGGTATAATAATTATGGCTGAGCCCACCAGAGAGACCGTTTACGTAGACGTTGATGACGAAATCACGACCATTATAGATAAAGTACATGGCGTGCAGGCTAAAATAGTCGCCTTGGTTCTACCAAAACGAGCAACCGTGCTACAGAGTAGCGTAAACATGAAATTGCTCAAGAAAGCCGCCGATTCATCTAGAAAAAGAGTAGTGCTAATAAGTAACGAATCGGGGTTGTTGCCTTTAGCTTCGCTGGTTGGTATGTATGTGGCGTCTTCTCTCCAGTCTAAACCGGAAATACCATCGATCAGTGCCGATCAGACTGATTCGGAGATAGAAGAAATCGCTGCCGATCCCGAACCTTTGAAGCCCAAAAAAGACTTCAGCCCAAAAACGGTTGCCGATAAGACGGTCGGGGAACTCGCCGACGAAGAGCCACTACAGCCACAGACAGCAGCTCAAAAGGCCAAGCCAGAACTTACTCCTATGGCAATCCCGAGGCCTAAAGACAGCGACGAGGAAACTATCGCACTGGATGACGTAGGTCCCGATAACGAGGAGATAGCTCAAGATAGCTCGGTGGCCGAAGCGGCTACCAAGCCTAAGAAGAAAGACAAAAAAACGAAAGTCCCGAATTTCGAACGATTCAGGTTTCGTTTAATCCTCATGATCGTTGTGATAATCCTATTGGTAGTCGGCTTTATTTTTGCTAATTCTATCCTACCGAAAGCTACTATAGATATTGCCACAAAAATGACCGGGGTTAGTATTAACCCAACCCTTAATTTAGCTCCCGGTAACAAAAAGTTGGACCTTTCTACTCTCAGCGTGCCGGCTACGGTCCAGTCGACTCAAAAAACGGATTCCGGGCAAGTTAATACGACCGGTCAGCAGAATAACGGTAGCGCAGCAACCGGAACGGTTACCATGACCGCTCAGGAATGCGCCCCCAATATCGGTAATCCGAATGATGTGCCTAAAGGCTCTGGAGTGGTTTCAAACGGCTTAACTTATATTACCCAAAGCAATACCAGTTTTACTTATGCTGGCGTTGGGGGTGGTAATTGTGTTAACTTTCAAGCCAACCAATCCACTCCCATAATAGCCCAAAACGGTGGTTCTAATTACAATGTTTCAAACGCAACATTTACGGTGTCCGGCCGCTCCGACGTAACAGCCACCGGATCAGCCACCGGGGGTAGTGATAATATAGTTCAGATAGTTACGCAGACGGACATCAATAACGCCACGGCAAAACTCACGGCTCCACCGACCGGACCCATAAAAACAGCTCTGTCGAATAGTCTAAAGCAGGCGGGATTGTATCCCATACCGGCAACGTTCAATGCTACAACGCCGACTATTACGCAGAGCGCGAATGTAGGTGATCAGGCAACCACCGTGACAGTTACACAGTCTATAACGTATACAATGCTAGGAGTTAGTACAAATGACATGGATTCTCTAATCACCGCACAGATCGATCCGAAAATTCAGCCTTCCGAGCAAGCTATTACTTCGACCGGTTTGAATAATGCTTCATTCAATATTATTAGCAACTCCGGCTCAACGGGCGCACAAGTAGCAATGCAGCTTACGGCATCGATCGGGCCTAAGCTTAATATTACTTCAATAAAGCAACAAATAGCCGGCAAGAAGACCGGTGATGTAGAGAGTTTGATTAATGCCCTACCGGGAGTAACCGGCGTAACGGTCCATTATAGTCCATTCTGGGTGACCTCTGTTCCTAATTCTGTAAATAAGATTACTATCCAAGTTCAGAAAAGTTCCTAAAGTGGTTTTTATGTCGACAGATGCACATACTAAGATTCTGGGTCTGGATATAGGCGCTGTCAGGATCGGGGTTGCAATAGCAACTTCGGGAGTCAATATCGCTAGTCCTCTGATGACCATTGACAACTCGGACGAAGTTATAGATAAGATAAGGAAATTAATAGAGGACAACCATGTCGACATTGTAGTAGTTGGGCTTCCACGCGGGCTGGAAGGACAAACAACCGCCCAGACCGAATACGTCCTAGAGTTTATAGATAGATTAACCGCTGCGGGATTAAATATCCGTTCCCAGGACGAGGCTCTAACTTCTGTCAAAGCCGAGGATGAACTAAAGGCACGAAGAAAAAGGTATAATAAGGAAGACGTTGACGCTTTGGCGGCAACATATATATTAGAAGATTATCTAAACGAACAAGTTAGAGGCTAATGCGTGAAATTGTTAAGGCGTAGGATCCGATATCATATAGGTCAAATGAGTGGTCGCAGAAGAAGAATGCTAAACTTCGGCGTGTTCGTTGCGTGTGCTTTAGCCATACTCATTATTGCCACTATTGTTATCTACCATATATATGACGTTAATCTCGAAGCGCCAAGTACCAGCCAGAAAAGTCAGATAGTGATAATCAAAAGCGGTGAGTCTGTCAATGCCATTGCCGACCAGCTACACAATGCCAGATTAATTAAGAGTGCTTGGTCGTTTGAATGGTATGTCAGAGCGCAAGGAGTAAGGGGTAATTTGGAAGCCGGTACGTACTCTTTTACACCGTCACAAGACGTTGAAAGCATTGTAAGTACACTGACTCAAGGAAGGGTGGCCACAAAACTGGTGACTATATTGCCCGGACAGAGACTGGATCAGATACGGTCGACCTTAATTAATGATGGCTTTACTCCCGCCTCGGTTGATGCAGCGCTTCAGCCCGGGCAATACGCTTCGTTACCTGCCCTGGCGGATAAGCCGGCCGGAGCTAACCTGGAGGGGCTACTCTATCCCGACTCATTCCAGAAGGATGCCAACACAAACCCGAAACAGATTATAAGCGAGTCACTACAGGAGATGGGTAATCACTTGACGCCGTCCTTGCAGGCTGCCTTTGCCAGCGAGGGGTTGACTACTTACCAGGGAATTATTTTGGCTTCGATAGTTGAGCAGGAGGTGTCAAAGCCTTCCGATCAGGCACAGGCTGCACAGGTATTTTTGTCTCGTCTCAAAGCTAATATGCCTTTAGGTTCGGATGTAACAGCCTATTATGGTTCGATAGTGGCCGGCCAAGCACCAAGCCTGACCTATGATTCACCCTACAACACGCTCATACACACGGGACTCCCGCCCACTCCTATTAGCAATGTCAACGAACAAGCTTTGAATGCCGTAGCTCATCCTGCCAATACTAACTGGCTGTACTTTGTGACCGGAGATAATGGCACTACATATTTTGAAACTACCGCTCAGCAGCATCAGCAGGACACAATTAACTATTGCCATAAGCTCTGCTCGCAATAACTTCTATTTTATATACCGCTAAATCATAACGGTAGATGACCCTAAGTCCTGGTGCTCGTCTTGTACATACTAATCCTTATTTGCTAAACTTTATAATACGTGCGGCGGTAACCGAGCTGGGTAATACCTCTAAAATTTGCGTCTTTTTGTCCGAAACTCGGTAAGCATCCATAAAGCACCACAGTGAACATGACAATAAACACGGAGGCTATTTACAATTCGTAGCGTATCACAAGTTGCCGAAGTCGGACTGGACTTACTCCATCCGAAGCAACAAGCTCGTAAGTGGAAGAGTTGGTTCTATGCAAAGTCTACGCATAGTCGAGTGATCAAATGGTCGCTCGTCATTGCTAACTTCGTGGTTATTTTGGCGGTAACTCTTGTAGTTCTTAATTGGCATTCACAGAATCAGAGTTCCTCGTTGGCCTTGAATCTAAACGGCTCAGGTAGTGCGGTATCGGGATCGTTGGATCAGCTCTCGTCTGCGGACATAGCCGCCTCACTAGCATCGATAGCTAATATGCCCGAAGCGACGGCGGCTCGTAACCAGGCCGAAACTGTTGCTGCTCAGCTGGCAGTGCCACCGGCTGAAAGTACGATTGCTGCGGAACCTCAGGTTGTAGCTACGGCTCTTAAAAGTCGACAAGATATCGCGGACTACGTAGTTAGGCCCGGTGACACGATAAGCTCACTGGCGGTCAAATTTAATGTAACATCAAACAGCATCAAATGGTCAAACGATCTGGTTACCAACACTCCTCCCGTCGGTACCAAATTAATAATCCCCCCTATTAACGGCATAGTATACACGGTCAAAAGCGGAGATACGGCAGCAAGCCTTGCGAGCACATATAATTCCAATGCTCAATCGATCACTCAGTTTAACGACGCGGAATTATCCGGTCTTACTCCTGGTGAGCAAATTGTCATACCGAACGGTCAGCCCCCGGCAGCACCTGTCTATAGTTTTGCGCCTAGCTATGGGTTTAACGGCTATGATTACGGATTCTGTACTTGGTACGTCGCTAACCAGATTGCAGTACCGACTAACTGGGGGAACGCCATCAGCTGGGCTTACTATGCGCGGTTGAGCGGCTGGAACGTTTCAACTACTCCCACCGTCGGATCGATCGCCCAAACTGCGAATGCTGTCGGCGGCGAGGGTCATGTGGCGGTTGTTGACGGAGTAACGGATGGCGGGCAAGAAATTGAATTTAAGGACATGAACGGTTTAGCTGGCTGGGGGAGGATCGGTCAAAGCGGTTGGGTTCCATCAACAATGTTTCAGTACTATATAACCCATTAAAGTTTTACGGGGCGTTGTGCCGATATTACCGGTGGCAGAGGACAGGATTTTTGAGGTCACCCGGCCGGGTATTAATTCGGTGGTCTGTTAAGAGAAGATCAAAAGATATAAACTATACTTTAGATATATGAGTTTCGTAGATAAGGCAGATGTTGAAATTAAGGCCGGCACCGGTGGTAACGGCTGTATAAGTTTTCGCAAGGAAAAATTTATAGATCATGGCGGACCGGATGGTGGCGACGGAGGACGTGGTGGTGATGTTATTTTTGAAGCCAATAATAACGAAGATACTCTTGCGAATTTTCGTTATCTTAGAGAGCTGGCGGCTAAAAACGGAGAATCGGGCGCACACCGTCGCCAGCACGGTAAAAACGGGTCTGATCTAGTGGTAGCGGTACCGACCGGGACAATTATCCTGGGTGACGGCGGTAAGGTACTAGCCGATCTGTCATCCGATCATTCCAGGGCTGTTATTGCCAAAGGCGGCGACGGCGGGTTTGGAAATGCTCACTTTGTCAGCTCTGTTCGACAGGCTCCTAAGATGGCCGAGAAAGGCGAACCGGGAGAAAAACTGCGTGTGACGCTAGAGTTGAAGCTGATAGCTGACGTTGGTCTGGTGGGCCTGCCGAATGCCGGAAAGTCAACTTTTCTGAGCGTTGTATCGTCAGCCCGTCCCGAGATAGCCGATTACCCGTTTACCACCCTAACTCCAAATTTAGGTGTCAGTGATCTCTCCGGAGGTCCCAGCCTTCTTATAGCCGATATCCCCGGACTCATAGAAGGAGCCGCCGAGGGTAAAGGTCTGGGTGATGAATTCCTCAAACACATTGAGCGCACTCTTGTAATTATCCATATAATCGATGCCTACAACGATGATGTCGCGAAGGCTTATAAAACCATAGAAGCAGAGCTAAAGGCCTATAGCTCAGACTTAACAACTAGACCACAAGTAATAGCTCTCAACAAAACCGAGGGACTCGATACCGATATTATCGAGGATTTGATTAAACAAATAAAAACTGTTGCGCCTAAATCATCGAAAGTTATGCCAATATCCGCAAAATCTTTAGCAGGGATTAAAACACTTCTTGAGCAAGTAGGGTCTATGGTTATGAATGCTAAAAAAACGCTAGATAATTATGCCAACGAAACTATTGATCAGATCCCCGTGTTGACGCTTACGGATACAGGCGAAGCGTTTAATGTCGAGAAACGCGGTGACGGCGGCTCTTATCTAGTTACTGGCAAGAAGATAGAAAAATTTGCGGTTCGTACCAGTCCCGGAAGTGAGCAGGGTATCAGAAGACTTAAAGATATCATGAAAAAGATGGGTATAACTCATGAGCTTGCTCGTCAAGGTGCAGTTGCCGGGTCGATTATAGATATTGGTGGCATCATCAAGTTCGGACTATGATCAACAGTTTCTTTTTTTACGATCTTGAAACAAGCGGGTTTGACCCAAAAGAAGCCCGTATTATGCAATTTGCGGGGCGCAGAACGGATATGGATCTTAAATACATCGGAGACCCTATCAATGTTCTTATGCGTATGACGGATGACGTGTTACCGGACCCTAGCGCCATTTTATTAACAGGAATAACCCCTCAAAAAACAATCCAGGAGGGTATTACAGAGGCAGAGTTTATGAAACTTTTCTATCAACAGATTGCAATAGCCGGTACGATATTTGTGGGGTTTAATTCCGTTCGTTTTGATGATGAGTTTATGCGTTACCTTCATTATCGTAACTTCTATGATGCTTATGAATGGCAGTGGAAAGATGACCGCAGCAAGTGGGACATATTAGATGTTGCACGTATGACAAGGGCCCTGAGACCAGAGGGAATAAATTGGCCGGTCGGACGAGACGGGGTGGCTGCTAACAGATTGGTAGATTTATCGGCAGCCAACAGCTTAGACCATCTTTCGGCTCACGACGCTTTAAGTGACGTGGATGCCACGATCGGGGTTGCTCGATTAATTAAAGTCAATCAGCCCAGGTTATTCGAGTATCTATTGAACATGAGGACCAAAAAATCGGTTGAAAAATTAGTGCAAAGCGGCCAGCCATTCGTCTATACAAGCGGTAAATACGACTCGTTGTATGAAAAAACCTCAGTGGTAGCAATGGTTTCAAAACACCCTAATCAAGAAGCTGCTTTAGTTTATGATTTACGCTTCGACCCAACCCCTTTTTCGGAGCTTTCGCCCGAAGAGTTAGCCGATGCCTGGTCGTGGCATGATAATATTACCGATTCCTTAGTTTTACCCGTAAAGACCCTTAAGTATAATCGTTGTCCAGCCGTCGCACCTTTATCCGTACTTGATAAAAACAGCCTGAAAAGATTACGGCTACGGACGGAAACCATAGAAGAAAACCACAAAAAACTAGATAACCTTACTGATTTCCCCGAAAGATTACAAAGAGCACTTGCTATCATGGATAAAAAACGTGAATCAACAGCCGCGCGGTACGACACTTTCGTTGACGGTATGCTTTATACCGGGTTTGTGTCTCCTGAAGATAAGAAAAAAATGTCGATGGTTAGGGCGCTAACGACTAATAACTTTAACGCCACTAATATAGTCTTTAAGGACGAGAGATTAAATGAACTCTTGCTACTTTACCAGGCCCGCAATTATAGGACATCGTTGAGCGATGAAGCTCGTCATGCGTGGGAAGCGTATAGATTTAAAAAATTGACGACCGGCGGCAATAGCAGTCGCATAACCCGATTTTCTATTGCACTGCAGAGCGCATATAAAAATCCTAAGTTATCCAGTCGAGAGCGAGCTATTCTGGAAGAGTTACAGCTTTATGCGGAGAGCATTATGCCTGCAAACGACGACTAGCGCGGAAAAATACCACAATTAGCAGTAAAGTCCGGACAAAGTGACGACTACGAATAAATCTAATCAGGAGCCAGCAGGTCAAACAGATTGTTCCGATGATCCATGTCGCAAAAGTAATTTGAATATGGGTTCCCGGTATCAACCCGAGAACAATAAAACTGTCCATTGTAATATTGACCTACCTGCCCTAAATATTTAATTCGGAATATATACCCAAGTAGCATAATTGTCAATATGATAGTATAAATGCTTAAGCCTATTATATTTGTTATTTTAGGATTACAATAATATTAATGGTAAGGCAATCGGGCGGTCGTCGACATTCAATATATAACTCAGTCAGCGCCTGCCGCAATGTTAACTTTGAAAATAAGAATTTACAAGATTTTGTCAACGGAGTTGGTCGGGGAATTGCCGGCACGGGAATTACGTGTTCGCTTGGCTCTATGTCGCTAAAACTCATGGAGTCTATAGAATTTGAAGGGCTATTAGCTCAACTGACTCCCTACGTCCAAAATCATGTTGATACCAGAGATCTGTGCGAAGAACTAAACGCTGTACTTGCCAATAGGCCTCCTAAAATAGACCTAGTCTCTGACGGAATTGGACTGTTCGGCGAAAGGCCTGCCAGGAGGAGCTATCTAGACGCTAGGTTAGGTTTCCGGGCTGTACTCGGTTCAAATCCGGAGCTTGTTGAAGATCTTAATAGCATCAACAACGTACTGAGTAACAATAACCTCGGCACCCTAGTTACGGCTTCACGGCGAACGCTACGCTTAACTTTCGCAAATGTCAGTACTGAGCGCATCACGAGAGGTCAAGGAGAAAATCCTCATTTGTTAATTCCTTCCGGAGCGGTCATACCCGGTGAAATTGCTTTAGAGGAAGCATACTCATTCAATCTATCTCCTAACAACCTAAGAGTATGGCTCTAGAACAAAAAGTCTGTGACCTCCTACTATAGATTTTAGACTGATTTTGGCGTACAATGTCTCAACTTATGGCGGAGAATATAGTCGTTGTTGGGGCAAGAGAACATAATCTCAAAAACATCAGTGTTCAGCTGCCGCGCGAAAAGTTAGTCGTTATTACGGGATTGTCTGGTTCCGGCAAGTCATCTCTGGCCTTTGATACTATCTATGCCGAGGGACAGCGTCGTTATGTCGAAAGCCTTAGTGCTTACGCCCGGCAGTTCTTGGGGCTGATGGAGAAACCCGATGTTGATCAGATTGACGGACTAAGCCCGGCAATTTCCATTGATCAGAAATCCACTAGTCGTAATCCCAGAAGTACCGTAGCAACCGTTACCGAGATATACGATTATCTTCGACTCCTCTTTGCTCGTATAGGTATTCCGCATTGCCCTATTTGCAATAAAGAAGTGAAGCAACAAACAGCCGCCAACATCATAGATCAGATAGCTACGATGCCTAAAGACAGTCGCGTGATGATTCTTGCGCCGGTTGTTGTCGACAAAAAAGGAGCATTTGAACACATCCCGGAGCAATATCTAAGAGCCGGTTTTGCCCGATCGAGGGTAGATGGCGTGGTTTATGCCCTAGACGAATTTCCCGTTCTTGACAAAAACTTTAAGCATAATATAGAAATAGTGGTTGATCGATTGGTTATTAATGAAGAGAACCGCAGTCGCCTGGCTCAGAGTATAGAACAGGCTCTAGAAGTTGCCGGAGGTAAACTATCGGTACTAGACGCCGACTCATCGATATTAAATAGCTACAGTTTGATGTATGCATGCGTTGACCATCCGGAGATTGCTATACCGGAGCTGGAACCTCGAACTTTCAGTTTTAATTCACCCCATGGGGCGTGCTTAGTTTGCACCGGTATTGGCTCCAGGCTGGAAGTTGATCCGGAGCTTGTTATCCCAAACGGTAAGTTAACCATCAAAGAAGGTGCTATCAGACCGTATAATAGGGTTAACGTCGATAACTGGTACATGAAAAAACTTCAAGCAGTGGCCGATCGTCACGGTTTTTCCCTGAGTGTTCCTACTTCGCAACTTAAGCCGTACGATATCGAGAAAATTATGTATGGTACGGGTAATGAAACCTATAGTATTTCTATTGGCAATGGCCGGATGTTTCAAACTACCTATAGCGGAGTAGTGGCCAATCTTGAGAGGAGGCACAAAGAAACCGACAGCGATTTTATCAGGCGGGATATTGAGCGCTTTATGCAAGAAAAACCATGCTATGCCTGCAAGGGCTTACGGCTAAAACCAGAAGTTCTGGCTGTGACCATTGCCGGTAAATCAATTATGGCGATCTGTGAGATGTCGATCGATGAAGCCATATCATTTTTTGCGTCACTCAAACTAAGTGATAGAGACACGGTTATTGCTCAACAGGTGCTAAAAGAAATTACCGCCAGACTGAAGTTTCTTAAAGACGTCGGGCTTAACTATCTAACACTTTTAAGGGGCGCCAAATCGTTAAGCGGTGGCGAAGCGCAGCGCATAAGACTGGCGACACAAATAGGGTCTGGCTTAATGGGTGTTTTGTATGTACTGGACGAGCCCAGTATCGGGTTGCATCAGAGAGACAACGCCAGATTAATCTCAACCCTTAAGTCGCTCAGAGATCTAGGCAACAGTGTTATAGTTGTTGAGCATGATGAAGAAACCATAAGGACTGCTGACTATTTAGTGGACATCGGGCCCGGTGCGGGCATTCACGGAGGAGAAGTAGTGGCCAGCGGGACCCCCGATGAGGTTATGAGGATAAAAGGATCAGTTACTGCCGAATATCTAAGGGGCGAACTCGTTATAAAAACTCCCAAGAAACGTCGCATCGGAACCGGCAAAGCATTGGTGATACGCGGCGCCAGAGAAAATAACCTGAAAAACATAGACGTTAGTATCCCCCTCGGAAAGTTGGTGGTGGTTAGCGGGGTGTCCGGGTCGGGTAAATCTTCGCTTATTAATGACATTTTAGCCAAAGAGCTTCTTGCCAGGTTGCATCGAGCCGCATCGGTGTCAGGTCGCCACGACGACATAGAAAATGTTAAGGAACTAGACAAAGTTATCATAATCGATCAATCACCCATAGGACGCACTCCTCGATCCAATCCGGCGACTTACACCGGTATGTTTACGCCTATACGAGAACTGTTCGCGCAACTACCCGAGGCCAAATTGAGGGGATACACCGCCGGACGATTCAGCTTTAACGTCAAAGGTGGAAGGTGTGAAAATTGTGCTGGTGATGGAATTATTAAGATAGAAATGCATTTTTTGCCGGATGTGTATGTGCCGTGTGAAGTATGTCATGGTAAGAGATATAACCGTGAGGCTCTGGAGATTCACTACAAAGGCAAGACAATATCCGATGTTCTAGGCATGACGTGTGAGCAGGGGTTGGAGTTTTTTGCCAACATACCGGCTATTGCTCGTAAACTTCAAACGCTAGTAGACGTAGGTCTCGGGTATATTTCATTGGGGCAACCGGCTACTCAGTTGTCCGGCGGAGAAGCGCAACGCATCAAACTCGCCAGTGAACTGTCTAGGCGTCCAACAGGCCGGACTTTGTATATATTGGACGAACCGACGACCGGGTTACATATGGCCGATGTCAGTAAGCTTTTAGATGTGCTACACGCACTCGTTGACGCCGGTAATAGCATGGTTGTTATTGAACACAATCTGGATGTTATAAAAAATGCCGATTGGTTAATAGATATGGGGCCAGAAGGCGGTGATGCTGGCGGACAAGTCATAGCAGAGGGTACGCCCGAGCAGGTGGCTCGAGTAATCAGTAGCTATACCGGCCAGTATCTTAAACACGTTCTGGCTCAATAACTTCCCGTATTAGATGGTTCTTGCGGCACAAAATCTTGTCAGGTTGTTCTGAGCTACAGTAGACCCATTGTATTATGAACTTTCCTTTTTACCGGTATATTCAAAAACACAAACTTAATGTATAATTACTCTAACTTACAACACATAGCTTAAGAGTGCATTGTTAGTATCAATGTAAGGCGAAGGAGAGCCAAGAATATTATGTCTGAAGATGTTAACCTAACCCTGGAAACACGCGATGTCGTCGGCAAGGCAGTTAAGAAGCTGCGCCGCGAAGGTTTTTTGCCCGGCGTAATTCATGACCATGGCAAAACATCGATTGCGGTTGTGGGCAAGTACAACGAAGTTCTTAAAGCCTACCAGGAAGCCGGTAAACATCATCCAATCAAGGTAAAAATCGGGAACAAAAACTATACCACGCTTGTTAAAACTGCTACTTACGACCCCAAGGCTAACGTCCTAAATCACATAGTCTTTGGCGCCGTACAGGCTAATGAGAAAGTAACGACCGAGATACCCATCAAGTTAAGTGAAGATATCCCCGCCGAGCGCGCCAGTTTGATAGTTATCATTCAGCTAGATAGCGTAGAGGTAGAAGCATTGGCCAGTAGTCTGCCGGACGAGTTGTTAGTAGACGCTTCCGGACTAGTAGAGATCGGGGATAAATTAACGGTTGCAGATATTAAAGCACCGGAGGGTGTTGTTATTCTGACCGAACCGGAGCATGCCATTGCTACGGTCTATGAGCCGGGTGCTTTAGCTGCTGCTAACGATGCAGCAGGTGGTGACGCCGAACCAGAAGAGGCCGAAAATGTCGAATCCGAGCACGATAGTAGCGCGGTAGAGGGCACCCAAGCAGATGAAATTCGCCCAGGCGGTAAAGAACAGCTAGAGAGCAAAGACCAAGGACGAAATCCGGAGAAAAAATAATCGTCAGCCTCGATGCCCATTCAACCAGAATTCTCTTTAATTGATGTGCCAATAGTTTTTACAAATAGACTGCTATGTTTGTGTGGTTTTGTGATGAGTGATTCGTATATATTCTGACTATACCCGAAAATAATATTTCCGTTATATTATTGTCGTTGTTATCTTGAAATGCCGTATTAGCTCCGGATATTCAAGTATTTTTCTTGATTAAAAACTTTGCAGCTATGCTGTTAAGGTACAAGAATTATGCCAAACGTGGCAAGAAATTTTAAGAACTTCTTGCTAAAATGTAATTTAGCTAAGAAGTATTTGCTTTGAAATACAAACCACCAATAAACGTAGACATCTCTAATAATCCCTGGAACGAAGGTCATGTTTTGGGAGTTGTTTTATCGCCGAGGGTAGTTATCCCGGAAACAGCAAGCGCGGGAACGGAGTGGGAAGTTAGCTCTTATCTCCAAGAAGCCAAAGTTAACCTAGGCATTACACAATATCCAGATGGCGCCAAGCCTTCAATGACGATACAGCAATGCTTGAGCGTTGTTGCTCTTGACCTGACTGAATACGATCTTCCGACCTATCGCCCCGAATTTGAGCGACTGGTTGGCCTAGCCCTTGACCAAATACCCGATCGACCAACCCATTTGAATGCTACTATTAACACAGCCGAACAGCTTAGCAACATGACAACCTTAGCTAGATATCTCGGTAGAATGTGCGGCACTGATGCTAAGGCAGAAGATTTTTTCCCGTCAAACGATTATGAAAAATACTGGTTATTACACCAGCGGAATGTTCTTGTGTCATCCGGGCATCAATTCACTATCCCCGAACACGCCTTGAGCATATAATAAGCGGTGAATGCTGAGCCCTGTTATAGAAGCAAAACTTAAGGATCTACCTAAAAACCCCGGAGTCTATTTTCATAAAGACGCACGAGGCGAAATTATTTATGTTGGTAAAGCCGCGGTACTGAATAGTCGCGTCAGACAGTATTTTCAAAAATCCCGGAATCGAGATCCAAAAACCGACAGTCTCGTAGCCGAAATAGCCGACTTTGATTGGATGGTAGTTGATTCTGAAATGGAGGCACTGTTCTTAGAGGCTGAGATGATCCGGCGCTACATGCCCCGCTTCAATATTTTATTGCGGGATGACAAAAGCCTTAGCTTTATAAGGATAGATTATGCCAGCGATTTTCCGACTGTCAGTCTAACGCGACGACCGCTAGATGACGGCGCAAAATACTTCGGACCTTTTCTAAGCGCTTTAAGTGTTCGTCAGGCGTTAAGGGGGTTAAGGAGAGTGTTTCCGTATGCTACGCACCGTATACCGGGCCAAAAAAGAGCTACGCTACAGTATCATCTCGGCCTGGACCCGGGGCTTGAGGACGGCCGAACAACACTCCGTGATTATCGGGCGAATTTAAGAAAACTGATGGCTGTTATTCAGGGTAAGACAAAATCGGTAGAGAACGATCTGGAAGCCGAGATGAAGCAATTAGCTAAAGCCGCTGAATTTGAAAAAGCTGCCAAGATTCGAAATCAACTTTTCGCGCTTAGAAATTTAAACCGTCAGATAATTTTTAGCGATAAAGAATTCCTGGATATAAGCAAGGATCATGCGCTTAATGAGCTGGTAAACCTACTAGGATTATCACAATTCCCGCGTCGAATAGAGGGCTATGATATCAGTCACATGAGCGGTAGTGATGTCGTTGCGAGCATGGTTGTATTCTCGAACGGAGTTAGTGACAAAGGACAATACCGAAAATTTAAGATGAAACTACAGGTCAACAATGACTTTTTAAATATGCACGCAACAATAACCAGAAGGTTCGGCGACAAGAACATGAAACTCTGGTCCAAGCCTAACCTGGTGATCATAGACGGCGGTAAAGGACAGCTTGAGAGTGCTATAAGAGCTAGAAACGCGATGGGGTACGAGAATATTCCATTTATGGGACTCGCCAAAAGAGAGGAGCAGATAGTACTCATGAAAGATACCAAAATCCCGGGCTCCAAGCTTACCCTAGATAATCAAACTCTCCAAAAGCTGGGGGGCTTTTACTCAGAAAGCAATGATTTTATAGTGATTAATCTGCCGCATAATACAAATCTTATTAAACTGTTACAACGTATCAGGGACGAGAGCCACCGATTTGCTGTTAGCTACCATTCGGTGCTCAAGCGTAAGAGACAAACCAATTCTGTTTTAGAAGACATTCCAGGGGTAGGATCAGCAACAAAAAAGAAGCTTCTTAGGCATTTTGGATCCCTAAAGTCAATTACCGTCGCCGATCCTGCCGAACTTGCCTTAATTGTCGGTCAAAAAAAAGCCCACGTAATTAGCGAAACGCTATCTTTTGAGTCGGGCAAGACTACGCCTTAACTCCCAAACTAGCCCTCAGATTAATCCGGAGAGGCTAAAACCGAATGGTTAAACCGTACAGCTTCGGGCGTTTTTTCAACAAAAAAATCGGCTAATACGGAGAATGCATATCTGTTGGGTTATGCATTAAGTAGCATATTAGGGTAAAATCAGAGGTGGCAATTTTTACGGAGAATCAGATGGGTTTATTTAAGCAAGACTTCTTTATCGGGAACCGACGCCGTTTGCGAGAACTATTCGTTGGCACTGCTCCTATTTTGGTTACCGCCAATGGGCTGCTGCAGCGAACGGGTGACATTAATTATCCATTTACCCAAGATGCAAACTTCTGGTATCTAAGCGGACTGGATATTCCGGACTCCATGCTCCTACTCTATAAAGACAAGGAGTACGTAATTATTCCAGAAGTCAACGAATATTCCGATACTTTCAATGGCGGCGTCAACAAGGATAAGATCAAAGAACAGTCCGGGATCGATACTATTTTGGAAGGGAAGGAGGGAGACAAGTTAATAGATGCAATACTTAAAAAATCGAGACATGTTGCTTCCTTGGCGCCTCCCAAACCTTATCTGAGTACTTATGGTATGTATACAAATCCGTCTCGCGCTGCTTTGATACGGCGTATTCGTAATACTGCCCCGCATATTGAGATATTAGATCTGAATGAACATTTGACGACGATGAGATTCGTCAAACAGTCCCCCGAAGTCGAAGCCATCAAAAACGCAGTGGGAATAACTGCTAAAACACTATCGAACGTCCATAAGCGCCACTACGATTATGAATATGAACTTGAAGCTGACATCACTCGCAGGTTTAGGATAAGCGGCGCCGTCGGCCATGCCTATGATCCGATTGTGGCCTCAGGAAAGAATGCCACGATACTGCATTATGCCGATAACAACTGCAAGATAAATGACGGTGCATTAATTCTCGCAGACGTCGGAGCTCAATACGACCATTACGGAGCCGACATAACCAGAACTTGGAGCCAATCTAAAGCTACGCCCAGACAACAAGCCGTACTTTCAGCGGTTAACGACTCGGTGGAGTATTGCTTGTCTGAATTAAGAGCCGGTGTGGTCTATTGGGATGTGATGCAAGACCTGAGGAGATATGTAGGTGAAAAATTAAGAGAACTGGGACTTGTCAAAACCATCGATGAAGAATCCGTTTCAAGGTATTACCCTCATAGTTCGCACTATCTAGGATTAAATACTCACGACGTCGGTGATTATCGAGCGCCGTTGTTGGCCGGAGTTGTCTTAACTATCGAACCCGGCATCTATATTAAGGAAGAGTCCATAGGAGTTAGGATAGAAGAGGATGTTTTAATCACAGAAGACGGATATGAGAATCTAAGCGCTAATTTACCCCGAGAACTCTGATACAATAAGGCTTATGCAGACTTTTCTTCATAAAGCATACGTTCGTTTTATTATGCGATGGCTGGCCTGTAGTTTGGGACTATGGATATCTGCTGCTGTTTTGTCCAAAGATCTGTCGTATAACAATAGCGCCATAGTTATTGTAATTGGCGGAGCAGTACTGGCTTTAATAAATATATTGATTCGGCCCGTGGTGGTAGTATTGTCTCTTCCGGCGGTGTTATTTAGCCTGGGTTTGTTCATGGTGGTCATAAACGGTTTAATGGTCCTTTTGGCATCGACTCTGTATAAACCGCTGCATGTTACGGATTTCTGGGCAGCTATAGTTGCCGGAATGATCATAGGACTGGTAAACTATCTAGTGACAACTATAGTCGAAGGCCTATGAATATTTGGAATTACATAACTATCGGATCAATGCTGCTAATGGTGCTTTTAATATTGGTCCAAACTCGCGGCGCATCGCTCGGAGCCGGTCTGGGCGGTAG
This sequence comes from Candidatus Saccharimonadota bacterium, assembly GCA_027371825.1. Classification (GTDB taxonomy): domain Bacteria; phylum Patescibacteriota; class Saccharimonadia; order Saccharimonadales; family UBA4665; genus JAJZNU01. Next base: position 50,219 of record DAHXLE010000012.1, read on the forward strand.
CGGCGAAGTCAATATGACGCGTCGTGGCAGCGATAAAACACTTCACGAAATGACGATTATTACCGTTGTGGTATTCGCGGCCTCTCTGGTTCTCGGAATCATCGCATGAAGTATTAACCATCTAACAACCTTTGAGAGAAGGCAGAGAGAGGGTCTTATCGCGAGCAACAAGTTATGACCGTCCATATAACCAAACAGCATTTACGTCGCCAAATTCTGAAGGGAAGGGCCCAAGTTGACAGCATCAGCAAAAAGGCCGGACGTAATATTGATCGAAATCTAGTCAATAGACTGGAAAGATTATTGCAAATCAAGCTATTTCTGATCAGCTGGATTATGCTGATAGTGTTGTTAAGTGGCGCGGTTCTGTCTCAAACCTATGGCCTAGGTAACTACTACTTGAAGTTTAGCAGTGTGCCGGGGGGCATATATTCCGAGGGAATACTCGGAGATTTTACTACCGCTAACCCGATCTATGCTGCCAATCCCGTAGATGACACTCTAGCGAAACTGGTTTTTGGGAGCCTTTTTACCTATAACGCCAACAATCAGTTAGTAGGGGATCTTGCCAGCAATTGGACTGTCGATTCGACCGGACGCGTTTACACGGTGACTCTAAAACCGCATCTTACATGGCAGGACGGGAAGCCACTAACCGCCAGCGATGTAGTTTTTACTTATAAGACAATTCAGAATCCCGATGCCCAGTCAGATTTAAATAGCAGCTGGCAAGATGTTAGTGTGTCCGAGGTAAACCCGCTAACAGTTAAGTTTACGCTTGGTAATCCGCTTAGCTCGTTTCCTTATTCTTTGACAACCGGCATCATACCGCAACATATCTTAGGGAATGTGCCGCCAAGCGAGCTCCGATCAAACAGTTTCAACACCGATACCATAGGGTCGGGACCTTTTATTTGGAAATCTCTGGAAGTTGCCGGTGATACTCCCCTGACTCGAGAAGAACAAATTGTACTTACACCTAATCCGCGATATGTCGGAGGCGAGCCGAAGATAAGCGAGTTCATTATTAGGGCCTTTCATAACAAAACTAACCTAATCAATGTATTTAAAAGCGGCAATCTGTCGGCAGTAAGCGGTCTGAACTCCATTCCTTCAGGCATGGATAGTTCCGCTCTTTATAGCTATTCGATGCCATTAACGGCTGCCGAAATGGTGTTTTTCAAGACCAGTGCCGGCGTTTTGGCGGATCAGTATGTGCGTCAGGCTTTAGTGCAAGGGGCAGATGTCAATAAGATCATAAATGGCTTAGGGTATCCGGTAATACCGGTAAGGGAGCCACTGCTCTTTGGCCAACTCGGTTACAATCCTGCTTATGTTCAGCTTGGATATAACAAAGCGGCTGCCGCTAGAGAGCTTACACAAGACGGTTGGATTATGGGTAAAAACGGGATTCGATATAAAAACGGATTACCACTATCTTTTGGTCTATATGCTCCAGATACCAAAGACAGTCGATATATAACGACCCAATTAAGTAACGAGTGGAAATCTCTGGGCGTCAACACACAAGTTCTATTACAGAGCGCTTTGGACCTACAAGATACGGTATCGCTGCATAACTATGATGCATTGCTTTATGGTATATCTATCGGGGTTGACCCGGACGTATTTGTGTATTGGGACAGCACGCAAGCAAATCCCTCATCACCTACCAGACTAAATTTCTCAGAGTTTAAATCAGCGACTGCCGATGAGGCCCTAGAAGGTGCTAGAACGCGTTCGAACCCAGCACTCAGGGCCGTTAAATATCAGCCGTTTTTAAAGGTTTGGCAACAACAGGCGCCGGCGCTAGGACTATATCAGCCTAGGTTTTTGTATATATCCAGGGACAAGATATATGGTTTAAACGAGCACAAAATCAATACCCTAACGGATATATATAACAATGTTCAGAATTGGGAGATAGATACTGCCTGGGTGAAAGGCTAGCTGAGTTGAAAAACAAAACCAAAACAGATAAGCTAGAGCATATAAACTAATAATTTATATGCCGCGGTGGTGAAATTGGTATACACGCTAGCTTCAGGTGCTAGTGGAGGCGACTCCGTGGAGGTTCAAGTCCTCTTCGCGGCACCAGCAGATTTTTTATTACACGTTGTAGAAATATTGACGGGTTCAGGTCCTATAAGGGATGGTCAGGTGGGATAAGTTACGTGTATCCAAGCGACGGCTAAGCTGCAGGGACCAGTCAAACTGTATACCATCTTGGCTCTAGTGCGTAGATGCGACTACGGCTATTTTCCTGGCTTAGAAGAGGTTGTGGGATGAACCATCGCAGCAGAGTCAGAACCCAACACATCGAACCATACCGAGTCCTGAGACTCCGGCCTACCGTTGTAATTGAAGGTTATTTCTTCGCCAGCCGTAATCTTACTTAATGCACGCACGGTGATTGTGAGCTTGTCGAAATCTGCTTTGTACACAGAGTTTGGGTTATAGGAGTGGTTATAAAAACATCCAAGTCCCTGAGCAAGCGCAGCGTCTTTGTTGTGCCAATTGAAATAGTGATCATACAACAGTGTTTGATCGAGAGCCGGTCGCTGAGCGGCAGGGACAACAATTACCGGGCATACTTCAATCACATCATCGGGTTCAAATGCGTGCCGCGCAAATACGCCCCGTCCAGATATACTAGACCGTTGCAGCTGCACACCATCCGATAAGGCGATCACATTTTTCACTCAATCAAGTCTATCTCAAGCAACGAACCGTGACAACTCGTTCTTTCCATTACCCGTAACTAACGGGTTAGTCACATTGCCGTCTTTCCGGCATACGCCTTGCTGGCTCGTCGAGGCAACAAACGGTGACCTCTTGAGTGCGATGTTGTAAAGCATATAGAACGAACACCTTGAAAGTGACCATGGTTCGCGCTTTACAATCTGGTGGAGCTGCGGAGAATTGAACTCCGAACTGATCAATGCGAATGATCTGTTATGCCGTTTAACTACAGCCCCCAAGCTTAAGGTCAAGTATACCCCAGGTTGACTACATATGCTGCTACAATACTAGACGTGGCCGAACGACAAATTGCTAATGAACTTAGATTAACACACAAACAGACTGTTTTAGCGATCGTACTAACGGGTATAGTAGTCTTCGCGATTGTCTCTTATTTTGGCTGGACTAAGGTGTACGAAAATCCGGCAAGAGTGTTTTGGGATGGAATTGCCAATGATTTAGCAACTTCGCAGGTTATCCGTCAGATAAATGAACAATCTACCGGTACGACTCTGAGCGAGACAATTCGGCTTAATCTCTCAGGAGGTGATTTAGCACAGGCCAATACGACACTCACTAATTTAGGCTCAAGCATATCTACTGAAACTATAGGCACGCCGTATGCTGACTATGTGAAATATACAGATATTATAGACAAAGCACACAACCAAAAGGTCATACCTCTTAGTCTGAGGAGCCTAATAGGAGTATGGGTTAAGCACTCACCAGGAACGCTCAAGTCTCCCTTAACGCATCTTTTGGGACAATCTATCCTTGGTGTCGTACCAACAGCCTATATTCCAGAGCCCCAGCGCCAAGCACTTATGGTACTTGCTCACAAGGCCTTTAAGCCGGATCTTTCAACAGTAAGCACCAGAACGATTAATGGTAAAAGGGCATACGTTTACAGGGTCAAAATATCTGCAGTCAATTATGCTGAGTTTGTCTCGACTTTTTGCAGTGACGAAGGTTTTGGCAGGCCAGCATTCTTACGCCCCGGTAACTTCTCCGCTGGGTCGACCTATGATCTGCAGTTTTCAATTAATCCACAATCGCATGAAATACTACAGATAAACTATGGTCATGGGCATGTTGAAAACTATAGCGGATATGGGGTACCAACATCAATAACAATACCCACCCATACGAGTAAATAGACGTTAGCGATAAAAATAAGAAAAACCTCGGCAAACTATCAATAGTCCGGTTGACATATTTTTTAACAAAGTTAAACTTAAGAAGTAAACAATTACATATAAAATAAAGTGTCAACCATTATCGAAGCACCAACCGAAATGCTCCCGGAGGAATTACCTCTAGGGATAGCGGATTCTGCTAGTACAAATAATGGTACAGTGCAACCGGACGCTTTGAATGCTATAGGCGAATTTCCACAAGGAGCATATTTACCGCCCGTGGCGAGTGGTGATATTATTGCCAGCTCAACGAATGAACAGCCAGCGGATTTGGCTATCGAAGTTATTGGCGATGGTCCTTCGTCTACCCCCAAATCTAACGTTCAGGCAATATCGCCACCTGAAGTAGTCGGAGGTGGCCCGCCTGTTGATGGTATGTCAACGTCGCTAGGCACCGAACAACCTCATGCACCAGAATCAGATGATGTTGTTGTGGCTGAGAGAATTCACGACACTAGCCCAACAACCGAGAGTCATCACAGAATTGATCGAGCCCCGGAAGATAACGGAAGTTCCGAGGATGACGCTAATGTACATATGGAAGACCTGCCCGTTAGCTTACCCCCGGAATTATCCGATCGATTCAATAAGCTGCAAGCAAAAATCTATAAAAACGGCACACATCATATATACGGCGTAGACGAAGAAGGTAAACGGACACATTTAAGAGGAAACGATGTCTTACAAGCCTTTGGGTATAAACCGCGTAATGAAATGACCGCAGCCGAAATTGCAAGCTATGACGATGATCCAGAATCTTCCGATGCGATCTCCGAAACACTCAATAGAATTTCTGATCTTGAAGAAAAGGTTGCGGGTATCAACGAGAAACTTGATACTCTGCTTGCGGAACCTAGAGAACTTACGGAAGAAAAACCTCCAGTTGAATTGTCAAGGATCCTTCCCGATGGTTCATTGGACGAAGAGACAAAAGAGGCTGACCGTAGACTTACAGAAAAACAGGCCGATAACGATCTAGACGATGCCATAAAGCAATATGCTAATGCAAGCAATTATAGCGAGAGTATTTTATCTAATAAAGAAGAGCGTACTCAACGTTTAGCAGAAGCAACGACAAGGCTAAGAGAGGCCCAAGAAAAAGTGTTAGACTTTCAGGTCAAAACAATACTATCGGCCGACAAACAATTAATCTACTTAAACGAAGACGCCGTAGCAGCTATTGATGAAGCCGAAAAGACTTTGGAAGAGTTATATTATAAGCGAGATTTAGCAGGCGTAGATTATGATGGAAGCCTAGACGAGCAGATTAAAAAAAGAAATATGGATGTTGCAAATGCAATATTATGTCTTGATCTAGTTGCAGAAAAAGTCCAGAAACGAGTCGGTGAAATTCAAGAATTTAGGGTCTCGCAAACATTACAACTGGCAAAACGTATCGAAGATGAAAAACTTAGGCTTAGAGTCGAACAGCATCCACGCTTAGCCAAAATTAATAACTGGATACAAAAGCATCCAAAAGCGCGTTTGGGTGTTGGGTTAGGGTTAGCGGCCATGGGCGTAGTCGGTACAGCGACATTCAATGCGCCTCTTGTCGGACTGGCAGTTGCCGGTGGAAGTGCATTAAGAGCATATGGATCGTACAACTTCGTAAGAGGCATCGGTGATGTTTTAGCCAATCATAAAATGAAAAAGGCCGATATTGCGACCGTTCAAGACTTACTTGATATAACTAATGAACAAACAACTACCAGAAGAAAAAGTAAGAGAGGCGCCTTAGCGGTTGCTACGGTGCTGGCATTAACGCCCGTAGTAGCTAAATTCCTAGAAGCATCACAAACCGCATCTAAGCCCGGTGTATTAAGTAGACTGCCCGGTAGTCGAAGCGCCCCACCAGGATCATCGTCCACTGCCCATCCAATTCCGTCAGGGCCTCCCGCTATTGATCATAATATTCTCCCGGGCCCATCTCCCGCTAATCATGGATTGTCTATTATTGCGACCCATGGCAACATGCTTCCTTGGACTTATGCAGAACAATTTCTTCACACCAACATCTCTAATCCGGCAGTCTTAGAAAAATTGACTAACAATAATTTGGGAATAAAATTTATCGGAAATGGCCAGAGTGGTGGACTGGGAGCTATTAATAGCGTGGTAATAAATGGACAGTCGTATTCCGATATTGGACACATTAACGGAGCAATATCGGCCATTTTAGGCTAGAACAGGATATCTCATGAACAAGGATGATTTGATTAAAAAACTAAAAATCGAAGACGTAACCAAGGAAAATCAAGCTATAATTCTAGAGAATGTTGCCAATGTAGTCTCGACCAGAATCATGGTACTTATAGCCGAGAAATTAAACGATACAGATTTAGATGAACTTAATAGGTTGGTTGACGAGCAGAAAGATGATGAAGTAGAATCATTTATTAAATCCAAATTTGAGAATTATGACCAATTCGCGTCCGAAGTTGAAAATCAGGTTATTGAGGAATTAGCAAACAGTAATGAACATTTAATTTCAGCTGTCAATGCATCAGACGACAATAGTTAATTCCTGCGTTTTCAAGCCCTAAAAAAGTTACCATGTGACGTATAATCTAATTACAACAACATGCAAGTTATCGTAGACGGACTACTCACAAACTATAGCCGAGAAGGAAAAGGCAAGATAGTTATAATCCTGCATGGTTGGGGAGATGACCTGCGTAGCTGGCGATTTGTGTCTGAGTCGTTATCGAAAACCTATCAAGTCATTTTGTTAGATCTTCCCGGGTTTGGTGGAACACAGTCACCTAATAGCCCGTGGGGGCTGAGCGACTACGCTTCTTTTATCGCAGCATTTTTGCGAAAGTTGGACGTTAATGATTTATATGCCGTTATAGGACACAGCAACGGTGGAGCGATTGCTATAAGGGGCTGCGCGGATGCCGAACTTAAACCCGAAAAGCTTGTTTTAATATCTTCAGCCGGCTTGAGAGGAGAATATAACGGGAGAATTAAGGCTATGAGGATGGTTACGAAAGCCGGTAGGGCTATAACTAGTCCGTTGCCAAAGTCCGTCAAACAAAAACTCAGAAAGCAAGTTTACAAAAGTATTGGCTCCGATATGCTGGTGGCCGAGCATCTACAAGACACTTTCAAAAAAATCGTCACGGATGACGTTAGAGACGACGCCACTAGGATTCAAGTACCGACTTTGTTACTTTACGGAGCACAAGATGAACAAACGCCACCTTATTACGGGCAAACTTTCAAGGATCTCATCAGAGATTCCAGGCTGATTTTATACTCAAAAAGCGGACATTTTTTGCAAATTGACCGTCCTACTGAAATAATTAAAGCCATAAGGGAATTTATATCATGAAGAAAAATTTCAGAAAATTCTGCGAATCCATCGGTATTTTTTATAGTCCTAGATTTATCACCACTATTGTTTATATGCTCCAAAACACAGAATATGACGTGGGCTCATATTTGAAATGGTTCTGGCGTACCCAGAATTTTTCCAATGTAATTGTCAGACGAACGTTGGATAAGACGAAAGTTGCGCGGCAATTAATACTTGGTCTTTATGTTGGCATGGGTATCCAGATATTGGCCGGTCTCTATGTGTTATATGCCGGTATTTTTCAGGATTTATACGGCGGTATATATTTTGGTTTAGCGCTGCTATTGTCGTATCCGGTGGTCTGGGCTCATCTTGTGGTAGTCCAGCTGGAACTAGGGCGTATCTTACTGGTCAACCCTAGACAAAAAAGTCTTATTCTTGCCTCGGAGCAGATATTTAAAAACCACCCCGGAATTAAGATTGCCGTTGCTGGAAGCTATGGTAAAACAAGCATGAAGGAAATACTGAAAACGGTTCTTTCTGAGGGTAAAAAAGTCGCTGCTACTCCGGCCAATAAAAACGTTGCCGTGTCCCATGCTGAGTTTGCGCGGTCACTGAACGGTAACGAGGACATATTGTTAATCGAATACGGTGAAGGCAAGCCTGGAGACGTAGAAGCATTTGTGCGCAATACTCACCCTACCCACGGCGTTATAACCGGCCTTGCTCCGGCACATCTCGATCACTATAAGACTCTTAAGGCCGCCGGTAGAGATATTTTTGCTCTGGCCGGTTCTTTAAAGGCTCAGCATGTTTTCGTCAACGATGAGTCAGAAGAAATAAAACCGTTCATAAAACCCGGATATCAAAAATATAATCAAAACGGAGCAATGGGATGGAAAACCAGCGATATCGTAGTATCTTTAGACGGAACAAGTTTTATTCTCAAAAAAGACGGCCACGAGCTAAAGCTTAAAAGTTTACTTTTGGGAGCTCATCAAGTAGGACCTTTGTCTCTCGTAGCCGCCTTATCGCATTCTCTGGGGTTAAGCGACGACGAGATCGTAACAGGAATTAGCCGCACCGCTCCATTTGAACACCGCATGCAACCCTACCCATTAAGTGGCGGCTGGGTCATCGACGATACGTACAACGGGAATATCGAAGGCATACGAGCCGGTACTGCTCTTCTTAAGGCATTGTCGGCAAAGCGTAAACTCTACGTTACTCCAGGACTGGTTGATCAAGGGTCCGAGACCGAGGCCGTACATATAAAAATGGGCGAGTTAATTGCGTTATCGGATGCCGATATAGTTGTGCTGATGAGAAATTCTGTTAGTGGTTATATTATGAAAGGGCTTCAGAATGTTTCCTATAAAGGAGAGGTGCGCGTAGAAGATAATCCTCTACGATTCTATAATAATCTTGGCGAATTCGTGGCGGTTGGAGACGTAGCGATGCTCCAAAACGACTGGCCCGATAATTATGCTTGATATGTCGGCACATCCAAAAGCGACCGGCGTATTTTCACTATAGCCAAAAATTAAATGCGGGCCTTAATTGTAGCTAATAATTGTAAATAGACTACTTAGGCCTATAATTATTGGTATGGATACGGTTGCGGTAATATTCGGGGGTCGCTCGGCCGAGCATGATGTGTCTATCGTGACGGCCATATCAAGTATTATAAAACCGCTCGAACTGACCAGGAGATATAAAGTAGAGGCGGTCTATATATCAAAGGATGGAGCATGGTACTGGGGGGAAGAACTTAAGCATATATCGTTGTTCTCTACTGGTAAAATAACGGATTATATACGGAAGACTAATCCCGTGAGCGTGCAGCTGGATGGCGGTATGACCTTAATAAAATCGAGTGGAATTGCCGGCAGAAAAACAGCGAGAAAAATTGACCTGGTATTTCCGTCGATGCACGGCACTTACGGTGAAGACGGAGCACTTATGGGTCTGTTGGATCTAGCCGGGATACCATATGTTGGTTGCGGGGTCAGTGCGTCGGCAGTAGCTATGAACAAGCTTCTGTCTAAACAAATCGTTAGTGCTTGTGGAATGCCGACAACAAAATATCTGTCATTAACAAAAAATGAACTTGAACAAAATCCGGCTCAAGCTGTGAAGTCGGTTATCGGTACGCTTAAATTTCCTCTATTTATCAAGCCGGTACATCTGGGTTCAAGTATCGGTATTACTAAGGCCGAAAACGAGTCAGAACTCAGAAACGGCCTTGAGGTTGCCGCTCATTATGATGATACCGTTATAGTAGAAGAGGCTGTTACTAATCTGATCGAAGTGACATTGCCGGTTATGGGAAACGATCAACCGGTAGCAGCGCTTTTAGAAAAGCCACTAACCAAATCCGAGGACTTTTTTGATTTTGACACTAAGTATCTGGGTCAGGGCAAGGGTGGTAAAAAGACGTCGACCGGTAAACGCGGCAGCCAGGGATATAGTGAAGTGCCTGCTAAGTTGCCGAAGGATTTGTATGCCAGGGCCGAGAGCATGGGGCTGAGTGTATACAAGGCTTTGGGTTGTAGCGGTATTGCAAGGGTTGATATGCTGATTGATGCCAAAACCGAAAAAATATATTTCAACGAAGTTAATCCTTTGCCGGGAAGTCTTTATGCCCATAATTGGCGAGCCGCCGGTTATAGCAATGTTGATTTAGTTGAAAAATTAATCGTTTACGCAAAAGAAAGATATATGCAGCGAAAATCTCTGGCAACTAGCTTTAATACCAATTTTCTTCAACAGTTCTAAATCTTTGTTTATATGCTTAATGGACTGGCCCGCAAACATATCACTGCCTATAAAAGGTATATATCGCACAAGTATAAAGCTCTAAACACTATTGAGCTGAAACGTTCAGCGCTACTGTTTAACGTTCAGCTGTATAAGTCGATAAATTCTGACATAGACATTATCCCGGTCCTCAAAGCTAATGCCTATGGTCACGGGTTGAGGGAAGTGGCAGAGATTCTGAACGATACAAAATGCCTATTCCTGGCGGTAGACGGTTATTTTGAAGCAGCTCGTATTTCTCATATTTCCAAACATCGTATTTTAGTCCTCGGGTATATTGATCCTGTAAATGTTAATCTGCTTGCAACGAAGCGTTGCTCATTTGTAGTTCAAGACATAAGTATGCTCCGGGCATTAGGAAACTTAGGTAAACCCGTCAAGGTACATATGGAATTAAACACCGGCATGAATCGTCTCGGATTATCACCGGCTCAGGTCGGCTCGTACTTAACCGCCATCAAGCAATATAAAAACATCGAGCTAGAGGGTGTCATGACCCATCTGTCCGATGCCGACAACCCACGCTCTAAGGACGTCATCATAGAACAGATCAGACGCTTCGATCAGCAGATAGAAAAAATACTCAAGTCCGGTATACGCCCCAAGTATTTTCACGCCGCTAACAGTGCCGGAATCATCAAGGTTCACAGTAAATATATGAATGCTGCGCGCGTTGGGCTGGGTCTTTACGGAATAAGTCCGCTACAAGACATAGATGAATATAGCCATAGATTCAACGACCTACAGCCCGTCCTGGAACTTAAAAGCACTATAATAAAGACCATAGACTTAAAGGTAAATGAACGCGTTAGCTACAACGGGACATTTGTTGCCAAAAAACCGACCCGTATAGCCGTATTACCGCTCGGTTATTATGAGGGGGTACCAAGAAGTCTGAGCAACAGAGGATATATAACCTATAAAGACAAGGTTTTTCCCATCGTGGGACGAGTCTGCATGAATCATACGATGATTAATCTGGGTAAAGAAAAACTTGCAGTCGGAGATGAAGTCGTAGTTATCAGCAGCGACAAGAACGATCCCAATTCTATTGCATCTATCTCAAAGAACTTGGGTGAATTCAGTTACTCTACTTTAGTCAATTTGGATGCCACGGTAAGACGAATAGTTGTTTGATACCCAAAGACCACCTAACGGGCTTCACTATAGCCAAAAAGAAGATATACAGCCAGGGCATCATGCTATGTTTTTTAGCCTGGCTAGTAACCTATCATTACGAGATTATCTGTGACCGGCTATGACACGATTAGTGATATTATAAGAATATGACTGATGCAAATGTTAATACGGGTAATAAAGCTTTGGTTGTAATTGACCTTCAGAAAGCTATAGTGTCGCGTCCATGCATGCCTTATGATTCTCAGACTGTTGTGTCAAACGCTAAGCTTTTAGCCGATGCCTTTCGCGGTAAAGACATGCCGGTATTTTTGGTGCACGTAGTCCGGTCGGCCGATGGTAAAGATGCCCTGCACCCACCGTCCGATAATAGCGGTTGGTCGAGTCCAATGACGCCGGACGGTACGGATTTTGTGTCGGAGCTGGGCCAAGTACCTTCTGACTTTGTTATTTCAAAACGTCAGTGGGGAGCGTTCTATGGCACGGAGCTTGATCTACAACTCAGACGTCGCAGTATAGACACTATTGTTCTGTGTGGAATTTCAACCGATATAGGCGTTGAAAGTACCGCTCGAAATGCCTATGAACTTGGTTACGGTCAAATCTTTGCCGAGGATGCTATGAGTGCGATGTCCAAAGAAGAGCATGACCACACGGTGCAGAAGATATTCCCGCGCATTGGGCGAGTCTTGAAAACACAGGATATTGTAAACTTGCTGTAAGACACGATCGTAAGCTAATCATATTCCTCTCTGATATACTTATATCCGTGAAACGATACAACCCTAAAGTAATAGAACCAAAATGGCAGCAAACATGGGAATCTGAGGGCATATACAATTCCACCGACGATTCCACTAAGCCGAAGAAGTATATACTAGAATATTTTCCATACCCGAGCGGAGCCGCCATGCACGTCGGTCATGTTCGTAACTATACTATCGGCGATGTTATGGCCAGATATGCCCGTATGCAAGGTTATAACGTCCTTCACCCCATGGGATGGGACGCGTTCGGTCTACCGGCGGAGAATTATGCGATCAAAAATAAAATCAGTCCCAAGATAGCCATAGAACAAAACACAACTCGCTTTAAGCATCAACTGCAACAGATGGGCTTTAGCTACGATTGGACCCGAGAGATTAATAGTACCGACCCACGATTTTATCGCTGGACTCAATGGTTTTTTCTGCTGCTATTTAAAAAAGGATTGGCTTATCAGAAAGAAAGCTTGCAGTGGTGGTGTCCGTTTGATAAAACCGTCCTTGCCAATGAGCAAGTAGAGAATGGTCGGTGCTGGCGGTGCGGTAATACCGTAGAAAAGAAAGCATTGAAGCAATGGTTCTTTAAAATTACTGACTATGCCGACAGATTGCTTGAAGATCTTGACGATCTTGACTGGCCGGAAGCTATCAAATCTATGCAGCGTAACTGGATAGGGCGCTCGACAGGAGCTGAGATCAAGTTTGCAATCGTCGATCATGACACCAGCATAAATGTCTTTACCACCAGACCGGATACAATCTTTGGCGTTACTTTTCTTGTCGTAGCTCCTGAACATCCGTTATTAAAGACGATTACAACAAAGGCACACGCTGTACGTGTCGATGAGTATATTAAAACTTCCCAGGCTAAGTCAGACATAGAACGGCAGGAAACTACTCGAAAAAAAACAGGGGTGTTTACGGGATCGTATGCTATTAACCCGATCAATAATGAAATAATACCCATTTGGACTGCGGACTATGTTCTTATGGGTTATGGTACTGGAGCCATAATGGCGGTACCCAGTCATGACGACAGGGATTATGAGTTTGCCGAGAAGTTTGGTTTACCGAAAAGACCGGTAATAGTATCACCCGACGACACGATCGAAAATCCGACTTCCCCACAAAACACCCCAACCCTTAGTTCCGAAGGCCTTATGATAAATTCCGGCAAATATAACGGATTAGCGTCAGCTGTAGCCCGGGACAACATTGTTTCGGACTTAGAGAAGCAAAAAGCAGGGAAATTAAGAGTTAACTACAAAATTCGTGATTGGCTTATAAGTAGGCAAAGGTACTGGGGCGCTCCCATACCGATCGTTCATTGTGAAAAAGATGGAGCAGTAGCGGTTAATGAAGATCAGTTGCCGGTACTTCTGCCGGAGATTGAAAACTACGAACCAAGCGGTGAAGGAAGAAGCCCGCTGGCTAAAGTTCCGGATTTTGTTAATACTTCCTGCCCCCTGTGTGGCGGTCCGGCCCAAAGAGAGACTGACACCATGGACGGTTTTGCTTGTTCCAGCTGGTACTTTTTGAGATTTGCCGATCCCCACAATGACTCCAAGCCGTTTGATGAGCGCTTGGCTGAGCAGTGGCTCCCGGTTGACGACTATATAGGTGGTGCTGAGCACGCCGTCATGCATTTGCTCTATGCAAGATTTTGGACAAAAGTCATGTTTGATGAAGGGCTAATAAAGTTCGAAGAGCCTTTCTCGGCACTCAGAAATCAGGGTATGATCCTTGCTCCGGATGGTCAAAAGATGAGTAAGAGCAAAGGCAACACCATTGAACCCGATAATCTCATAGGACAGGGTTACGGTGCTGATAGTATACGGATTATGGAGCTGTTTATTGGTCCATGGAACCAGGCGGCTAACTGGAGTGTCGACGGCATGGGAGGTGCTTTTAGATTTTTACAACGCACTTGGGTTCTTGTTCAAGAGTTTATTGAGTCGAAAACAAATAAGCCTGACGCCGGCCGGATAACAGACAGTCAAGTTATGCTTAGGACGGTTCATTCGACAATCAAAAAAGTTACTGATGACATCGAATCGTTAAGTTTCAATACCGCTATCGCAGCCCAGATGGAGCTTATTAACGGACTATATAAACAAAAAGCCAAAGATCGGTTTTCGGATCAACAAATCTGGGAATATGCCATAACGACCGCAGTGAAACTATTGGCCCCATTCGCGCCTCATATCAGTGAAGAGTTATGGCATATGCTCGGAAATAATTCTTTTGTCAACCAGAGTGAATGGCCAAAATATGATCCTGCTTACTTACTGCCTGAGAAGGTGACCATAGCGGTACAAATAAACGGCAAGTTACGCGATGTCATTGAAGTTAAGCCCGGTAGCGTGCAATCAGAAGTCGAGTCTATGGCCTTAAGTTCCGACGTGGTCAAAAAACTTGTCGGTGACCAAAAGATCAAAAAAACGATCTTTATCCCGGATAAGCTAATAAACTTTGTTATCTAGCATCCGGGTTCTTGACAACACTCGGAGGAACTTCTAAAGAGTAGTAAAAATGCGGTTGTTGCCCGTTAGGGTTTTGTGTGGGCTTCATGTAGACGGTGTTAGTAGCAGTAGGCCAGTTGAGTCTTTCGAGCACAAGAACGTATGCCCCTAAACTACACTTTACGTTTGCTAGATTGTTTCGAATGGTTGATTCTGCTATTTGGCTTAACGGTTGGGGCACGCCTTCGGGATCGGCCGGCACAATTATCATTCTAGTAGGACTACTGTCGTTCACGACACAATCTAAAGAGGCGGGACGTGTCGGTGGATGCTGGAGTGCCGTAACTTTTTTTAAAGGAGTTATGGTTGTTGAGAATTCTTGTATAGACAGTAACGATACCCCCACCACTACAGTTCCTGCCATTAAGGCGGTCATTAAGCGTTTCTCGCGGGTCTTGTAATAGTCTTCTTCAATCTTGGCCATGGTTGGCATAAAATGATTGGAAATTCTTTCCTCGCCCGGAGAAAGGTTACAGGCCTCTCGGGACGGGTAAGGCGTCGATTCATCACTATTCTCGGGGTTCATATCCAAACCAAGATATAAGCATCAAGACCTTATGTCAAGGCGTTATAAGTACATATAGGTTGAATTTTTTAGATATTAACGGTAGGATAGATATTGAATTGTTGCGATAATATAAGATAATTTACTGTTTAAAAAGTTTATATCAAGGAGTATGTAGCATGGGCAAGCCCAAAAAAAGAACGTCAGCCAGGCGGACAGCCACACGACGCAGCCATGAGGTCATCGAGCTGGCGCGTAAGGTCAACGCTAAATCGCCGGTTAAGGTATACACGACCGTCAGGGAATCTGGCAAGAAGTTGACCAAAAAACCAGCAAACTAACATATAGTTCATAAGAAGTAAGGTCCAAAATTTAACAATATGGCCAGCAATCGTCATCTAGGTAGAATAATCGCTCTCCAAACAGTTTACGAATGGAATTTTCGTCGCCGTTCCAGCGACAAAGACTGTGACCTTCAAGAAATCCTAAACAGGAATATAGCTCGGTATAAAGATACCGTTGACGATAAAAAATTCATTGAAAAACTTGTTAACGGAGTATCGGCTCATGAAAAAAAGCTGGATAACACGCTCCGACCCGTAGCGCCGGAGTGGCCCGTAGACCAAATAGCTCCAATGGATAGGGTTATTTTGCACATTGGTTTATTCGAGCTACTGTACGACAAAGATGTGCCGCCCAAGGTAGTGATTAACGAAGCGGTTGAACTGGCTAAATCTTTTGGCGGAGATAACTCCTCAAAATTTGTAAATGGTGTTCTGGGCACGGTACTTCGCAATATAGAGGACGAGTCATTATCGAAAAAAGAAGTAAAGCTAAAACCCCAAGATCAAATAAGCGCAGATAAGTGACAGGAAGGAATCTTTGGATAATAAATGACCCCTAATCCCATAAATGGCATACGTCGGCTGGTTCGACATCGCCCAACAATAACCGAAGCCGTTAACGAAATAACGTCAGGTGGTATTGTATTTCGGAAGAGTAGTGAGGGCAAAATTGAGTTTTTGCTGATTGCTGACGCAAAGGGTAGGTGGACCATACCAAAAGGTCATGTCGAAGCCGGTGAACACCCCGGGGCTGCTGCCGAAAGGGAGATTCGAGAAGAAACGGGCTTACAAGACATGGAAGTATTCTCGGAACTGGGTAAAGTAAATTTTCGCTACAGACGACTACAGACCCTTGTTCTTATGACTATGCACATATGGTTAGTAGAGGCTAAGGGTGATAGCGACAAGCTTGATCCTGAAGAATGGCTAACCTCGGTAAAGTGGTTGCCCTCTTCTGAGGCAATTGATAAAATTGAGTATGAAGATATAGCAAAGCTTATGTTGCTAGGACTCAAGAAAATACGAGAGGGAACCGTTTAGTAGTAATTTTTGAGATACTTTACTAAAACCTATAACTTATGGATACGATATTATATATAAACTTTGCCAGAGATCAACTCGGAGTTACCTTTAAGGATATCAACCTTCTTGTGACTGCTTTTACACACCGATCCTATGTTAACGAGCACAAGAAAACGACAACAGAACACAACGAAAGATTAGAATTTTTAGGTGATGCGGTTCTTGAACTTATCACAACCGAATATCTATACGGTAATTTTAGTGAACCGGAAGGAATCTTGACTAACTGGCGGAGTTCTTTGGTTAGAACAGAAAGTATCTCGGCTGCTGCCATGAGACTTGGTTATGAACCGCTGCTTAGGCTGTCTAGGGGCGAGAAGCGCGGTAGCGACAGAGCTCGGGCACAAATCTTGGCCAACAGCTTCGAGGCGGTGCTTGGGGCTATGTATATAGATCAAGGGTATGAACAGGCAAAACGTTTTGTTACGGAAGAGTTGTTAGTGACGTTTAAAGACATTTTGGCCAAGGGGTCCTGGATGGATCCAAAATCCAATTTGCAAGAACTTGTCCAAAGCGAAGAAGGTCTTACGCCGGTATATAAGGTGATCAGCGAGGAGGGTCCAGATCATGACAAGACTTTCAGGGTGGGGGTATATGTCGACGGACTAATAAGGGGTGAAGGTGTGGGTCCGAGCAAACAAGCCGGGCAGCAACAAGCCGCCGAGCAAGCTCTTGAGAAGTATAGGACACCATAATCTTTGACTTATCCGTTAATATCCGGTAGAATTACAATAAGAACTGATATTGTCAGTATAATTTAAGTAGTTAAAGCGAGAATATATTAAGGTATAAACCATGTTAGCTATACGCATGCAACGAACCGGCCGTAAAGGTTTAGCAATGTTCAGGATAATTGTCCAGGATTCAAGGCGAACCCCTACCAGTGGTAAATTAGTGGCTCAATTAGGGCATTATGACCCACACGCAAAGACACTGAGTCTCGATAAAAATAAAGCTGATTTCTATCTAAGCCACGGTGCCAAACCGTCACCAAGGGTAGCTAATTTACTGCAATCCGAGGGCGTTAAATTGCCAGACTGGGTAGAAGAGTATAAGAAAAAGACATCAACCACCAAGCATCCCGATAAACTACGCAAAAATCGTCAGGATGAGGTTATTAAGAACAGCACAGAGCAGCAAAACCTGCCAGACGAGACAGTGGAGGCTGTAACGGCTGAAGTAGACGAAGATCACGAAGATGCAGCTACACCGGCCACTGTAGCTGAAGATAAGCGTCCCGAAGCCGAGGCGGCTTAAATAGTCTGGTTTTGTCGGTGAAGCTTGGCGGGCTCACCTCAGAAGTGGCGTCGGTATTGGTATAATATAAGCTAACACGTAAATAGAGGAGAAAACTTATGAATAGTAGTATCGATCAGCAGTTTATTGAATACATCGTAAAATCATTAGTTGGTAATCCGGATGCAGTCAAGGTCGAGCGACGAATAGACGAAAAAGGGGTTCTTCTTGAGCTGGTAGTCGACCCTGATGACCTAGGTAGAGTAATTGGTAAGCGTGGCGCTACGGCTCAATCGCTACGTACGTTACTAAGGGCGCTAGGCACAAAAAACGACGCCAGGTACAATCTAAAAATTATAGATAACGGTCCTGTTACATCGCAGGGACATTATTCACCATCCAACGATACGTCTAGCGCCGATGATACCGGGTCCACGCCGGTACCAAATAACCAGAATGATACGACAGTCGAACCCACCGATGACAATAGTTCTGTAACGGACAGTAACGCACAAAGTATCGATTCCCAGGTTCCTGAGCGGGAAGATGTTGTTAGCAAGACCCGCAGGGAACTTGAAGATCTAGACGACCTTGACGTATAGCCTAAAGCCACACTCGAGATAAAAGGCTAAAAGCCCATTTTCAAAATACTAACAAAATATAAATAGACTATATAAGATTTGGTAGAGTACTAGTTGTGTTCCAGCGAATACCCAGAATATTCCGGGATTCTTTATGTAATAAAATGTGATACAATAAAACCGATGATAATACAAATAATATCATTATTCCCGGAAGTATTTTTGCCTTATTTAAATACCAGCATGATCCATAAGGCCACAACCAACAAGGCCGTTGAGTTCCGTTTTATTAACTTACGTGATTTCGGTATAGGTATGCGCCGTAGAGTCGATGATACCCCATACGGCGGTGGTGATGGCATGTTACTCAAGCCGGAGCCTTTGGTAAGTGCGATTGAGGCCGCAAAGCAAAACGTTGATTCCGATAAAGTCAAGATAATACTACCCACGCCACGAGGTAAATTATACCGTCAGTCGGATGCGAATCGGCTCGCCGGCCAGCTAGACGGTCTTATAATTGTCTGTCCGCGCTACGAAGGATATGACGAACGTGTCATAAACTGGGTCGACGAGCAGATTTGTATAGGACAATACGTCTTAACCGGTGGAGAACTCCCGGCATTAGTGATAGTTGATTCAATAGTCAGACTGCTACCCGGTGTTTTAGGAGGCGAAAAGTCTGCTGAGATAGAGTCATTCCAAAAAGACGACCATAGTATTGAGTTTCCTCAATACACTCGGCCGGCAGATTTTAGAGGCCTCAAAGTACCGGAGGTATTGTTGAGCGGTCATCATGCCCGAGTTGATGGGTGGAGAGAAGAGAATAGAACCGTATGAACAAAGACCGCGACCCACGCAATAATATCGTATCTCTCGAGGATTATAGGGCGCATTTAACAGGCAATTATCAACGAACAGAACCTGATTTTACTAGATCTGCAAGCGTGGGCGAGTTTCGTGATTTTAGATACTTGCTTCAAAGGCTGGGCGTAATAAGCGTTAGACCGGAAGTTGGCAAGCTGTTTCTAATGGTCAAGCAGGGTACTAAGGCTCCTAGCAGTGTTGTTCAGGCGCAGGACCATGACCGTACACGAACTGTTTTTGAAGTTACTTTAAACAAGGACGAGGAAGAGGAGTTGACCGTAGATTTAGACCGAAAAAACGAAGATGTTGCAAAGACACTTGGTAAGTTATTGCACAGAGTACATCTTTCTACGCATATTGCTCACCACATTTTGTTCGGTCAGGTTGCTCCACGTTCTGATACAAGCTGGAGCCCTGTCCGGATCAACGAGGCAGTCGTGGGATTTAACGGTGACACTAACCGCGCTTCAGAGGTATCTGGATGGAGAGTTGCATCCGGTTCTGCCATCGAGACAGTAGCCTTTAATAGCCCCCCGCAAAGAAAAATGATATACGACTACTTAGAGGAAGTGTTGGGCTGGAGACAGGAGCATGCGATTAACGCCAGCTTATGGGAAGAAGTCCTGGGCATAAACATTCCGGATGCTTATGTCAGCGATCAACTCCTGGGAATCTGTAACCCTTTGAAGGAATTTGAATTAAAACAAGCTGAAAGATTTTACATCGAGCACAACAAATAACCATAATATTTTGCTATACTTTAAGTGAGGAGGCAAAAAAGTGAAGTACAAATTTATAAAACCCGTCTATGCGCATTGTGATCTGATGTGCGGGGTATATGACCCGGCACAGGCCAGAGTTGAAGCCCAGAGTGTATATAATGCCGCCAAAAAATACCAGGACTCCGATGACCCTGTCTTTAAACAACGGGCAATCATTATTAAGGAAAAGCGAGCCGAATTATGCAAGATTCATCTGTGGGTGCTATGGACCGATTATTTTAAGGCAGAACATTCTGAGAAGTTCCCGGAGCTTCATGATCTAATTTGGCGAGCGACAAAAGCGGCGAGCGACGCCAAGAAATCGGTAGATCCGTTAGACGCACAGAAATTAATTGATCTTGTTGACCAAGTAGGTGAATTGTTCGCGAAGACCAAGGAAGGTTACAACTACCAGGCGGTACGTTCCAATCTCGAGAACCAAGCCGTTTAAGATGCTGATACGGCGTGTTGTTGGTCACAGCATGACTCCGTTGCTTAAGCCTGATCATCTGGTCATAGCTCTTAGGTTACGATCAGCGCCGGCTGTCGGAGAGGTTGTAATATTTAAGCACGATGGTCTCGACAAGATTAAAAGGATTACGAAGGTTGCCGGCAATAAAATATATCTAGAGGGAGATAACAAGAAATACAGCCGGGACAGTCGGGAATTCGGATGGCTGAGTCTTGAGTCGATTGCCGGAAAAGTAATCTGGCCTAGGCTCTAAGCCTCTATTCTCCTGAATCTGTATACGCCGAACAATACTAAAATTGTCATGGTTATGCCGAGTACCAGAAAATCTTTGGTATATCCATAATGCGATTGGTTTATAAGAGCTGCTCTCAGCGCGTCTACGGCGTAGCTGATCGGATTAACATCAGCAATAATACGAAGAGCGGTCGGAGCATTAGTCAGGGGATACAATGCACCGGACAAGAAGTACAGAGGAAAGATCAGGAACTGATTTATTGCTTGAAATCCTTGGAAGTCGTTCACGAAAGCACCTACGCCAGAACTGAAACTTGTCAGTGCTGTCGCAAGCATGGCTAGAATCAGGATGACAACCAGCAGCATAACCCAGTTATACGGCCGAAAGCCCAAAAACAGCGAGATAATGAATACCAACAAACCCTGAGCAAGCGAAGTCGTGGCTCCTCCCAGAGCGCTGCCAAGCATAATCTTCAGTCTTGATACCGGCGTGACCATGGTTTCTTTTAAGAAGCCGAATTGTCTGTCAAATATAATGTTGATTCCAAAAAACATAGATGAGAACAAAACGGTCTGAGCCATAATGCCGGGTACCAAAAAATGGAGATAATTTCCTCCGCCGGCTCGCTTGAAGACCGAGCCCAAACCATATCCCAGGGCTAGGAGAAATAATAGCGGCTGTCCGACGGCTCCGACCAGTCGGGACCTCGCGCGGCTGTATCTCTTTATTTGTCTAAGCCATAAGGCATAAATTACTCGCATTATCTAATACCCCCACCTCGAGCCCGGTAACGGAGCTTAAGCCTCTCGGTACCGTTGGCGGCTTCATCTCGCAGTTCTTTTCCGGTTAATTTCAGATAAGCTGCTTCGAGGGTCTTGGTTTTAGTTATTTTCTTTAATGTTTCAGTCGTACCTTTGGCGATTATTATGCCGTGGTCAATAATT
Organism: Candidatus Saccharimonadota bacterium; assembly: GCA_027371825.1. Taxonomy (GTDB): domain Bacteria; phylum Patescibacteriota; class Saccharimonadia; order Saccharimonadales; family UBA4665; genus JAJZNU01. Next base: position 71,723 of record DAHXLE010000012.1, read on the forward strand.
GCTATATTCTCGGCTATGTTCTCAGCCTCTTCAAGATAATGGGTAGTGAAGAAGATAGTCATATGTTTTGTCTTGTTCAGGCTCTTAACGTAGTCCCAAAGTAAGTTACGGGTTTGTGTGTCTAAGCCGATCGTCGGTTCGTCCAAGAAAAGTACTGCCGGATGATGCAGGAGACCTCTGGCTATTTCAAGCCTTCGCTTCATGCCTCCCGAAAAAGTCTTAACCCTGGAATCTCTGCGATCCCAAAGCTCGACTAATGTCAGCAATTCTTTGATGCGAGTGTCTATCTCTGCTTTGGGGACATTGTATAAAACAGCATGGAGCCACATGTTTTCTTTGGCCGTCAATTCATCATCAACGCTCGGATCTTGAAAAACTATCCCAAATGACTTACGGGCTTCTTCCTGCTGAGTAACGACATCGAAACCAGATAGTGTTATTTCACCACTAGTAGGTTGGAGCAAGGTTGTGAGCATTTTTATGGTCGTTGATTTACCGGCACCGTTAGGCCCTAAAAATGCGAATACCTCACCCTTTTTAACGCTAAAACTGATATTATTTACTGCCGTGACATCGCCAAACCGCTTGACGAGATTGGCGGCAGTAATCATTGTTTCTGCCATTACTTTTTATCATTATATCATGGTTTCGAAGCTTGACTTTATGATCCTAAATTCTAGAACCAAACGCAACCTGCGTTAAGTCTAGCCGTTTGTTAGGATTTTGTACAAGCCAATCGTAAACTTCCTGTGGCGTATGCCACTGTAGTTTTCTTCTGGGCTTGTTGTTGAGCTCCCAGGCGATGTTGTCCAGTTCTTTCTGGGTAAGATCTCGTATGTCACTCCGTTTTGGTAGGTAGGCCCTTAGTTGTCTGTTGATGTTCTCGTTAGCTCCACGTTGCCAGGAGCTGTAAGGGTCGGCAAAGTAGACAGGTACACCAAGCGCCTCAGTGATGAGACCGTGCTGGGTGAACTCAGT
>DAHXLE010000016.1 GCA_027371825.1 Candidatus Saccharimonadota bacterium
CTATGGGCAATTAGTTTGTCCTTCCATACCCCAAACCTACCATCCAGCGGACTCGTTGTGTTGGCTACTTGCTTACCGGTTTGCTCTGTATATTCCTTCAAGTAGTCAGCTTGGTAGGTAAATAAGTTAGGCAAGTTGCGAAAAAGACGCTATGTGGAAGTCAATCAAGCTTTAACAATTTAAAATTAGCTGCTGCCATAATTACTACAGTTTAAGCATCATTTGAGCATTGGAAAAGACTTATTAGTTCTCATAGGTATTGTATATTCTCGATCGTCTTAGCCTCTAATAATCAAGAAGAGTATTCTTAAAAATAATTACATATCGTTTGATAGAATTTTAAGATCGATTTTGTTTTTAGCGGGCTATGCGTATAATTAATGGCCAGTATGAGCGAAACGCTGACGAAGCCACTTGGCGAAAATTTAATACAACAGGGGGCTGGTGAGGCCTCTTTTTTATTATCTCCCAGTAGTGGTTTTCATGAAGCAACCGAGAAATTCGTTATAGATAATCTGCCTTTGTTCCCAGACACAGTATGTATGATAGCTCAACGTGTGCCCAGCGAAGTATCCGGTGCAGAGCTCAATGATACTAATACTACTTTGATGCTCGATGCTGATCTATTACACCATCAGTTTACCTGGCAGGTAGTGGATAGCTCTCGGTTGAGTATGGGCAGACGAATTACGTCTATATCTACCCGCAATAATCCCGAGTCTGGACAAGTAGAAAAGTGGGGGTCGGCCTATGTTCTGGATGAGCAAGGACGGTTACGTAGGTCTTACGATCTTGTTTCAAACGGATATTGGCCTATTGTATCGGAACTTGTAAGGCGCGAGATGACCGGTTTATATAACGGTACTTATCCTCTTCCCAAAAAGTATATATCCTCATCGAGTATCTCTTCGGTCGAGAGTCGTATTTACGAAATAATGAACGACAAAAAAACTATTAACGAGCTAAACCTCCTTAAAAGACGGCTTCTTGAGGATCAGACAAGTAATAGACCCGGTTATAGAACAAGAAGAGGTCGTTTCTTACCGTCGACCCTGTATACTCCTAGTAATAGACCGCGATTCGACCAGCAGATCTCAAAAGATTCAGAGCATACTCCTTACCCGGGATTTGGTGAATATATTAAGCTTTCGGATTTGCCCGATTCATTTTTATGGTCGGGTGATGAATTTTTGTCGGAAGATAAAACCTCAGAGGTAGTGCTGGGCACACGGGTTAACTGGCAGCAGGTATTGGACTTAATGGATAATATGCCCGTTATTTACAATTCTAGTAAATCGACCATAAAACCACTTGATGCCGACAAGGAACCTATACCTTCTAAAGATGCAGAGTCATTACTTTCAGAATCAAAATATATTCAGTCCACTACAGAAGGGATCATACTTCATTCAGGCTATAAGTTAGCGGCTTTAGTGGCGCATTCATTGAACGGTAAAATGGTTTTGGCGAATGATCGGTTTTACTGGTCAACCGGCGGAAACAGTTTATCAACTCAGGATCCGGACGGCACAGAAGTGTGTTTCACGAGTCGACTAGAGTCTTCGGAGAGTACAAGACTAGCCCAACTAGAAGACTATAAGAATCTATTGATATCTCTTGAGCCACTACTGCGCAAGATAAAACCGAATAATCACCCGGCTCCATAGCACAAAAATATTATCAAATTAATACTTGCTCCTAAGTGATTGCAGGATAAGATAAGAATATGAGAGTAAAATTAACGCCCGGTAAATATGTGGTAGCGGTAAGCGGCGGAGTTGACTCAATGGTTCTACTGGACGTCTTGTCGAGGGATCCGAGCTTGAATCTTATTGTCGCACACTTTGATCATGGTATCCGAAGTGATTCCGGTCTTGACCGTCAGTATATAATCGAGGCGGTCAATAACAAGAACATCCCATTCTACTTCAGTGAAGGCAAATTGGGGCCTCACCCAAGTGAAGCACTGGCACGCGAAAAACGCTACGAATTTCTTAAGAGCGTAATGACTAAAAGCAAATCGCTCGCTATAGTTACAGCCCATCACGAGGATGATCTTTTGGAAACGGTCTTTATTAATATAATAAGGGGCACTAATAGGCGTGGATTAAGCTCCCTTAAGTCTACGGAAACCCTAATACGTCCCTTGCTTGGAGTATCTAAAGAGCAGATAAAAGAGTATGCCCAAAAACATGCCGTAAAATGGCGAGAAGACAGCACTAACCATGACGAGTCTTACCTTAGAAATTATGTAAGAATTCGGCTTATTCCTCGTTTATCTGTTTTGGATCGTGAACGGTTGCTGGATATTATCAGGAGGGCAAGACTAATCAACGAAGAAATTGATCGGACTATTGATGAAATGTTATCTTCCCAAGCAAGTAATAGCATACGACGTAACTGGTTTTCTCTCTTGCCCCACGATATTGCTAAAAATGTCATGACGGCTTGGTTGATGGATAATGCAGTGAAGGACTTGGATAGTCGCACATTGGATCGCCTTTCTATTGAAGCAAAAACGAAGGCTCCCGGAAAAACATTGGACATTAAGTCTGGATACTCACTGAAGATTGATAATGAATCTCTAACTATCTTAAGTCCCGAGCGGTAGTAAAATAGACAATCAGCTTGTATAATCGGTACAATTAGGGGAATATAGCTACGGCTTTCCTTACATGAATATAATTAGGAGGCCGATGTACCAAACGGCTGCTCGTCGTTTCGGTGGATTGCTTAATCAACTAGACAATGCAAGTATATAACTACAGGAGTTAATGTTAATGGATAAAAAACCTTTTCGGCCTAATCAACTTGGCAATAACCAGCCTCCGAAGCGAGGATTCAAAAACGCCGGGTTCATAGCGTTGTTAGTATTGTTGACACTTGTAATATTTGCTGCCTACTCCCAACCAAGCAGCTTGACTGAAATTCCTTTGACTCAGGCAATACAAGACGCGAACGCGGGGAATTATTCAAAGATAATCGTAAGCGGGAACGAACTAGATATCACCAAAAAAGGAGCCAGCTCTGCTACCCTCAAAGCTTATTCTGACCCCAATTCCAGCCTAAAAGCAGAAGGATTTAATTTTTCTAAGACGACGATTGAATTTAAACCAACCTCTTCGACTAGTTCCACTATACTAACTCTAGGACTGGAATATGTCCTACCGGTCGTAATTATAGGTCTGCTGTTTTTCTTTATGCTGAGAAGCGCTCAGGGCCAAGGTAATCAGGCTCTCAGCTTTGGCAAGAGTCGTGCTCGTCTCTATGGGAACGAAAAGGACAAGATGAACTTCGACGATATCGCCGGAAGCGCAGAAGCCAAGCAAGATCTCCAGGAAATCGTCGAGTTCTTAAAATCTCCTAAGAAATTCGCAGAAAAGGGAGCCAAGATACCAAAAGGGGTGTTGCTAGTAGGGCCTCCCGGTACCGGTAAGACTATGTTAGCTCGGGCGGTAGCCGGAGAAGCGAACGTGCCATTCTTTAGTATATCCGGTTCAGAATTTGTTGAGATGTTTGTGGGGGTTGGGGCATCAAGAGTTCGAGATTTGTTCTCAAAAGCCAAGAAGAACTCCCCATGTATCATATTCATCGACGAGATAGATGCCGTGGGCAGGAGAAGGGGTAGCGGCATGGGTGGCGGTCACGATGAGCGAGAGCAGACTCTTAACCAAATTCTTGTTGAGATGGACGGTTTTGAGCAAGGCCAAACTGTCATTGTCGTAGCGGCTACTAACCGAGCTGATGTTCTTGATCCGGCACTACTACGTCCAGGCAGATTTGATCGTCGCGTGAACATTGATTTACCCGATCGTAAGGACCGAGAAGCCATATTAAAGGTACATTTTTCCAAAAAACCGCTGTCGAAATCTGCCGACCTGGATGCACTTGCAGCAAAATCTGCCGGGAGTTCCGGGGCTGATCTTGCTAATATAGCAAACGAAGCAGCCATAATCGCCGCTCACAAGGACCACCCCGAAATTACCAATCAGGATATTACCGAAGCTTTCGAGAAAGTTGCCATAGGCCCCGAGAGGAAGAGTAAAGTTATGAGTGATCAAGAAAAAGAGCTAACCGCTTACCATGAAGCAGGGCATGCCATAGTTGGTCACGTATTGCCAGATGCGGATCCGGTACATAAAGTCACAATCATACCCAGGGGCGGAACCGGTGGCGTAACGTGGTCTATCCCGCTGGCCGACAAGAGCTACCATAGCATCATTGAATACAAAGACGTACTGGCTCGGGCGCTTGGCGGAAGAGTAGCCGAGGAAATAATTTATGGCGCAGATAGAGTTACTACCGGAGCGGGTAATGATTTGCAACAAGCAGCCGAACTGGCAAGGGACATGGTGATGCATCAAGGTATGGGTAAGAAATTACGCGACCAAGTCTTCCATGTAGACGAAGGTATGATGCTGGAACGGTTAGTGCACGAAAGGGAATACTCAGATGAGACAGCCAAAATTATTGACGATGAGGTAGAGTCGCTAATTAGTGAAGCAGCAAACAGAGCACGAATGGTGATTAGAGCCAATAGAAAATTCTTGGATAAGTTAAAGGACAGGTTGCTCGAGAAAGAGTCCGTAGAAGCTGAAGAAGTCAAAGAAATATTCAAGGGTACTGTTATGCCCAAAACTGCAGCACTTTACTAAGCAATAAGGTTATTTTATCCTGGCCGTCTGTATTTCGGAGGCTAAAGATGCGAGAATATAAGTACCTGTACTTATAGGGCAGTGTTCGATATGGCAAAGAATAGCGATACATCAATGCAAGTCATCGAAGAGGGGGTAGTACTCCTACTACAGGTTCCGCGTACTAACGAAAAAAAAGAACTTGCCGCCGAACAGATGTTTGCGTCCTTACACGGTCTTCTGACAATGCCATCACACAGTTTGTTTAAGTCGGCCCGCCGCGAAAGACTTGGCTTTGAGATAGCCGTACTCAAGAAACGGATCGGCTTTTATGTATGGGTGCCTCAGTACATCAAAAGCTTTGTCGAAGAACAGATATATGCTCAATACCCCACCGTACATATCTCAGAAGTTGAGGACTATACAATGTCTACCGAACAAAGTTTTTCGACCGTTTTGTCTACCGAGCTTAAGTTAATCAATAATCAGGCCTTGCCTATCAAAACTTTCCAAAGTTTCGAGGTCGATCCCCTCGCTGCTATCACTGCTACGCTTGCCAAATTCGGCGACGACGAAGAAGCCTGGATACAGATGATATTACGTCCGGCTCCTGCCAACTGGCACAAAAAGAACGAACGGTATATAGCCGTATTAAAGGGGCAGTCGAAGAGGATTACCACAACCGGTTTACTCACGGCATTTTGGTCGGCTCCATCTACAAAATCCGAGGCCGGTAAACTTACGGACTATGAACAAACCAGGGCTAGCGGTGCTGAAGAAAAGAGCCAGAAACTTGCATTTGAAACAGCTGTAAGAATAGTTTACCGGGGCAATGCGGAGATTAACGACGCAAAGCTTAGGATGCAATCCATTATAGCCAGCTATAAACAGTTCAATACTACTTATCTAAACGGGTTTGAACAAAAACGGGTTGCATCCGATCGGTATATAGAGGCATTGTATAGAGCCAGAGAGTTTAATAGACGGGGGTTTACCTGCAACATCGAAGAAATTGCTACTCTATATCACCTGCCGCATACTAACGTCGAAACACCGTACATTCTTTGGGCTATCTCACAAACAGCAGAGCCTCCGGCAAATCTTCCGGTCGTTACAAGTTTATATAGAGAGGATATTAGCCCGGTAGCTGCTACGAACTTCAGGGGTCATAATACCATGTTCGGCATGCCTAGAGTTGACCGCAGTCGTCATTTATATATCATAGGACAAACCGGTACCGGTAAATCAGGACTCCTTGAGTTGCTTACTATATCGGATATCTATAGTCCATATGGTTTTGCGGTCATAGATCCCCACGGCGACTATGCTCTCAATATACTGAAGAGAATACCGGCCGAACGGGCCAACGATGTTATATATTTTAATCCAGCCGACACGGAGTTTCCGATGCCATTTAACCCTATGGAAGTTACCGATCCGAAGTTAAAGACACATACGGTATCTGAGCTTATAGGGGTCCTCAAAAGAATGTTTGAAAGCTGGGGACCTCGCTTGGAATATATACTACGCTACAGCTTGTTAGCGTTACTCGATTATCCTGCTGCAACAATGCTGGATATCACAAGAATACTTACCGATAAGAACTTTAGGCGGGTAGTTTTAAACTATGTTGATGATCCGGTAGTACGAAATTTCTGGACAGTAGAGTTTGCTAGTTGGAACGATAAATTTGCAGCGGAAGCGGTTGCGCCAGTTCTTAATAAAGTCGGTGCATTTACTGCCAACCCGCTTGTTAGGAATATCATCGGGCAACCAAAGAGCAGCTTCAGTATTCGTCAGATTATGGATGAGCGTAAAATCCTTATCGTTAACTTGACTCGTGGTTTAGTAGGGGAAGACAATGCAAGCTTGCTTGGGGCGTTACTGGTGACTAAGATTCAGCTTGCTGCCATGAGTCGAGCCGACATATCAGCCGAAGAACGTTCGCCATTTTATCTATATGTCGATGAATTTCAAAACTTTGCTACAGATAGTTTCGCGACCATTCTATCAGAAGCCCGTAAATACGGGTTAGCGTTAACCGTTGCTAACCAGTACATTGCACAAATGCCGCTGGAGGTTAGGGACGCGGTATTCGGAAATGTCGGAAGTATAATTGCTTTTCGGATGTCGGCAGATGATGCTACTAAGATGACTAGATATTTCGAGCCGAGCTTTACTGAGCACGATCTAGTTCATATGCACAATCGCTACTTTGTCATTAGCATGACGATTGAGGGAGAAAAAGTCCCGGCATTTTCGTCCATCAGCCTGAACCTTCCGCCCCAGGAACAAGACTACAGTGCCGAAATAATAAAGAATAGTCGTGCCCGATATGCCGTAAGTCGAGAATTAGTAGACAAGTTCGTAGGAGAGAGATATAAGAATCCAGAAGAGTTACACAAAGAAGTGGCTCGACCTGATCCTAAACCGTCTATCTCAACCATCAACCCTACCCCTAAGTTATCTCAGCCACGAGCAGTGGCGCGTACGATAGTAAATGAACTAATACACAATGCTGAAGCTACGCCTAAAAGAAAGCGCAGTAGGCATCGTAAAAAAAAGACACCTTCAGATTTACCTCCTCCCGTATCGGATACCTACAAGATTCCGGATCCGGACGATGAACACGTTCTGAAGCTTCGCTAGTTAATCATGCTCGCACGAGTGTTGTCTCTTGATAATCAACGTCCCTCAAAAGTATCATAGAGGGACCCTAGAGCAGAACGTCCTCAGCGTCTCATAATTTGTTGTATGTCAAGACCCTCATGATATAATGATTTTATACTTAAGCATATCAGCTAGAGGGATATTGAAATATCATGAAACAACAAACAACGCTACAATTGCTGTTAAAACATGAAGTTTCCAGAAAGGAATTTTTGACAATTGTCGGTCTGGGTTTGGTTACTTTTGTCGGCCTGGGAAAGATCTTGACATTTTTGGGTAAAGGTACGAGCGGGTCTCAAAAAACCTTACTGACAGATAAGGGCGGTTATGGCGGACGTTGATAGGGTGTATATAATGTACCTTCAACCACCACGAAAGGCACTATATGAGAACTAGCTATTATCTATCGTATACGGCTAGTACATACGGAACCGGTAACTATGGATCGAGCACGTACAACCTAGCGGGTTCGGGCTCGTCGACTTCCAGCGGAGGAACTCTAGCCGATACCGGCACGCTGCTCTTCCCTATTGTTGCTATATCGGCTGTTATATTACTAGTAGCGGTCTTGATTAGAACGAAAAGAAAAACCCAAGCAAGATTCAATCAATCTAGGCAGACAAGCGGGCCTTACGGCTCCGGATCGTTCTAGTAAACACAAGAATAATTGTGGGGGTCTTTTAATGGAATCCTGGCACTCTTGACTATCGAGTGCTAAGGGTTTAAACTAAGATCTGAATATAACTAATAGTTGTACTATGATTACTAAACGCCAGCAGTTAATTCTCAACGCCATAATAGAACAGTACGCCGAGGTTGCGGTTCCGGTTGGCTCTAGTTTACTGTCCAAGGTTTTTGGAGTCAGCAGCGCTACTATCCGTGCTGAAATGGCTGATTTAGAGCACTTCGGCTATATAATGCAACCTCATACGAGTGCTGGACGTATACCTACCGACAAAGGCTACAGATTCTACGTTAATAATTTAGATAAAGAAGAGATGGAATCTGCTACCGAAAGGCGTGGTGAACGAGCGATAAATGCACGGGTTAGTGGCGGTGGATTACCGGAGCGAACCATTAGAAATGCTGTTGATACTCTGGTTGAGCTGACATCCAATTTAGGGCTTGCCACCATTGGCCCTCAGCTCTATATTAGCGGTCTGTCCAATCTTTTCGGTCAGCCCGAGTTTATGGACGGCTCACAGGTGCAACAAGTGGCCAGGTTATTAGATAACCTGGAGCCATGGTTATACGAGGTTGCTCCGAATCAGCCTTTGAATGTATATATCGGGCAAGAGAACCCTATCGGTCGAAGTGCCGGATGTAGTTTAATTATCGGAAGATTCCGTAGTCCTTACTCGGATCAAAGCTACATAGGTGTGCTTGGCCCAACCAGACAAAGTTACCGCGATGTTATGAATCTTGTCCGTCGTAGCGGTGAAGCGTTAGAGGTAGCTCTATATGAGTAAAGATATAAAGGAAGACACGGCAGAACAAGAACATCCTACTCGTCGGCCTAAGCTTAAAAAGCAACCGGATACCACAGAGCTTCTCGAACAAGTCGAAGAGCTGACCGAGGCCCTACAAAGAGAAAGGGCTGATGCTACAAACGTTAGACGAAGGTCGGAAGAGGAACGTCTTTCTATGGGAACGTTTTATAAAGCCTCGGTTGTTCGAGCTCTTCTGCCGGCAATCGACAATCTGGAACGAGCCATTAAACATCGGCCAAATATTTCCAAAGATAACAAGGATTTTGTCACACTAAGCTCATGGACAGAGGGCATAAATAAAGTTCTAGAGCATTTTTATAAATCCTTGTCGGATTTAGGAGTTGAACGGATTGAGACTGTCGGTAAGCCGTTTGACCCCAGGTACCACGAAGCCGTTAGCATGGAAGAAGGTTCTGGTAGTCAAGAGGTTGTCAGTGAAGAATTACAATCCGGATACAGAATAGGCGATGAGGTTATACGACACGCTATGGTAAAAGTAATGATGGTAGATTAATGCCATGTCGGCCAATAGTTATAGTGAGGGAATTATCTAATTGGTGATAAATATCGGTGAATGAGAACATAAAGATTCTGGCACTCTTGACTATTGAGTGCTAGTTGTCTATGCTAAAATGGTATTAGCGCTCAATATGAGCATCTGCTAAAAGAAAGTTCTAGAGCATTTTTA
>DAHXLE010000026.1 GCA_027371825.1 Candidatus Saccharimonadota bacterium
GTAATACGTAGCACGAGTTGACCGATAATATTTTTGACAGGAACCGGACCAAAATACCTGGAATCGAGGGAGTTGCCACGGTTGTCTCCGCAAACAAATATCTGACCTGCTTTGAGTACAACATTGGTGTCGACTTGTGTGGTTCCAATAACTTTTCCGTAGGGCAGCGTACGGTCCGGATCAAAGCCCTTCGGGTGGCGCTTATTGTAAATGGTTATGCTGCCGTTTTTGATTACGACGTGATCACCGGGCAGCCCGATGACGCGCTTTATTAGTTGCTCAGGAGTATTGTCGCTAGGACCATAGGGGTGTTGCTCCGTAAATACGATAATATCACCGCGCTTTGGTATATATGGGTGACCCGTTATCCGCGACCACGTACGAGGTAGCTCCCACACTATGAGACGGTTATTGTTTTGGAGAGTTGGCATCATACTATAGCCGTCTACCTGGTATTGTTGAAAAACGAATTGTTTAAAGACGTAGGCGAGAAGGAACAACAAAACCAGCACTATCATAAAAAGGTATAAGTTCATCCATTCGCTTCGACGGTTGTTTTTGGATTTTTTGCCCATCATTTGACCGCCCGGATTCTCCAGGTGTGTATCGCCGTGCTCAATAGCGGTATTGTTAGTAGCCTTATAACCCCTTTTATGGTGTTTTTTTCTTTGCCCGCTTATCATAATATGAATTAGATTGTACATGTTTACGTCGCTAAGCGAAACCGCTATACTGAATTTTACATGCCCACGGACAATTATAAGCGTCCAGCTCGTAGTGTCCCGCAACGGTCTATAGACGGATTCATAAACAGCCGACCTCCCAGAAGAAAAACCGTAACGAAACACGACGAGCCAAGGACGTTTAATAGCCATGACGCCCTGATCGGTAAACCCAATATATCGGATAATGCTAGACATATCGGGTCACCGACTATTTCCGCTCCCGTTGCTGACCCGGAGACCCCAACCGATGTAACCATGCCTTTTGTCCAGCCCGTATCGATTAATGGGAATTTAAAACAACCCAGCACACAAATCGGATATAGCGGTAGGCGCTCTAGGCGGTCGTTGCGTCATAAAAAAACCAATCACCGAACAAGAAAATGGTTTGTTAGGCTGACCTTAATAACCGCAACAGCATTGTTGCTAGTGGGAGGGTTTTTAGCTATTAAGGGGTATGTGCAACTGCACGAAGTTTTTCATGGGGGCGGTAGTGCCATAGCTTTGCAGGCAAATGTCAACCCCGATCAGCTTAAAACCGAAGGGGACGGACGCGTCAACATATTGGTCTTGGGTATAGGTGGGGCGGGACATGATGGACCCGATCTCACGGACACCATGTTACTCGCGAGCGTGGATCCCGTTAATAACAAAGCCGACCTTTTAAGTATTCCGAGAGACCTATGGGTTAAAATGCCAAATGACTATATAGCCAAATATCAGAAAATCAACGCCGCCTTCGAGTCGGGAAAATATAAATATCTTGGAGTTGAAAGTGACAGCAACGCTAATCAACAAGCTATCGAAGCGGGTTTTAAAGCCGTCGATGGTGTTGTTGGCAATATTTTGGGTATACCAATAGACTATAACGTTTTAGTAGATTTTCAGGCTTTTAAACAAGCAGTTGATACCGTGGGTGGCGTAACGATTAATGTACCAACGGAGCTTTATGATCCAACCATGGCGTGGGAAAATAATTGGAATCCGATATTGGCCATGCCAGGAGTGCAAACCATGAATGGCCAACAAGCTCTTAACTATGTTCGATCCAGGGAGACTACATCGGATTTTGCCCGTACCCAAAGACAAAGAGCGCTACTGTTGGCGCTGAAGCAAAAAGTCTTAACTCTAGGTACGCTCAGTAATCCCTTGAAGATTTCGGAGTTATTAAGTGAGTTCGGTAATAATGTACGTACCGACATAGATCTTAAGGATGCGAATACTCTCTACGGGCTATTGAATAAAATATCCAATAACAATATTCAGTCAATCGGGTTGGCGGATTATCCGAACAATTATGTAACCACCTCTACGATAGACGGATTATCGGTTGTCTTGCCGACAGCAGGAGAGTTTAATTACAGTCAGATTCAGTCCTATGTCCGTAATACTTTAAGAGATGGCTATCTAGCCAAAGAAAATGCTCATATCACTGTGCTTAACGGAACGGCCGATAATGGATTGGCGCAGACAATTGCGAAAAAACTTCAGTCATATGGATATACGGTAGTTGGTACGGGTAATCCTCCGACGACAAATTATCGAAACACTATTATTGTTGATTTAACACACGGGAAAGATAAATACACCAGAAATTATTTGCAGAAACGGTTTGGGGTGAGAGCAGTAACGGCACTTCCCGATAAGTCTATTAAGCCTGGCAATGCCCAGTTTGTTATAATAGTTGGGCAAGATGAGGCAACAATTAACTAAATTAAAACCAACCGGGGGGTTCGCGCAGATCTTCCATGTAGGGCTGATGATCGTTTTACCGCTGGCTGTTTTTGTACTCGTCAGACTAAATAATAATTTTATCCAGGTAGCTTTGGCCATTATATTGTTAAGTAAGTGGCGTATGTTTGCAGTTAATGTACGATATTGGCCAACAAATATTAGAGCAAATGGGATTGATCTGGTCGTTGGAATATCAACTCTAATATTTATGGTGCACACCAACAGTGTATTTTGGCAGCTGTTGTGGGTAGTTCTGTACGGTACGTGGCTCGTAGGAATAAAGCCTATGGCTAACAGTCTTGGGGTTGCGGCTCAAGCAGCTATGGGTCAACTGTATGGTTTGATGGCGGTTTTTATCGAGTGGCCGGCCGCACCGTCTTATGGACTGGTTTTAGCCGCTGGATTAATTTGTTACGTATCAGCCAGACATTTCTTTAACAGTTTCGATGAACCATACAGCCGTCTTTTGTCGTATGTCTGGGGATATTTTGGTGCCGCTCTTACGTGGTTGCTCAGTCACTGGTTGTTATTCTACGGAATAGTTGCTCAACCAACTCTATTATTGTCTGTTGTAGGCTATGGGTTTGCAACGCTCTATTACCTGGATCATGCCAATAAACCGTCGCGGGCACTGCAAAGACAGATACTGTTTGTTATGATAGCAACAGTAACGGTTATACTTGCCTTATCGGATTGGAGAGACAGGGTTGTTTAATATTACTAAACAGGGGGGATAGATGGCAGAAGAACAAGCAAACAACAAGGAAGAGGTCACAAAAGAGGATCAAGAATCAACTTCCGATTGGCACACAATGCATGAAGGGCTACTTACTAAAGGACATGTTGCGGATGGCGTGAGTTTACCACCTCAACTAATGAGCAGGATAGAGATGCAAAGACGAGCAATCGAAAGTCGAGTCAAATATCTCAAGGTTGTTTTCCTGGTATTGCTTGGTCTTGCGTCTGGCTTTTTGGGTGGTTGGTTAGCATCGAACAACAACAACTCCCAGATTGATAATACCACCCCTATCTCTACGAAGCAGACCGTAGTTAGTAACGAGAGCCAGGTTATAAGTAATATTGCTAGAACGGTTGGTCAGAGTGTTGTGTCGGTGAATGTTACATCACAGAGTCCTAGTACCGGATTAAGCACCATAATAGGCGGTAGCTCGACGCAGATGGATGCCGGTACGGGAATTATCTTGTCTGCTGATGGTCTCATAATTACCAACCGACACGTCATACCAACCGGAACTACAAGTGTTAGTGTCACGCTATCCGACGGAACTCAGTACAATAACGTTAAAGTTGTTGGACGTACCAGTAGTCAGGATAGCCTGGATATTGCTTTCTTGCAGATCCAGAATCTTAATGGAAGAAAACTGGTGCCGGTTACGTTAGGCGATTCTAGTAAAATGCAGGTAGGAGACCAAGTTGTCGCTATAGGTAATGCGCTTGGACAGTTTCAAAATACAGTAACCAGTGGAATAATCTCCGGATACGGTCGGAGCGTACAAGCGACCTCTAGTACCGGTACGCAAGCAGAAAACTTGTCCGATCTATTCCAGACAGATGCTGCTATAAACGAAGGTAACTCCGGGGGACCGTTAGTAAATCTAAGCGGTCAGGTTATAGGTATCAACACCGCGATAGCCAGCGGTTCTCAGAATATAGGTTTCGCGATACCCATTAACGACGTTACGGGTTTGATTAAGGGAGTCGAGAAGACCGGACAATTGCAACAGCCGTATATAGGCGTAGTCTACATACCGATAACCAGCGATATTGCACAACAGTATAATCTGTCCGTCAGTAGCGGGGCTTGGATACCACCAGCTGGAGTTGTCGGTCAGACACCTGTTATTTCGGGTGGACCAGCCGATAAAGCAGGTATTAAATCGGGGGATATCATAACAGCCGTCAACGGAGTGTCTATTAATCAGTCAACGAGTCTAACTTCTATCATTGATCAACAAACCGTTGGCAATACGGTTAATCTAACGATCAATAGAAGCGGAAAAACCATGAATATTAAAGTTGTCCTTGGTGTTGCTCCAACGGGCTAAATAGTTGGATGAAATCACAGGTTTCCACAAGTTTGTATCCAGAGGTTTTTGCTATGCTGGCCAAGGATTTATGTTGAGCCGGTAAGGATTCTGTTAGTATAAGTTTTGGCTTGTAGTACAACGATCTTATTTGATCGAATAAGGTTCGGTACAGGCTTAATCCGTCCTTGCCGCCAAATATCGCTAGCGGTGGTTCATACATAGCGGCAGCGTTTAGAGGGAAATCTTCGGGCACATACGGTAGATTGCATAATAAAATATATTGATTGTTATTTAGAAGCTCCCGTCGGTTAAAAACAAACGGAAGCACTAAATCACCTTCTATCATTTCAATAGGTTTCTTATATCGTGCTGCATTAATCTTCGTAACCGCTAAACATTTTTTATCTATGTCCGTTGCAATTAACTTGAGTTTGGGAATTTCCATTGCCGCGGTTATAGCCAGGGCTCCGCTGCCGGTGCCCACATCGATAGCCAGGCGAGTATTTTTTTCAACTAGCCTATTATCTTCTGCGAGGTATTTTTTGAGTAAATCTATAATTGTTTCACTCTCTGGTCGAGGTTCCAGGACGCGTCGATCTATGAAAAAATCTCTGCCGTAAAATTCAGTCCTATGTCTGATGTAAGATAGTGGTTCGTTTTTAGCCCGTCTGCGCACTAAGTTGTTAAGGAGTTGCAAGTTTACTTCGTGTGATTCGAGCAGCCCGTTTAGATTTTTATCAAAGTTTGCCAGTAGCCAACTACGGTCCTTGCCGGTAAAGTCTTCCAACAGTACTAAAAGATCGAGTCGGGGCAGGGGGATATTGGCCTGCTTAAGTAAATTAGTTTTGGATTGCAGCCAGTCACCTACTAACATTATTTAATTGTCTTCTGTGAGTTCAATTTCGGCTATCGAAAGTCTCTCTGTGATGTCATCGATATTACCGTCCAATGCCGAATCTATGCCCGATCTGCTGTATCCGATGCGGTGATCTGTAATACGATCTTGAGGGAAGTTATAAGTGCGAATTTTTTCGCTTCGATCACCGTTTCCTATGAGGCTTTTTCGTTTATTACTGATTTGATCTTCCTCCTCTTGTAATTTCCTAACAAGAAGCCGTGATCGCAATACCGCCATAGCCTTATCTTTATTTTTGATTTGTGATTTTTCGTCTTGACAGGTAACAACGATGCCGGTCGGTATGTGTGTGATGCGGACTGCCGAGTCGGTAGTATTGACGCTCTGGCCTCCATGACCGGACGACCTGTAAACATCTATGCGAAGGTCGGAAGGATCAATTTCGACGTCGGTTTCTTGAGCTTCCGGCAAGACAGCCACGGTCGCTGTTGATGTATGGATTCGACCTTGGCTCTCGGTTGATGGGATGCGTTGGACGCGGTGAACACCGCCCTCAAACTTAAGCACTCGATAGACGTCGTTGCCTCGTACTTCAAAAATAATTTCTTTAAATCCACCGACTTCTGAGGGGCTTTCACTAACCAGTTCAATCTTAAATCTATGTCTCTCGGCCCATTTAGCGTACATCCTATATAATTCACCGGCGAATAAACTGGCCTCATCACCTCCTGCTGCGGCGCGGATTTCTACTATAGCGTTGCGTTCATCGTTAGGATCCTGTGGAATAAGCGCTTGTCTCAATCTTTGGTTTAATTTTTCCAGTTGAAGCGATAGGGTTTCGACTTCAGCTTGAGCCAGTTGCGATATACCTGGATCATGATATTCAATGAGCTGCTCAGCTTCCTTTAGTTTTTTTTCAAGCACTGACTTATCGGTGAATAATTTGACGGTCGATTCTAAAAATGCCTGCCTTTTGGCGATACTCGGGTAATCTTTTGAGCTGTATATATCGGGGCTGCTCAACTGCTCGTTAACAGCTGTCAGCTCATCTCTAATCTGTTGTTCTTTGTTGTTCATTACTTGTGCAATTATAACTAAACAGCCAGTATTACTAAAATGTTACGTTCTGTCGGTTGTATTTTTAGCGTGTGGCGCTAGTTTTAACAGACTTATCGGCAGTTGTTTTTTCGGATTTCTTCAAGGCTCGATCGCTAAGTTTCTTGGCCGCAGCGGCACGTTTTTCTCTGGCGGCTTCTCCGGCTGCAGCGCGGGCCTTAAACTTATCTACGCGGCCTTCTATATCAAGGACGCGTTCCTCACCGGTGAAGAAAGGATGAGAACTACTCGATACGTGAATCTTAACGAGAGGATAGCTAACACCGTCTAACTCAATTGTTTCGTCTGTCTCAGCTGTAGCTTTAGTTAAGAATGTTGTGCCATTATTCAGATCTTGGAAAACGATCGGACGATAATTTGCGGGGTGTATTGACTTTTTCATGAGGGTAATTGTATCTGTTTTACACCCAAAAGTCAAAGTATATTTTAATATAGTTTGCTACAATGTCATCAGTTTTAGAAAAATTAAAATCAAAAATACCATGTTTCATCATCCTGTCAAGCTATCGGTTTATGTTTTTTCGTTGGCGACGGTTCTAGTGGCCGGTATTATTATGCCAAGTATAGTTTATGCAGGATCTGGACAAATATATCTAACACCTTCCAGCGCTTCGGAAGAGGTAGGTAGTAGTTTCAATGTGTCTCTAAGAATTAACCCCGGTACAAATGTTAACACCGTCCAGGCAACGGTTACCTATGATCCTAGTTATATCGAATTTCTTTCATCATCGATCGGTGTGTTCTCTTCTTGTGTAACTAACAGCGGAGGAGGGGGAAGTGTTACATTGGCTTGCGCGATACTTGGGTCTAGTACCTCAAGCGATTCACTGATCGATAATATAACCTTTAAGGCGGTTGCGAGCTCAGGCAGTAGTGTTATAAATGTGACCAATGCTAATGCTGCTTACGCCGGGGCATGGACCAATCCGGGCAGTGCAGGAGCCAGTATTACTTTTACCTCACCACCCGTCAACGTACCGCCTCCTCCGCCTACACCAGCACCACGGCCCGTAGCGGGCAGCACTGCCCGAAACAACACATCTAGCAGTAGTTCCACTTCAGCCAATACCACAAATGTTTCTCCAAGCATTCCGACAACAACACCTCAACCACCGAGTAAGGTTAGTATTAACGTTGTTAGTCAAAGCGTAAAATTCACCACAGCTAAAATACTGATACGCATAACTCCGGGTGTTCAGTTGGTGATGAACTACGGAACAACAAAAGGGGCGCTAAACAACAGTAGGGCAGTCAACTATTCCGGTAATATGGCCGTCATGGACCTGGGGGCCTTGTCGTTGGTGCCTGGAACGACATATTATTATGATCTAGTAGCTAGCTTTGCCGGCAAAGTTATAACCACCAGTCAAATAGAAAGTTTCACTACCGAGGGGTATACGATACGCGTCACGGTACTAGACAGTAGCTATCGACCTATTGTCGGTAAAATCATTACTCTCCATTCGGTAGACGCCAAATACGCCGTTACAAACAATAAAGGTATTGCGACATTCGTGGGTGTTGCACCTGGACCTCACGACGTTGAATATACGTCTATTAACAGAACCTATTCTAGCGGTATATATGTTCCCAATAACCTTACTATTTCTAAAGGAATCGAAACAGCCAATATTCAAACAGACGCAGTGGTATTATCCGGCTATCGTCAACCATCGTCTTTTCCGCGGTGGATATACATTATCATAATCATCATACTATCGATAACATTCGGTGCCGTTATGGCTAAATATTCGACCTTAGGGCGACGCATAGTAGTCCAATGGCTGCAACAGCTTAAGCTCCATCTATAAAAACATAGAAAATCACAGATTACACAAACACCATATAACCTCAATTATCTAATTATTCGCTACCATACGCTGCTGCGAGTAGCGACAAGTCCAAGAGATTAACGCAGCCGTCACGGTCGATGTCGGCTCGACCGATATTTGGAGAGCATTGGCCATAGCTTGCTGCCAATAAACTCAAATCCAGCAAGTCTATGTGCCCGTCTTCGTTGATGTCAGCAGGATAGGCCGAAAAAGCAGATATTGCCGCCGACGGCAACGAGCTAGTTCCGGATGTGTCATGAGCTACTACTCTGTAAATATAAGAAGTGTTGGGAGTTAACCCGGTATCGGTGTAAGAGTTAGTGTTAACGGTGGCGATTACTTGACCGTTCCTCTCTACGTCATAATTAGCTATGTTGCTACCGTTATCGTTCCAGGTGATGTCAATTGAATTTTGATTTATAGTCGTTGCTACTACGTTTATGGGTTGCAGCGGTAGGGA
>DAHXLE010000035.1 GCA_027371825.1 Candidatus Saccharimonadota bacterium
TGTCTTTAGGTACTTAAAACTGTTATGCTAATCTTAACTCGCCATGCAAAACCAGAAACTAAAACAGGCTATCGAAGAAGGCGTTGCCAAGGGCATACCAATAGACTTTATTACCTACAGTCTTGAACGCGCCGGTTGGCCTACGCAAATGGTCCATGAGGCTACCGAACTCTGGCTCTTAGAGAATGGCCGCTCACACAAAACAACAGTTTTTAAAGAATGGCTTAAACGCTATTACCGGCAAGCCGTCCCGGGTATCATATTGATGACCCTGCTGAACAGCATTGCGGACGGGATCGCACTTCTGAGACCCGTGCCTCTCAAGATATTAGCCGACTCGGTTTTCGGGTCTATTCCGGCACCTGGATTTTTACGTCCAATGACGGGTAAACCATCGTTAATCATAGCTATATCAATAATGACCCTGAGCATTTTTATCTTAGGAGCAGCATTTGGATTGGTGAAAGATTACCTGCTTAACAAGGTCAGTTTCGTTTTAAATCAGTCAATCAAGGAAGAATCGTTCAGACATATTCTTAATCTACCCCTATATCACGAAGGGCGATTACCTAAAGGAGATTATATATATCGTCAAAATGATGTCACAAATAGCCTATCGGATCTGACTTTAAATTCCATATCTAGCATATTTGAATCCATTATTCTCATAGTCGGGGTGTTAATAATTATGCTTAAAATTAACGCAAAACTGGCGATAATAACACTCATAGTAGTCCCCTTCCTGATAATATCTGTTCGAATATTTGGACCGCTTATGTCTAAATTGGGCAGGTTGTTAACGGAGCTTGCTAGTAAAACTTCATCCCTCATAACAGAATCTATAGATAACGCAGAGATTGTTCAAGCCTTCACGGTACAAGAAAGACAAGTCCAGCGCTTAAAGGATTTGTGGTGGAGAACATACCATGTCACGCGTAAAGGCATAGTGCTCGGTGATTTGTTCAACTTTTCTAATGGTCTGATAGTCATAATTGGAACATCGGCCGTAATATACTTTGGCGGCACAGAAGCATTGCACCACCAGTTCTCCCTGGGAGATTTATTGCTGTTTATGACTTATCTTGGTTATTTAATCAGCCCTATTCAAAACATAACTTCACAAATAACCATTCGTCGTCAAAAAATGGTCAACGTAAGACGCATATACGAGGTGTTGAGTGATCACGAAGGAATAGAATATCGCCAACAAGACCATCCTCTTCCGAGACCGGTAGGCAGGATTGATTTCCAGAATGTAACTTATGCGTACCACGAAAGAAAAATACTCGATCAGGTTAACCTTACTATTATGCCTAATCAAAAAATCGGCATCATTGGACCAAGCGGTGTTGGCAAAAGCACTTTTCTCCGTTTGCTTGATCTATACCTCGAACCAGCTGCCGGCAGAATATTAATAGATGGGCATGATATTCAAACCGTTAGCCTTCAAGATTTACGACGCAGTATAGCCTGGGTAAGCCAATCACCGCAACTTTTCGCCGACACGATTGTGAACAACATAAAGGACGGCGATGCTTTTCGCGAGGTATCCCCTCAAGAAATAGCCTGGGCGGCCGAGGCGGCCAACATCAATGAATTCATAGATAAGCTCCCGCTGGGTATGGAGTCTGTGGTCGGAGAAGGAGGTTCAAGTCTTAGCGGTGGACAAAAGCAACGAATTTCCATTGCCCGCGCTTTACTAAAAAATGCACCTATTATCTGCTTGGATGAACCTACTTCAGCCTTAGATGTACAGTCTGAAAAATACATACTAAAGTCTATCGGATCTTTAATTGCCAACAGGACCGTTTTGTTGGTAACTCATCGTTTACCGCTATTAAGCCTAATGGATAAGATCTATGTTCTGGATAAGGGTAAGCTAATAGACGTTGAATCTCTGGGAGGGTTGGACAAATACATGATTGAATTACAGCAAATGGGACAAATATAACCACCAGACATGTTTACTGACTGAATTGACGATTTCAACTTGCATTTTACTGCTCAAGAGATATTATTATGTTATTAACATAAGGGCAAAATAAAAATGGCAGACAATAATAATCCTTTTTATAACGACTACGACGGAGCGAATGCATCGACAGACGCGACAGACCAGCAAAATCAATCATCCTCTTCCTCGGCGACTCCCAATCCACCAGAGACAACCGTTACCAGCTATGTAGGTGAATCCGGAACCAATCATTACGCTACGATTACTAATGAAGTACCAACCAATGAGCCTAAACCGACACTACCCTCTTCCTCGGCGACTCCACCCATTACCTTAACTAATGACTCTACGACAATAGGTATCGCCCCCACCGCTATGCTTACGCCAACTCAAGCTGCCCCAAATCCTTCAGCGTCACAGTTGGATGTATCAGGCCCCAGCGTATCATCCAGTGATGTTGCTTCCGCAGCCGAGCAAGCACTAAAGAACTATACCCCTGGGGGCCCTCCGGCAGGCATAACAGTCAATGGTACGTGGGTACCAGCAAGCATTGCAGCGTCTAACCCTTCGGCATACACTACTTCTGGGTCTGGTTTGGATAGCAATATCCCCACTTCCTCTACCTACAACATTAATAGCGCAGTCTCTAGTCCTTCAGCAAGCAATGATATAGCTCATTCCTCAGGTTCGACAACGAATAGAGAAATGACAGGGTGGGTTGGTGAGCCAGGAACCGACCACATGTCTCCGATTATTGCCACTTCGGCCGAGACCAATCCTACTGGTGTCAGGGGAATTACTAGATAAAATTCCAAAGGTTGGTGTGACTAGTCACGAAATCAAGTGCAGTAAGGGCATTATTGTTTTTTCGAGCTTTGGAAATCCTTCGTACGCTACGGTTTGGAGTCCAAACGAAGCGGCAAAGTCTAAAAATTCTTGGTGGCCACTCACTAATATACAATTTTGAGGAGGCTCGCCGATTGCTCTTAATACATTCACGAACATATCCTTGCTAAGTAGAGGCACCTGAGCTTCAAGAGGACATGAGATTACTTCAAACTGATGAAACTGCCTATCTATATCCAGCAGCAAATCATAATCTTGCCGACCCATATTCCCCACAACTCCAAGCTTGAAAAAATGCATATGCAGAGTACGGAAAAAATCAATAATTCTGGGCGAAATGTCTTTCGGGTCTAATTTAAAATCCGCTAGTGATATGTCCATATTTACACTTACTCTAAAGAATTCTATTAGATGTTCGAGGTCAATTGATCCCGCGTAATACTGTTCTAGTGCATTTTTTGACTGTTCACCGGTAATTTTCGACTTGTCATTAGCCGCCATAACAAGCGACTCAAATTTGTCCGGCACCCAGACACTGTAAAAATCAAAAATTAGAGCACGAATCATTCTGTCATATTATATCATCTGTTGATACTCCCGTAGAATCGTAGAGTCTATTTTTGATTCTCATGGCAGGGTATTAATTGTTGAAACCTAGCTCCCGCTATATACTGGTAGCAGTTTTTGATTTAGCAATATCACGTCAACAGTATGCCGACAATACGTAATCTAAGCCAAGGAGTTATTTTATATGCCCAGTAGATCCAAAAAACGCATCGTTATTGATGTACGCGAATCCGGCACCTCAACGGGACGTTATGTAGATAAGTTCATTGAGCATTTGCATAGTCTGAGCCCAGATCTAGAAATTATGATGTTGGCAAAAAGTCACAGATTAACTTATTTAAGAACTATCGCTCCGGAGTTTCAAGTAATCGAGACTCCGTTTGAATACTTTACCTTCGGGGAACAGTTAGGGTTTAAGGATCAAATAAAAAATTTAAAACCTGATTTAGTACACTTTACGATGGTACAACAGCCGATCTTTTATCGTGGCACGGTGGTAACCACAATGCATGACCTTACTCGCATACGTTTCAACAACCCCGCGATGAATCCACTTGTTTTCGCTATCAAGCATGCTATCTATACACAGGTCAACAAGCGCGTTGCTAAAAAATCTCAAGCCATAATTACCCCCTCGCAATTCGTCAAGGACGATATAGTTGCCTATACTAATATTAATCCAGATAAGATTACCGTTACCCATGAAGCAGCTGATCGTATAGCGGACGAGCCAAAACCACTCCAACGGCTGGATGGAAAAGAGTTTATTATGTATGTAGGCACTCCTCACGTACACAAAAATCTCGAGAATCTAATATTAGCTCACTCCAAAATACTGCAGACTCATCCCGACCTGATACTGGCACTCATGGGTAAGCAAGATGAAAACTACAAACGTATAGAACATTTTGCTCGAGAGCATGAAGTAAAAAATATAGTTTTTACCGGTTTTGTTAGCGAAAGCGAATTAAGGTGGTCGTATGAACATTGTCGCGCATATATATTTCCTTCTCTTAGCGAAGGGTTCGGGTTACCATCACTTGAAGCCATGATTCACGGAGCACCGGTTGTATGTTCTAACTCTACCTGCCTTCCGGAAATAAACGGTAGTGCTGCTCGCTTCTTTAACCCTCTAGATATTAACGACATGGCAGACAAGATTACTGAGGTCATAGACAACGAAGATACCCGAAGATTTTTGATTGAGCGGGGCTATAAACAAGTCACCAAGTACTCTTGGGATAAAATGGCCGAACAGACACTTGCTATATATCATAAACTCTTGCAAGAAAATGACAGTGCATGATCGACCATTAAAAATAAGACTTAGTTGTTATGCCACCGGCCAACTTTAAGCTACTAAATTTCTACTAGCAAGGACTGCGGTTATCGACTGATTCAACATACGATGTTTTTTACCGGTAAATATCGGCCCGAAAAATTATTTAGAAAAATGAATTTACTATACAACATAATAATTTGTTGATAAAAGTTCATTGTATTATTTATAACAAATAAATATTAATTTTTTAAACTTTTCTGATCCGTTTTTTGTTGTCCATAACGGTAATGTATCTAATTATATTAATATTCTTATGTTTTACAATATTCTTGACAGTATGTTAAGCGTTGTGCAATTAATATTGGCAAGATTACGGAGGGTACGAAATGAAGCGTCACAAAAAAATATTCTGTTTCGTAACAACTTATTTCGCTCTTGGAATACCATTCATTTTGTCTCATCCGACTTATGCCGCATCTATTAGCGGTATGCCTCAAGTACAAAGTTTTATTGAAAGCGTAATTAAAGTACTGGCAGGTTTGGCGGGCTTAGTGGCAACCGGATTTTTTGTATGGGGAGGATTTAACTACATTATAAGCTCGGGTAACCCGGAGCATCTCAGCAAAGCTAAACGAACGATTTTCTTTTCTGCCATAGGCCTTTCGATTACAATAGCCGCTTTCGTTATAAGCAGTATAGTGACATCCTTAGCAACTAACGCGTTCGGGAGTTAGAAAGTAGATGCTAGACCTGTCGGCCACACTTCAAGTACTGGCCAACGGGTCAAGGACAGCTGGTCTCGATGCATACGTAACCCCTATCGTTCAGGCTATCTGTGTTCTGGCTTCACTAATCTGTGTGTTCTTTATCATAAGCGGTGGGATACAATACATAACATCTTCAGGACATCCCGATAAACTGGCATCAGCTAAAAAAATACTCAAGAATGCGGTAGTCGGATTGTTGGTTGTGTTGGCTGCTGGAACTATTACCACTATTTTTGCCAGTTCATACCACCAACTACCCGGAACACATTCCCATGGCCTACCGACCCTGGGGAGCATCCAGCCCTCATCAAGTTCTGATGCTCTAGTCGAAGTCATCCTAAAAGCTATAACCGGCATCTTAGCCGACATCGTTCAATCGATTGCGGTGCCCTTCATTAATGCTTTGGCATATTTTACTGCCGCGACACCTTTGATTTCACAAAATGTTAGTGTCTTTAATGTGTGGCTAGCAATTGTCGGCATAAGTGATGCGTTGTTTGTTCTCGTCGTTGCCCTACTGGGGTTACATATCATGAGCTATGCCACGTTCGGACTCGATGAGATGGAGTTCAAGCAACTTTTACCGCAGATAGGGTTAGTTTTTCTATTGATGAATACTTCGGTATTTTTGATTGATGGCTTGATCGGGCTCAGTAATGCAATGATATCGGCGATACGCTCAGGATTAGGACAATCCAGTGTTTGGAGTGTCCTTAGTAAAGTCGCTGATCAATCCGGAGGATACGGCTTGGCTGCACTTCTAATATTGGTTTTATTCATGATTTTCTCCGGTATATTGCTGGTGTACTATGTTGGAAGGATCGTTACCATTTACATAGGAGCCGTATTATCTCCTTTGGTATTATTGGTTTGGCTAATTCCTAGTTTTCGTGATTTCGCATCTAGTGCAGCAAAAACTTATATCTCAAATATTTTTGTGCTTTTTGTGCACGTAGTAATACTAGAGCTTGCAGCATCGATTTTTGCCGGTATTTCCACCGTGGGAGCAGCAAAAACTACTGATCCGATCATGGCTATGATTGTTGGGCTTGCGGTCCTAATAGCCTTGTTAAAAACACAGGGAGTTATGATGCAATTATCTTATGCCAGTATAGGCCCAAGAACAGCCAGAAAGCTTGGGGGTCAGTTTATTAATAGCATCAGCTATGTGACAGGCAGAGGAGCAGATTCTCCTCCATTAACGCATGGCTTTTCTGGTTCTATTACTGGCGGCAGGAGTTTTACCTATCACACAAATAGTTCGTCTATAAGCAAATCATCCGCTAGTTCGGTTGTGCCAAGTTCTGTCGTAAAAATTTCTTCGAACTCGTCTTCGTCTAGTCCGGCACCCATCAAAAATTCTGAGAATAAATCTACTCCTAGGATCAAATCTGCTCCTAAGATCGAGCGCACAGTACCAACAACCACCACATCCTTAAGTAACAATAAAGCTATGGGTAAAACAAAATGAAGATAACGGTAGTACCGGCTCAAGTTACAACTTTAGAGGATAAAATTGTTGGTAACTTGACCCTGCCACAACTACTTATTCTTACTGCGCCGATCTTTGGCGATACCCTGTTATATGTAATATTGCCTCCAGTCCTGAGGCTTGCAGTATATAAGTTTATACTGTTTGGGTTGTTTTTTATCGTATGTAGCTTGCTCGCTATTAGGGTAAGGGGTAGGTTAGTTGTTGATTGGCTGCTGGTTGTTGTGCGTTATAATTTTCGACCACAATATTATTTGTACGATAAACAATCCCGTTTTGGAAGAGAACGGCCACAGAAACCGAAAGAAAATACCGAAGCTATTTCGAATCGGAAGTTTTATGGCCACATTAATCACCATTCTCTTTCAGTGGCGCAAATTATCCAGACACAAAAAAGAATTAGCGAACCGGGAACTATGGTAAATTTTACTGCCAAGAAAGGAGGATTGTATGTTCGTATTACACAAGTCAAACCGCAAAATTAGTGCTAGGACTCAAATAAACATCAAGGAAGTTAAAGATAACATTCTAGTGCTCCCCGGTAACAGGTATAGGGCTGTTATGGAAGTGTCTTCCGTGAACTTTGAACTAAAAAGCGAGGAGGAGCAGGATTCAATTATTGATACATATGAAAGCTTCCTCAATTCAATAGGTTCCAGACTGCAAATATTAATCAGAACTCGGGAAATCGACATGGATAAATATCTTGGTGATTTAACCGATCGATTAAGTAGTGAAACAGAGCAAATCTATCAAACACAACTATGTGATTATAAAGAGTTCATCCAGGGGCTAATATCGACAAATAAAATTCTTACCAGGCATTTCTACATAATAGTGCCTTATGACGGAACCGGCAAAATGGATTTTCAATTTATTCAAGAACAGGTAAGTATACATATGGATATTGTCGCTAAAGGCCTCGGAAGACTTGGTATTCAAAGCCGTCAGTTATCAAACCTGGAATTGCTTGACCTTTTTTATAGCTTTTACAACCCAAAAGAAGCAAAAATTCAACCCCTAGAAAATCGAGCGCTCGAGATATTACATAAAGCATTTGTAGAAAACGAATTGGAGATGTCGTGAAAAGTCCAGCTACGTTATTAATGGAGTGGAAAATTAGGCAAAAACAAGTCATACGAGAAATGGAACTAAGTTTCGGAGAACAAGACCAGATAGACATCCTCTCTTACGCCGGGCTTGAAGAACATCAGGATTATCTATGCATAGATGGAACCTACATACGCACTATGTTTATTGCTGGTTATCCGTTTGTGTCATCGAGCGGCTGGTTAGATAACTTGGTTAATTTTAGTCACGACGCCGACATTACTTATCACCTTCAAGAAGTAACCGCCCTACAAGCATTGCCAAAACTTTATCGTAAAATTACCGAACTTGAATCTACCAAACGAGCAATGCTTAAGTCCGGGAAAATTATTGGAAGCGAGATAACCGATCCGCTTGAGTCCGCCATTGATCTACGCGACAAGATACAGCGCGGACAAGAAAAGTTATATCAAGTAGCTATTTATATTTCCCTAAGGGCAGACGAATTATCTGAGCTTAATAAAATTACTAAATTACTAGAGACTACGTTAGCCTCGAGACTATTCTACTCAAAGGTTGCTCGGTACCGACAGTTAGAAGCATTACAGTCCATTTTACCGAGAGCAGAGGATCAAATAAATCAGAAACGTAATCTGGACAGTAGTTCAGCAGCCCTAACATTCCCCTTCATGAGCTCTGAGATGGTTCAAGAGTCTGGAATACTTTATGGGGTGAATAAATCCAACAATTCACTCGTTATATTAGATCGATTCGAGCTACATAACGCCAACTCCATAGTATTTGCTCAAAGTGGTTCAGGAAAGAGCTACGCCACTAAGGTTGAGATATTGCGTCAATTAATGCAGGGTACCAAAATTATAGTTATTGATCCGGAGCGAGAGTATAAATTATTAGCTGAGTCCGTTAAGGGCTCATATATCAAACTCTCTGCTGAATCTAAGGCAAAAATTAATCCTTTCGATCTTGGGACTACATTGAGGAGCAAAAACGATTTGTCCGAGCATGCTCAAGACCTTACGGAAATTATAAGTTTAATGACGGACGGACTCAATGCGCACGAAAAAGCAGCGGTAGATAAGACAATATTGAGGATATACCGCTCATCAAAAAACAATCAGCCGTTACTGGAAGATTTTTATGCTGAACTGTATAAATTAGGTCAGTTAAAGTTATGCGAGCGTTTAGAAAAATACATAAGCGGATCTCTTGCCAGTGTCTTCAATGCTCAGACTAATATAGCACTGTTAAATCGATTAATAGTTTTTGACATCAAAGATCTGCCCGAGAGTCTAAGACAAATAATGATGTTAATCATTTCCAATTTCGTATCAGCGCAGGTAAGATCTAAGCCAGAAAAACGTTTGCTGATAATCGATGAGGGATGGATGCTGCTGGAGCATGAGGAATCAGCACGCTTTGTTGCTGGATTGGTAAGAAGAGCCCGCAAATATTATTTAGGTGTCTCAATAATTTCACAACAAGCAAACGATTTTTTAAAAAGTGACTACGGTAGAGCAATCGCTTCCCAGAGCGCTCTTAGAATACTAATGCGACAGGACACTACCACTATCAAAAATATCGTATCAGAATTTAATTTAAGTGAATATGAACAAAGTTTTCTACTAACCTGTGAGCGTGGTGATGCTTTGGTCATAGCCGATCAACACCATGTAGCAGTCAAAGTAGTCGCCTCGGAAAGAGAACATCCACTGATAACCACTAACCCGTCAGAGTTATACCGACAATGAATCCATCAGTACTTACTATTTTTGGCAGTAAAAGGCTATTAAGAAGATCTTCGGTGTTTGCATTATTTACGCTGTCTTTTATTGTTATGCTTCCAGCTGTTATGGTACTTGCGCTTACAAACTTAAATCTTTTAGTGTCAATTTCTAACGCAGGTGGAGGATTGCCGAATGGTCAAAATGTATATACGGTACCTGCTAATCCAAGCGATTCTTACTCATATGGTTACTGTACCTATTGGGCCGCTCTGAGACGCATACAAATTGGCGAACCGATCCCGAATACGTGGGGCAACGCGATTAATTGGAACATAAACGCCATGCAGGATGGATACATAGTAAACCATATACCAAGTTACGGTGCGATATTTCAATGGCCTTTAGCTCCAGGGGGTGAAGGTCACGTAGCCTTCGTTGAAAACGTTGACGTACGTACCGGTAACTGGACCATATCAGAAATGAATGCCGTAGGATGGGACATAGAAGACGAGCGTACCTATCCCGCAAATGCAGCCAATTATTATAATTTTATACACGGCAGATCAGCGACTAATTACGGTTTCCCGGTACTATGAATATCAATAATTTTATATCCGTACTGTCGCTAGATATAAAATCGGTGTTGCCAAAGCTTGCGGTGTATCTGGTGCTTGTGTTAATTATTTTAGCTCTACGAAATTTAACTAAGTGGTTATATATCCTAAACCGACGGTTAGTTGCCCTAGAGCTCACGCCAACCTCATTCTCGACGCGCCAAGATGAACCTTTAGTAAAATTCTTGTGGGCATTTCATAAGCTTCACATTCAAAGACCCATAATGCTCGCATTGCTAGGCGTCCCCACGATTATACCCCTTGAAACCGTTGTGCTGCCTAGCGGCTATATTAAACATTATGTGCTCGTAGACAAACACTTGATACACCCTGTAGAAAAATCAGCAAGACAAGAGATGCCTAACATAAAGCTACGACTTTCAACTGACTATATTACAAAACACTTTGACGAGTACAGAACATCTTATTTTAGGTCAACTGGAAAACGTCTTATACCGTCAAAATCAGGTTATCCCGACACTACTAAACCAGCCGATAAACTGGCTCGGATTGTGCGTGATATGATGCCCGGCGATTCTTTCGCTATACAAGTTGTTATTATGCCGATAAAAATATCTAGGCATCACCACACGGATCATAAATGTTTGGTGCAGTACGGTAAAAATTGGCTCACAAAACTTGCCTTTATATTTAATGAATTCTCTTTTGATATCCGCTTGCTTATCGCTGAGACAATTAGCGCTCCTCCGTACATTAAGAGTAGCGTCTATGTAAGGCAAAGCGGAGTCAATAATTTATCTAGCGGTAAACTACCCGTTTCACATAGTAGATATACTCCTACAAAAATACCGGACACAGGATTGTCTAAGAAGGTGTTGTCGACTGATCTATTTAGGGTCAAAATAAGAATCGCAATTTCTTGTAAAGAGTCACAAAAACTAAAAAGTTTATCTAGTCATATTAACACCGTACTGGATAAAGATGGCCATGTATTCAACAAAGCGCCTAGATACGGAAGTTCATTACTACAATTACAATATTTCCATAGATATGCTTTTTTTCATAGGCTGCCGTCAATTTATGGCGTCAACCGCGAGTTAAGCCCTCCAGATATTGCTCATATCTATCAGATACCGGTAGATGACATATAACGGCTATATGTTATTGGGTTTCTCTGTTCGTAGTACTATGTGCCTATCACGACCTTCGCCGGCGGACTCACTAACCAATCCGTGGTCTGCCGCAAGCTTATGAACAATTCGGCGGTCTGCGGCATTCATCGGCCTAAGCTCAACGGGCGCATTTTTTTCTTTAGCTTCCTTAATCCACCCGAGTGCTCTTTCGCTTAAACGTTCCGCCCTTTGTTTTTTGTAGTCTGCGACGTCTACGCTAACCCTATAAATCTGAAAATTGGCATTTCTGAGAGCACTGCCAACCATATACTGAAGAGCTTTCATGGTTTCTCCGTGCTGTCCTATTAAAAAATTATTTAGGTGGGTTGACGGTACACTAAGTTCAATAACATCCTCGTCTGCCGTAGAGTGGACGTCTATGTTAAGCCCAAAGAAAGATAATAGATCTTCGAGGTATTTTTTTGCAAATACTATTGCCGATTCTCGAGAATTGTCCATTACTTTTTTCTCTTTTGTTTTTTAACATTCTTGCGCTTCGGTGATTTCTGCTGTTTCGTTTTCTCGGGTACGTCAACAATTTCCGCCTCAACAATGCTACTAACGTCCTTGCTGGGAACTCCAACCGCTACCTTCTCTAATGAACTCTCGTCTTCCCGTAGTACATACCACTGCTGAACAAACGCCACTAAACCACCCATAAACCAGTAGAGGCTGAGCGCAGAAGGATAGTTTACGGTTACCATAAAAATTATAACCGGCAAAAAATATCTAGTACTTCTTCCTACGGCAGCATTTACTTCGGATTGATCGGTCTGTTTTCCGCTTCCTGCTTCCTTTAAAATGTCACGAAGTTTGCGACTTTCCTTAGAACTAGGCATGAGCTGTTTACTTTGAAAGTATTGCGTTGCAGCACTGGCAACCACAATCACCATTGCCGGCCAATATATCCCGCCTTTACTTAAGGCGCTTCTATTAAGATTTACGAATCCAAAGAGTGTGCTATGGAAGTTACCAATATTAACAGCTAGGTGTTTTATCCAAGATAAGTGTTGTACGAACGTATAGGAAAAACCGACGATCTCTTTAGGGTCATATACTATTTTTCTCAGACCGCTATATAAACCAATTAAGATTATAAGCTGAATGATCAATGTTCCTATTGAACCGAAAGGACTCACCTCTCGTTCTTTATACAACTCCATGAGTAATTTAGATTCTTGTTGACGGTTGCCTTTGGAGGCTTTTTTTATCCGTTTAATCTCCGGCTGTAGTTCGCGCATTGCCTTGGCCTGCTTTAACTGCTTCTTAACTAGTGGCCACATAAGAAGCCTTATGACTATCGTAAAGATAATCAGAGCAAGGCCAAAATTATGCCCAGGAAGTATGCCGTAAATCAGCACAAGCAGATTAAATATGGGGCGAACTATTATCGTCGTAAACATTCTATTTTCCTTAAACTATACTATATCATGATTGCCGGCTATTAGACGAGTTGGACGATATAATGCCGGCTGTACGTAATTGTTGAGTTACAAGTTCTTCGAGCTTGTCGTGAGGCATCTCAACAAGACCGCTGTCGTATACCGTTAGCACCATATCGTATGACGAAGTTATGGACTTGGAATTATTTCTGATAATTTCATATATTCTTCGTCGTATCCTGTTTCTGACAACCGCCGACTTGTGTACCTTACGGCTAATAACAACCGCTGCTCGCCAGCTAGTACGTTGCGTTTTTAAGTACTTAAGAGATAAGGAGGCGCCACGAACGGCCTGCCCTAAACCATATATTTTTCTCAGGCTATTGTGGCCATGGAAACGGTGGATTTGACTAATCATAGATGCTCGAACTATTCGACTGTATATGGGGTGTCTTAATGCTTATCATATCAAGGTGTATTTATGCTCAAGACAAATGACCATCTACTGCCCTGCTTTAGTTTTTTTGCGACTCAGGAACTTAGCTCACGCCTACCTTTTTGGCGGCGACTACTTAAAACCTTCTTGCCACCTCGGGTTGACATGCGCTTAATAAATCCGTGAACTTTAGCTCGATGACGGACCTTGGGTTGATAGGTTCTTTTTGGCATAAAATACTCTTTCTTTCACCGCTCTGATATATCCTAGACCCGGATTTTTGAAATATCCGAACTCTTAATCAATACAAGTGAAATTAACAATGTTTACTCGCTCATTTTATCAATTTATCCACCACTTGCCAACATTTTTCCACCATTTATAAGATAGTGCCTGCGACTGTGCATAAATTTCTCTCTTTGCGGCTAAAACAAACTTATACCTCGAAAATATTATTTGTAGTTGTGGAAAACTGTCAGCTGCTTGTATTATTATGGGTAGGACATTTGGAGGGAAAATTGAAGAACAATGAGCTCTGGCAGGCGGTTTTAGGAGAGATAGAGTTATCGGTCTCCCGTGCTAGCTATGTAACATGGTTTAAAAACACGAGCTTATTAAAACAAAGTGATGAACTTTTAGTGGTTGGTGTTTCAAATGTTTTTATCAAGCAACAATTTGAGCATAAGTTTAACGATTTAGTTGTAGGCATACTGAAAAAAAACGGCGTTGAATCTAAAAAAATCGAGTATAAGATCTGCGCAATTACCAAGAGCGCTGAAGATAACAACGAAACAGGAGCAAGTGAAACATATCCGGCATCCCAAGAGAGCTACACGCAATCGTCCGGAAGTATTACTCACGACTACCGAAAAGGGTTGAACGAACGCTACACTTTTGATAATTTTGTCGTTGGTTCTGGCAACGAGATGGCATATGCCGCCTGTCGAGCGGTCGTAGAAAATTTAGGTGTTAAATACAATCCATTGTATTTGTATGGTGGTGTCGGTATCGGTAAGACTCACTTAATTCAAGCCGTTGGAAATGCTGTTATAGGCACAAACTCCAATGCCCGGGTAGTATATATTTCCAGCGATCAATTCGTTAAGGAGTTTGTGGCGGCCTTAAGGTATAAGAAAAGTGGAGATTTTGCAGATTTCTACCGCGCCGCCGACGTATTAATTATTGACGATGTTCAGTTTTTTGCCGGTAAGGAAAAAATACAGGAAGAGTTTTTCCATACTTATAATGCCCTGCACCAAGCAAACCACCAGATTATTATAAGCAGCGATAAACCCCCCAGAGACATACCCACGCTCGAAGAAAGACTCCGTTCACGTTTTATTGGCGGGATGACAATCGACATGCAAAACCCGGATTTTGAAACCAGGTGCGCGATTGTCCAAACCAAAGCCCAGACACACGGCATTGACTTGCCCTCCGATGTCACTGAGTTTTTAGCAACCAATATACAAACCAATATTAGAGAATTGGAGGGCGCCTTAAATCAGTTACTGGCTTTCTGTGAGATGCGCGAACTTTCACCGGATCTTGAGATAGCAACGGGCCTCCTGGGCTCGATAAAAAGACCTAAACACCTTACCGCGAAACAGGTTATAGAACGAACCGCCAGACATTACCAAGTAGCGCTAGATGACATCCTAGGACCAAAGCGTGACAAAGATATTGTCGTACCTAGACAGGTAGCTATGTACATACTGAGAAGCGAGCTTCACTTGAGTTTTCCGAAAATAGCCAAAGAATTAGGCCGCAAGGATCACACAACGGCAATCCACTCGGTTGATAAGATCCAAAAAGCCTCCGCATTAGATTCTGATATACGCGAAGCCATAACAAACATACGGGACAGGTTATATGTGTAATAGGTGGGGACAATTGGTGACTAAGGTTGGTATAAGCACTGAGTTTATGCGCACAGGTCTGTTGTTTGTACCCAGGGTTTTTGCCGGGTGTGTGGTTTGTGCCCATTTCTTCCTCAATTTATCGCAAGCTTTTTCCACTACCATAAAAGGTATTTTACACCTTGCCGCGTGTTACTTATGCCCGGTTTCCACTATACCAATAACAACTACAATTATTTTAAATTAATATTAATACTATTTAACTATCGGAGGACGTGTAATGAAACTACAAGTTACCCAGGAAAACCTGAATTCGGCACTAATGAGCGTTGCTAAAGTAGCCAGCTCGAGATCTACTCTGCCTATTTTGTCGAACATACTTCTAAAAACCAAAGGGACGCGTTTAAGTGTGGCGGCTACCAACCTAGACATAGCTATTACTCATTACATCGGATCAAAGGTTAGTGAGGAGGGCTCGATAACAATTCCGGCAAGACTGATGCAAGAGTTTGTTAGTAGTTTGCCGTCCGGTGTTATTGATATTGAACTTGATGACACAAAACTCCACATAACCACTCCTCAGTACACCTCTACCATAAACGGTGCACCCGCTGATGACTTCCCTGTTATGCCGGCGATTACTTCAGGAAAGAGTCTGGAACTTCCCGGGCCAATATTCAAAAAAGCCCTGCAACAGGTAATATTTGCCGCCTCCGGTGATGACTCGAGGCCCGTCCTTACCGGAGTTTATATTTATACCCAGAATAACTCGCTTTACGCTGTTGCAACCGATAGCTACCGCCTAGCTGAAGAGGTTATGGGCACACACAAAGAAGAAATAACCCTGCTTATCCCAGCGACGGCACTCGCAGAGCTACTCAGACTTATAGGGGACGACGACTCTAAGATAAAAGTTACTTACGATGATCAACAAGCCAGTTTTAGTGTTGATGATACAGAACTTGTTACCCGTTTAATAGATGGCAAATATCCCGACTACCAAAAACTAATTCCCAAAGATTTCGCTATTGTTGCCACCGT
This sequence comes from Candidatus Saccharimonadota bacterium, assembly GCA_027371825.1. Taxonomy (GTDB): domain Bacteria; phylum Patescibacteriota; class Saccharimonadia; order Saccharimonadales; family UBA4665; genus JAJZNU01. The sequence goes on from DAHXLE010000035.1 coordinate 16,169, forward strand.
TAACCGTAATGAGATGATTAATATAACCAAAGTATCAAGTTTGTTTGCCCGATCAAGCTCGGGTAGTATAAAGCTAGAAATAAACGAAGAGGACCAACTTTTAAGCATTCACTCTATTGCCTCTCAGCTTGGTGAGAACACGTCATCATCAGCAGCTAAAATCAAAGGCAGCGGGAGCATAACCATAAATTCTCGCTATCTCCTAGATGCTCTTCATGCTCTAGGCGGTGATGACGTAGAATTTTGTTGTAACGGTAAGTTAGAACCTGCGCTGATCAAGGACCCCTCGAACAAGAACTACACGCATATAATAATGCCGCTGAAGAGCTAACTCTAATTACTAGAGATGGGCATCGATGGACAGATAATTGCCAGCTTGAGCATAAATAACTACCGCTCCTACCACAGCGAGTCGTTTGAATTTAATGATGGCGTAAATATAATTGTTGGTCCCAACGCTAGCGGTAAATCTAATCTACTCGAAGCAATATTAATGCTTTGCCTGGGTAATTCATACCGGGCAAGGGATAACGAATTAATAACATTTAATAAGAGTTTCTCCAGGCTAGAGGCTACAATGTCCGACAACACTGTACGTATTATGACGTTAACACCTAAAGATGATACCGTTGAAAAGCAATTTAAAATACACGGACAGACATTCAAGCGACTAAGCATAAACAAGAGCTTGCCGAGTGTTCTCTTTGAACCCAGCCACCTACTTGTTCTAAACGGCTCCCCGTCACTTAGACGAAAATATCTGGATGATCTACTCAGTCAAACCATATCAGGGTATTCGGGTATTTGCCGACAATACCAGCGTTGTTTGGCGCAGAGAAATGCGATACTAAAGGGAAGAAGCTCCCCGGGATCGTTATTTGCCTGGAACGTACGGTTGAGCGAGCTCGGGGGTAGGATTGTTGAGCAAAGGTTATCGTTACTAGAGGCTATTGCTGACAGAGTTAAAACGCAATACCGAAGATTGTCAAATACGGGGCATGACGTAAAACTTGAATACCAAAGCGAACTTAATACGAACTCATATGCTTCACAACTACTTCGTAAGCTAGAAACGACAGAAGACGAAGATTATAGACGGGGATTTACTTACCACGGACCTCACCGCGATGACTTAATAGTTCATATCAACGATCATCCGGTACAACAATCAGCCTCAAGGGGTGAATGCCGGACAATCATGCTTGTATTTAAGGTCGTAGAAGCCGAAATAATAGAAAAATCCAGGGAGGCAAAACCGCTATTGTTGCTTGACGATGTTTTCAGTGAGCTTGACGGCGCCAGAAGACAGGCCTTAACCGAGTTTTTTCAACCATACCAGACTTTTATAACGACGACCGATGCGGATATCATACAACACCACTTTGCCAATAAGGCCGCAATAATTTCCCTCGCCTAGTTTTATAGAATAGATTCTGTGACGTATTTGATTATTAATTTAGAAGTATCATAG
>DAHXLE010000037.1 GCA_027371825.1 Candidatus Saccharimonadota bacterium
TAGCGTGTCGATTGTTCCAGGTAAGCAGCTAGACGTCCCCACTCTAATTTTTTGGTAAGTAGATTAGAGGCATTCTCAACGACAACGTGCTGGCCAGCTAGCTGTTGCACGGAGTCGTCACCATAGGCCGTAATAACACGCTGCAGTAATTTCTCATCCTTACTCTCGTTACCGGCAAATTCATCGAGTAGTGTGATGCGCATATCATCTCCTCTTCGAGAGAGCCTAGCCATAGCAGCAGCAATGGTGACCGGGGGAAGTTTGTCGGTGAATGCATAGACATTGCTGGTTGCATTAGTTACCACGCCATTAAGATATTCCTTGCCGGCTTCAGTTATTTGGTAATTACCGGATTTAGCCTTAATCAGTAAAGGTTGGTTGTTATTGGGCGCGTCGATGACTTCCGTAGAGATTGCGGATGACTTATTGGCTATGATTTCTGCCACCGATGCTGCTGGTGTATTAGTGTGTTCATCGCTTGAGAGTGTGCTTAGTAGCGGTGTTATTAAAGTCCAAATCTGATCGAAAACTTCTTGCTTGCTACCGTTGGCGTATATTATAGGCAAGTTTCTTTGTCTGGCTTCCCACAAATATCCTGCTCGAGCTCTTTCTAAAAATTCAAGATCAAGATTGTCAAAACGATCTCCTTGATATCTGCCAGATAAACGATCCTTTAGTGTTGCGACTTCAGAATCAAGGACTACCATAAGATCGGGTTCTATGCCACCAACGGCAAAATTGATGATTGAGGTCAGCGCGTTGTAGTCGGTTATATCTCCGCGTCCGTAATATTGATTAGCGAAAGTAGTAAGATAGCTTCTGTCGACTATACAGCTGATGCCGTTATTGGTATGGTTTTTTACGATGTCCAGAGATTGTGAGCGAGCCGCATTGTATAAAAGTACTTCGGTCTTGGTGTTCATAGGATAACGAGGATCTTGGGTTAGTGATCGGATTACACGAGCAGTTAAGTCATTTTGGCTATCGGGTTCTCTCATTTGTCGTGCCGGAATTCCGAGTTTGTCAAACTTTTCGACAATAAGTCCTACTTGAGTCGTTTTACCTACGCCCTGGGGCCCCTCTACTACTATATATAGTCCCTTAGTCATACATACACCCCGAAAGCTTTGACGGTAGCGTTCTGTGATCTTTATAGGCTTGTGGCAGCATCATGTTGGGTGACCAAACCTTAATGATTGTATCCAGGTCGGTTCCCTTTTGATATTTACCGCTAAACCCACCGTCTCTGCCCATTCCATAACTGCCCTCTACTTCTCCGGTATGATGGAAAATAGCTTGGGCGATCCGTTCACCGACTGGGAGTAGAATGGTTTCTCGGTTATTTAAATTGTATATCTCTAAAGTCAGCCGATTTATGTAGCCACTGTCTATCCAGCCGGCATCAAAGCAGACGGCTATTCCGTTGCGGCCCCAGCTGGATCGGCTTTTTAGTTCCGATGCACCGGGCGGTAATATACCAAAAAATTCGTGCGTGTGCGCCAATATTCGTTCGCCCGGTTTCATGACAATTATAGGATGGTCTAACGGTATGCCGGTGATCGGTTTGAATCCGTTTTGTGCGCACCAGTCACCGTGCGACTGAGCCTTATAGGGACCATTAAAATATCTTTCAACATCTTCTCTATCGAACGGGTTGTATATGGTTCTCTCGTTAACTTGTTCTATCCGGTAATAATAATAGCCTAACGTTACATCCATGCTGGCCTGATTGACATGTTTCGGGTCAAAGGGGTAGCAGATTATGTGCCCGTCTTCGATTGCTTGTCGTATCTCGGTGTTACTGTATACGCTCAATTTACTTACTCCCTCTGTATATTGTTACATTGTACAGTTTGTCAAATCAATGGCGCAAGCATTAACATAAATATTACAACTTAATCCGATTTAGCTATATAGGGTTAATGTAGTTAGGTTATGCTAAAATAGAAGTAAACTGATAAAAATCTATAATGAACAACAATCAACTGTTTTTAGCTAAGGCCAGACACGAGCCGGCTCTTAGTCTCGTGGTGTGGGCTGTTGCTCTGGATGGATTATTAACGATCGGCAGCACGCTGTTCGAAGAATTTAGTGCTCATCACGGTATTCACCATTTGGCTATCGGTTTGTTTAGTGTACCTACACTGATAGGGCTTACGCTGCTTTATATTGCTATGTTGCTGGGGAGGAGGAAGCGTACCGCTCTGGTTGTGGCGGTGTCGGTCTATGCCTTTATAGTTATTATTAGCACTATTCGTTTAGTCTTCTTTGATTATGATCATATATTTACGTTTTATAATAGCTTGAGAGATATCGTAATACCGCTTTTGGTAGTCGGCGGGCTTCTTTATTACCGAAACAGTTTTAGAGTAAAAAGCGATCTAGATAGCTTCCGTCAGTCTCTGCGTTTTATATTAATAGTATTGGTCATCGTGATTGCGTACGGTGTGGCGGGATACATGTTAATGGATAAACGGGACTTTCGTCAGGAGCTTAGTTTTAAAAGCGCATTTGTCCATACCGTTGACCAGCTGAGCCTTATATCCAATCATCTCAGGCCCTATACCAGGCGTGGCAGAATTTTTACCGACTCCCTGACTGTCATAAGCATAGGTGCTCTGTCCTACGCCGCCTTGTCCTTGTTTCAGCCGATTAAAAGCCGGCTTATAGATCAAGGCAAGATGAGAGAAAACCTAAAAAGGTTATTGGAAGAATTTCCGGCCAGCAGTGAAGATTTTTTTAAACTATGGCCAAAAGATAAAATATATTTTTTCGATGACAGCGAAAAGGCAGGGCTAGCCCTACGGGTACATCACGGGATAGCCTTAGTCGTTGGCGACCCCGTAGGCGATGAGAGCAAATTTAATAATTTATTAGATGAATTTGAGGATTTATGTTACGGGAATGACTGGCGGATTGCCTTTATTCATACACAGCCGAAATTTTCAAAACTCTATTTGTCGAGAGGTTATTCATTGCAAAAAATAGGAGAAGAAGCGGTCATAGATATCGCTCATTTTACTGAGAATATATTATCTAACAAAGATTTTCGTCACATAATGTCCAAGTTTTCAAAACTTGGTTACACCAGCGAATTGCTTATGCCACCACATCATGAAGCGGTCATTCAGAGACTCTCGGTTATCTCCGACGAGTGGCTCAAGCGACCGGGACGTACTGAGAGAGGTTTCATGATGGGATATTTTTCGGCTGAGTATTTATCGTTATGTCCGGTAATGGTAGCGAGAGATAGCGCCGGAACAATCCAAGGTTTCCTTAACCAGATTCATAGCTATGATCCGGAAGAAGCGAACTTTGATCTTTTGAGACACTCAGATCTTGCGCCTGGTAACATTAACGATTATCTTTTGTGTGAATTTATTTCATTTGTCGGTAGTAAGGGATTTACGAGATTTAATATGGGGCTCAGTCCTTTGGCCGGTCTTGATAAAGAGGAGGCTAATCATACCATGATTGATTCGGCATTACGTTTTGCCTACTCGAATGGCGACAGACTGTATTCGTTTAGTGGCCTGCATCGATTTAAAGCGAAATATGAGCCACAGTGGTCTCCTAGATACATAGTATACAAAGGTGGTATCAGCAGTTTCAGCAGGACACTAAACACCCTAAACGGTGCGCTTAGAGTCAAGAAGCATAGATAGTGGACTTTAAGTTTTATTTTATCTTAAGTGCAATGAACTTTTTGTATTGAGTGGGTAGCATCTAATTGTCTAACCTACTCCAGGCTTGTTCTGATTGAAGGCCCCATTGAAGTGCTTAGATATACCGAATTAATATAGATGTTTTTTAGACCGACTGGTTTAGCGGCTTTAATGCTATCCGATATGGCTTTTAAGTTCTTGGCTAAATCGGTGGTTTTAAAACTTACTTTACCGATAGCAATGTGAATAATACCGTAACTATCAACACGAAATTCTACTCTTCCTGCCTTGACTTCATTAACCGCTTTATTGAGATCGTTGGTAACGGTTCCGCTTTTCGGGTTAGGCATTAGACCTTTTGGACCAAGTAATTTGGCATACTTACCTAATTTAGCCATTTGCGACGGAGGTGAAATCAGGACATCAAAGTCTATTTTTTGAGTGTCTAACTGTTTAATGATTGTGTCTATACCGGATATGTCGGCTTCTTGAACTTTGTCGTCCGAGAATACGGCTACTCTGACTTTCTTTCCGTTGCCGGCCGGTAGCACAAGGCTGCCGCGAATGTTTTGATCTGCTTGCTTGGGGTCGACGTTTAAATTAACGTGCAATTCTACGCTGGCGTCAAATTTGGTTTTGCTCGTTTTGACAATTAATTCAAGGGCTTCTGCGACAGGATAAGTCTTGTTCTTGTCTAATAGCTCATAAGCACTTCGATAACTTTTACTTTTTCGCTCCAGTCTTGATGTTACTTTTTTTATAGCCGGCTTCTTTTCTGATGTGGCGCTTTCACTGGTGGTATTTTTTCTTGCTATCTTTTTTTGTTTTTCTTCGTTCTCAGCAACCGCTTTAGCACTTCTTTTACCGGCTTTTGCTAAATGTTTAACAGATTCATCAAGAGGTTTAACGTGATCGCTATTGTCTGTCTTTAATGTTGACTTTTTAAGGGCTGATTCCAACTCTGCTATGGTGTTAGATGGTGACACATCTAATCCTGCTTGCATTGCTCGTTGTAATAGATCGCTTTTCTTGGTCATCTTGCTAATTTATCCATTTCTCCGGTGGTCATAATGATTATTGTTTAATCTCCCACTGGTTGATTTTGTTAATATGTTCGTGATAGTTTTAAACTGATATTTCAACACCCATGCTTCTGGCAGTTCCGGCGACCATTTTTTTAATCGCCTCAATATCTTCAGAGTTCATGTCTTTCGCTTTGGCGTTGGCGATATCCTGAAGTTGTGACTGTGTTAGTTTTTTGGTTACTTTCTCGCTGTTGGGTTTTCCCGAACCTTTGTCGATACCTAAGGCACTTCTAATTAAATCGTCGGTTGGCGTTCCAACAGCGCGCCAATCCATTGACTTGTCATCATATACCCTAATATGTACAGTCACATTCTGCCCCATTCGATCCTTCGTGGCTTCATTAAACGGGTTGATAAAATCCATCATATTAACGCCGTATTGGCCCAGAATGCTGCCTACCGGCGGAGCAGCGGATGCTTGACCCGCTTTAATTTTAAGCTTTAAATTTGCCTTGACTTGCTTTGCCACTAGTTTTTACCTTTCGCTTTCCGTGAGTTCCTTAACTATAATTATATACTATTTACACTTACCCGTACAGGGCTTTTTATGCATCTCCTAGACTCGTTTTACCTGAAGACTGTCAAGTTCAACCGGAGTTTCCCGTCCGAACATGTTGACAAGGACTTTTAGCTTGCCTTTGGCTGCGTCTATCTCGTTGATAGAACCATCGAAACCTTTAAATGGACCATCGTTTATGTTAACGACGTCGCCAATATTGTAATCAATTTTATGCTTAGGCTCGGCCCTTCCCATTCTTTTCATAATTTTCTCGATTTCGTCAGTCTCTACCGGTGTCGGTTCGGATCCGCTACCGACAAATCCGGTAACGCTCGGTGTATTCCTGACGATATACCATGCCGCTTCACTCATCTTCATTTGGACGAGTACATATCCTTGAAATATACGTTGTTCGATAATTTTACGTTTACCGTTTTTGACTTGAATCATTTTTTCCTTAGGTACGAGGACTTGAAAAATCTTGTCCTTCATATCTAGAGATTCGGCTCTTTGTCTTATGCTCTCGGCTACTTTTTCCTCATAA
>DAHXLE010000007.1 GCA_027371825.1 Candidatus Saccharimonadota bacterium
TACCAGTTGGTAATATATATGTATAGATCGTAGATGATCCGATGCGGTTAGACATTTTTGTCTCTCCTTCTTGTATTTAAGTTAGTTTACATAACCTATTCTACAAGTCAGGATTGTCTACGATCTATTTGAGTACCGCCAATATACTGCACTACACCCACTTGTGCATATTACGGTGAGCATACACGACAGACGTCTTCGGGTTTATTGTGGTATGGGTTGCAGGCTCGTTAGTATGGAACCAAGCGCATAGATTGTCTGCATTTGTGCCAGTTCGCTTGACTTCGTACTCCCACAAAAACCCTTTACGGGTATGTACCAGTAGTAATAATTGCCTATCTTGATCCAGTTGTTGCCGTGATTGGCCTGAGAAGAGCTATTTTGTGAAGTGACTCCGGAACTATTTTTGTTGGGGTTAATGACAATATCTGATGCGGGGAATCGTTCAAACATGCCACCATATTTGGGGTTATTTTTGCAGTTAGGATCAGATGCATCCAGCTGTGCTGAGCTTAAATTAGTTGTCGACGGATCACTTCCGGAAGGCACAGAATATTCTAGCGTTAAACTACCGCTATATGGCGCCCGAACTCCCCACTGGGGTATCGTAAAATAGGTTTTAGAACTAGTAGTTGATGTTTGTTGTGTTTGTGATTTTGTCTTGTTTGTAGACAATGTTTTGATGGGCGCATTGGTCTTAGGCTCGTGGGCAGTGCGGTAAATATACCACCCGCTCAATACTAGTAATATCAACACCACCATGCCGAGAATAAGTGTAATTATCGAGAAGCCATGAATATTTTTGTAAAATTTGACCACTCTGCACTTTCCTTTTTGACACGTTAGATTTTACGATAATAATAGTCTAGGCAGTGTTCCTTTGCAATACAGCTTAAGCTTTGGTGGGCAATACAGGGCTCGAACCTGTGACCTCAGCAATGTGAATGCTGCGCTCTAGCCGACTGAGCTAATTGCCCTTTTATTCAACCACTCTAAAAAGCATTCACCCTAAATAGATTATATGGCTTTTTATGGCTTCATCCTATAAAAAAACAAATAGTAGTAACTTCATGGGGTTTTAAAAACGGCGCAGTGGTGTTTTGTCTATGAATTCCTGGCAAAAACGTTCAAATACAGCGTTAGTCCACCCAAAACCCGTCTGACTGGGGTATAAACCTTTGACAGGCGGCTTGTCGGGTTGGGCGACATTATATTTCTCTATAAACTCGTGATGCTTTTCATACCAGTCTAGGTTAGTTTTAAGCCATTTCATAGCAATTCGTTCAGCATCATGATAATACCCATAACGCTGCATACCCTTAACGACCAAAAAATGAAGTGGCGCCCAGCCATTGGGATATGCCCACTGCATCGGCATTGTTCCCAATACATATTGCCCAAGCGGCAGACTATCGGTAGCAGCTAATCCACCTTTATACTCAAAGCGTTTTACCGCCTTAACCAATGATGCAGCTTGGTCTTGGTCCATCATTCCTGACCACAAAGGGTAGTAGGCGGCTAAGGAGCTGACACCTCCACGTTTCTCTTTGACGAAGTTATAATCATAGTAAAGTCCACGACCCTTATCCCACATAAGTTCGTCCATGGTTGCCTTTCGGACCCTGGCGACCGCTTCCCATTCTCCGGCTTCTCTTATATCACCCAGTATTCTGCTAACCTTGGCAAAATCCATTTCGTACTTGTAGAGCAGGGAATTTAGATCAACAGGCAGATAATCCAACACTCGGCGGTCAAACCTAGGAGTCATGTCCCATCCGCTTTCTGTCTCTGCAAGATCGTTTAAGTAGTTAACGTCATAGAACCGGCTTAACCCCCTGTAGACTTTTCTAGCATTTGGTTTGGTAGTGCCCATCCATACGATTCGGTATTCGGCTTTGGCTATTTCCATAGCGTTCTTTAACCAACCCTTGCCCAAATCATATGTTGAGTATATGTCCCATATGAAACTACTAAGTAAGGGAGGCTGGGATCGTCCCATGAGATATGTACGAGAGGCATTGGGTATAATTTTAAATCTTTCGAACAGACTGGTTAGGTCCTCCAGTATACCCATGTTCAGATCTTTGTGTGATTTATCTAACAAGCCCTGAATTATAAAATAACTGTCCCAATAATAAAGCTCGTCAAAGTCAAATTCATGCCCTTCTTCGTGTGCCGGCACTAAATACGGTTTAGGAAGGCCGATTAGCCTTTCGTCATCCTTTGGGTGGAAACGCATAACTTTAGGCCAAAAATCTGCAATATATCTTCTGGCTTCAGCCACATTATCCGCCGTCAAAGGTTTATCCGGTCGCCATGACCAGGATTTTTCTAAATCATTTTTTGTCTTAAGAATTCTAAGCATCCGTCTACTAGCCTAGGCCGATATGGCGGCAACGTCAAGGAAGTTATTATAAACGCAAATGGTCCCAGCATTGCTGCTGGGACCGAAGTCTACATCACCTCTTTTGAAGATGATACTAGTATCTGTTGCCGCGTTGTGGGCGCTCTTCGCGCGGACGGGCTTCGTTGACTGTGATGGCTCGGCCGTCAAGCTCTTTGCCATTCAGTTCGTCGATAGCTTTTTTGGCATCCTCGTCGCTTCCCATCTCAACAAAGCCGAAGCCTTTTGAACGATTGGAGTCGCGATCGACGATAACCTTAGCTGAAACTACATTACCGGCAGCAGCGAAAAAATCTCGCAACTGGTCGTCAGTGACGTTCCAGGACAATGAACCTACAAATAGGTTGGTTGCCATTTTAGCTCCTTACTTACTCGTGGAGGTAATCTGACAACGCAGTTAGCTGCTCCTCAATACACGGTTTATTACTTTAATGATCTAGAACTTGAACGGATGTGACGTTACTAGCAGCTTTTTCTAGTATTGGGCATTATACCATAATCCATCAAAAAGCAATATAGCACGGTTCATGTTCTTGAAAACCTTCATTGGTGGCCCTGAACCTCTTACAACCTAAAAAACTAGCTATACTTGCTAATGTCCAAACCGATTAGATTAAGTATACTTATCACTTCTTGATCGGCTTTGTTATCTTGATCATCAACGGCTGTATCGACGAATCGTTGAAGAGCCGATACAACGTCTACGGTATTAAGATCGTCGTCTAGGGCGCTTCTGACACTACTATGTAGCTTGCGGACATCTTGTATAGTGGCTGTCGCCGACTTTAATTTCACTCTCTGGTAAAGTGTCTTGGCTTCTTCTAAAAGCTCAGGTTGCCATTCTCCCCCGATACGATGCTGATAATTCATAAGGGCAAGGCGTATGACGGACGGCTCATATGTTTTCAGCAAATCTTTGGCATAAACCAAATTACCGAGCGACTTACTCATCTTCTCGCCGTCCCATAAAATAGGCGCAACATGCAACCATATCTTGGCGGTTTCCGCATACCCCAGCCCAATATTCTGTGCGATCTCTGCGCTATGATGGGGAAATATTAGGTCATTGCCGCCGCCGTGTATATCAAAAGGAAGCCCTAGAAGTTTCGATGACATTATTGAGCACTCTATATGCCAACCCGGTCTACCGGTCCCGACTACAGTCTTCCACTGAGCCGGATCCTTAAAGTCGTCTATGTGCTTCCATAACAAAAAATCTAAGGGATGTTTTTTGCCTCGACGATTAGGATCTCCGCCGCGCATTTCATTGAGAGCATCAAGAAGCCTCTCGCTAAACCCTGAAAAACGTTGAAATTGCTGAACTTTCTGTGTATCGAAGTAGAAGTCACCTTCTAACTTATACGCAAATCCGGCCTCATATAACCGGTCAACGGCTGCCGCCATATCCTCTACATAGTCACTGGCAAGCGGTTCGCTGTAGGCTCTTTTGAAATTAAGAATATCCAAGATCTTCTGAAACGAGGCGGTTTCATTCCTGGCCAACTCTCGATAGTCAATTCCAAGTTCCTGAGCTTTTTTATATATTGGCTCATCGACATCTGTTATGTTTCTGACCAGACGTACGTCGTGTCCCATATCCTCCAGCCGTCTGACCAAAAGATCATAGGTCATAAACGTCATAATGTGACCAAGATGCGACGTATCATACGGCGTAACACCGCAAACGTATATCCCGACCCTATGCCCTGGTTTAAACTTCACGTACTCTCGGCGTGCCGTATCGTATAATTTCATTACTATATATTGTATATCAAATTGTAGATGCTAGACTTATATATATGCCAGATTTTACTCCACTTAAGCCAAAAATAGTCCTCGGGATAGCTGCACACCCTGATGATTTGGATTTTGGTGCTGCCGGCACAATGGCAGCCTTTGCCGCGAGCGGAGCATCAGTGCATTACCTGATAATCACCGACGGCAGTAAGGGATCATCAAATACTAAGATTTCTTCTGCTGATCTGATAAAAATCCGCGAGAAAGAACAGCGACGAGCCGTTAAGATAATCGGTGGCAAGGGAGTAGAATTTTTAGGATATCCGGATGGTGAGCTGGAAATTACCATGCAGCTAAAACGTGAGGTTGTTAAGGCTATCAGAACCGTACGCCCCGACGTTGTAGTTACTATGGACCCTTCGATGCTATATTCGGTTGAGCGCGGTTTCATTAATCACCCCGATCACCGCGCAGCTAGTCAGACCGCACTTGATGCCGTATTCCCGTTAGCTCGCGACCATCTAACTTTCCCGGAGTTGTACGCTCAAGGTTATAATCCTCACAAGACCAAAACCGTCTTGCTTATCAACTTTGACAAGGGCAATTTCGTAGTAGATATATCCGAAACGTTCGATAAAAAAATTGATGCCCTTAAGGCTCACGCTAGCCAGATACCGAACATTCGGCTTGTCAAAGAAATGTTCGAAGAATTAGCTCGCACCGTCGGGCAGCGCTCGGGCTACAAGCTGGGTGAGTCGTTTGTTAGAATTGACCTTGCCAACTAGGATTGGCATAAAAGTTCAAAGTATCGGGTAGAGCCAAACGGAACCTTTTGCTTAATAATGTCGCGCGACGGGAAGCTGGTAGCATAGATCAGGGTAGACTCACCGTATTTCTCATTAACACAATCCATAGCCTGAGTCAGCCACACTTCGTGATTAACCTCATCCAGCAAGCTTATCTGGTTATTATGCGAAAGTTCCAGCCCATAGCACGTTACCCCGATCTCCTGAATATAGCTATCCTTAGGACGATTGTTAAATAGAAGGAGGGCGCGTCTATAAATCTCGGCCGTCGAGTAAAAAGTAGTCTTAAACATTCGCCTCTCGTACCAAAAATCTCCTGATGTATATCTCGCATAAACGTACAAACCTCGAGCGCATAAGTTCCTGGACCTGAGTTTCAACCCGGTAGTCTCACACAAATAGCTCAATCTTGAATCAACGTCCTGCTCACTAAGCCTGACATCTTCTAGAACATACTGCCGCCCCACGGTCTTAGTTATGCTGTCGTAGTTATCTACTTCCCACCCCCGTAAACGCTTATACCAATCCTCTCCACAAACACTATGAAATACCCTCCGCCTTAGATCATCAGCAGAAGCATCTAAAAACTGTAACGGAGTATAAATACCGACAGCATTCAACCTGGCTTGATTGCATATGGCTATTCCCGTCAGATCGGTTAGTCGGAGAGTCTTTAAGACAGCCCGCAGATTAGAGTGACTAATAGTATCCAAACCATCGGGCTTGTGTAGACTGGCGGCTTGTTTAGCTAAAAAACGGTTCGGGGCAATACCGATGTTACAGCGCATCCATATTCCTACTTCACGCTTAAGACGCTCCTTGATCTCCATTCCGATATCTTTAAGCGACTGTTTATTAATCGACGACGTGGAGTGAAAATCTATGATACCCTCGTCTATACTCTTCATTACGACATCAGGAGAGTACGAACGCATAATACCGACCAGTCGCTGATAAACATAGTGGTACTTGGGCGGATCGGTCTCGACTATTATGAGTCCGGGCTCCAATAACATCGCTTCATCTGTTCGCATCCCCACTTTGATGCCCGCGGCTTTGGCCTCATAAGATGCCGCGATGATCACGGCAGCATGCCTGGATTTACGATTAGTGACCGCCACCGGACGCCCCCTTAGACGCGGACGGGCTTGTTGTTCGACGGTCGCAAAACAGGAGTTTAGGTCAATATGCATGATCCGGGGCTCTTCGGCGTTAAGCGGCAAGTTCATGAAATACGTCCGCTATATATATTAGTTTCCAGCTCAGCACTTCAGCGTCAAACTCCAACCGATAATCTGCTTCCCCGTCGCTCATATCAAATACATGCACCATCCTTTGACCTTTGCGGGTTGGATGACGAAGACCCGTCTCGCTGAAAGTAACTTGGCGGCCACCGTATTCCATCCGCTTAGGAAAACATTTAGGACGTTCTTTGTCTTTAAAATAATAGGCAAGTATATTCACGTACTTATTGACAAGCGTTACATCTTCCATAGAATTGATCCTCCAGTATTAGAGTTAATAAACAGTAACTGTCGCGCATCGATAGATAGCTAAACCAAAGTGGCGTTGTCCAAACGGCAGACCTTATATCAAAGTTTTACTAAACAAAAATAATAAGCTAACCGGGATAATACGCTGAAAGTTGTCATCGTAGACAACACCGCACCATCTAGCTCGTAAAGGTTGATAACTTGTATATAAATGAAGACTAACAGGGACCGGGGTATGTTGTCTTATGGTTTCGTATCGTAAAGTCTGCGCGGAGGAATCCTGCCCCAAGGTCCTAAAATAAATAGAACTTTAAAAGACAAAAAGCCCACACATGGCTGATGCTCATTATACATGGATCGTCGAACAAATCTATAATAATTATTTTTTAGGAACCACTTTAACGGCAGTTCCGTAAGCAGCCACTTCATTCATAGCATTGCCTATGTCGCCACTGTCGTAACGCATCGCAAGAACAGCATTTGCTCCTTTACTAGCCGCCGATTCGCGCATTCTATCGAGAGCTTTTTCACGGCTACCGGACAACAGCTTGGTATAGCCGCCGACTTCTCCTCCGATGATAGTTCTCAATCCGGCTCCGATATTACTAAAAACGTTACGGCTTCTGACGATTAAGCCAAAAACTTCACCGTAAACTTCCTTGACCTCATATCCGGCAATATCGTTAGTCGTTACAACCATAACCTTATCCATAACGTCTCCTTAGCTTACAGATTACAATCGTAATTATACGCTAAATACGTAATCGTATAGTCTCACGAACAGATAACGCGTGCGCTACAGGATACTTAAAGCGTAGCGCCGAGGTACAATAAATGGTGGTCGAAGCCGACGGAATCTCTCACCCGTTAATAGACGAATTAGAGCGCTGGCGTGAGATAATAGGCCAGAAGTTTAAAGCAGCCATGATTAGGCATAATACTCGAAATAGTGCCCATACCAATACACAACGTCATATTTAGTTTATCGATTTGCTAACTGCAATTACAATAAGTTGAATGACGCACGCACCTCGCCCACTGCCACAGAATACAGCTAAGGACGTTATATACGCAGGTATTAAGGGAATGCTGGGTGAAATCCCAGGTGGATCAACTGCCGGTGAGCTTCTAGCACTTGTTGTTACTCCACCACTCGCTCAACGAATGGATAATTTCCTTGAAGGCCTGGCTCAAGATATAGCAGAACTCCAAGATCAAGTTGAAAGCTTACAATCAGATAAACTTACAGCCAACCAGTTATTTATTACCGCCACCGTCCAAGCAGCTCAGATTGCTCTGAGGAGCCATCAGCCAGAGAAGATAGATATTCTTAGAAACGCAGTACTCAACACGGCTATACTTACTGATCCCAAGGATGACATGGTACAAACCTTTTTGTCTTATGTAGATACTTTAACTGTGTCACATATCGTGGTGCTTGAGTATTATTACGATCCCAAGTTATGGGGCACTGAGCATAACATTAACTGGCCTGACTGGAGTATGGGTGGCGTCTTGACCCCACTTAAACATGCAATGCCCGAACTTGGAGAAGAGTTTGCTAAACAAATTATTAAAGACTTACAAGCAAGAGGTCTTTTGGCCGATTTCAATCCTGGTGTGACTATTACAGATAGCGGTATGTTTGCTGGTAGGACAACAGATATGGGGAAAGATTTTCTCGAATTTATTAAAAAGCCTGAACGTCTGAGTAGATAATGAATGAAATAGGAAACCGCTCTGAACTAGAGCCAAACAACCCTAGCCAAGATATTGCTGACTTACTCAGTGCCCAAGATAAAGAACTGGGTTTTGATGATCAAACTTGTAAAGAGTTAGCTGAGCAGCCATTTGAAGAAGCATTTGAAAAAGCTTATAGCTACCTAACTCAAGCGGGGCTTGATGCGGATATGCTACTCGCTCCCTGGCTACAACAGGAAGATTAAATTCTTATTATTTGCAGTTCCTAAAATCACTAGGATTAATGTTTTTGGGAACTGCCAGGAGAAAGATACTAAGACGAGAGCAAAAATGCACTCAAGTCTTTTCTCTCCCTCCTGGAAGTTCTCTGTTGATGTACTAGCTGTTGTGACGGCACCGCCGGTCGTAGCTGAGCTCGCGGCCACCCTTATAGGCGACAGCGTTCTGGATGTGCCGAGGCAGGCAGCAGAGGAAGACCCGAGGGTCATCGCACCGCTTCCAGTCGTCACCGACCAGCTGCTCGAACCGGTAGCTCCAGTACATGTCGCCGCTGTCAGCCGACCCCGCCGCGATGGAATCGCAGACCTTGCCGAAGCGAAGATACTTGGGGTGTTCGGCCGACAGGTCGGAGATGTCTTGGCCTTGCCAGACCACACCGGAAGCGTCCTGGCCGTAATTGCCTCCAGAGCGAACGAGTCGGTAGACAGGTCGGTTGGCGATGCGCTCGACGATGCTGTCGTAGTGGAACGCGAACGTCCACTTGCTGACCTTCTCGCCCTTAGCGTTGCGGCCGCGGGTGAAAACAAGCTTGTCGCCCTTCTCGGGGACTCGGATGTGCTGAACCTTGCCGTTGTGCATGATGCCGGTCCCGCACCAGAATTCTGGTGCGTTGTCGCCTGCACGCATGAAGTGGCCGTCGTTGTAGTGGAAGAACAACTCGGTGGTGGTTGGCTGATCATCATCGTTTAGCACGGTTACGAAACCGAACTTCTTGTCTTCCTTGAAGAACTTAACGATACCAAATTCGACAGTACTCACTTACTCACTCCTATCACTATGTGTTTGGATTTCCTCGGTTGAGGAGCAATAACCACAAAATTTATTTATGCCCGTTGTTCCTCAACAGAGTTAGTAAGTGTAATTAACAGAGAACTTATTAAGGTGCTTCGGAGATAGAAATCCACCTCAACGAAACTAATACATATTAGCATAATCACCATGCTTTGTCAATAGTCCACTCCTGTAGACTATTTTATCGAAACCCAGTCGTGGTCTTTGTTGCGTTGTTTGTTAGCTAAACCGTGAACGTAGACATTTATTTTTAGTCGTGGTGTGAGAAAACCGTCGCGGTCTCTATCGAAATCAATGCCCCAAATTCGAGCACCAACATAATCATCAGCAACTTCAAGCTCCTCTTTCAGCACCCGTTTAATAGCACTATCTAAGTTCTCACCTTTACGAACCTTATCCATAAGGTGCAAACCATTTTTGACATTGGTGTAGTACTTCGGTTCAAGATCAGCGTCAAAGTCCCAGACATAAGGGTCAATGAAAACTTTTCGGTTAATATGGTCAATATCGAAGTATGTATCGTTGATGATTTTTAGCGATCTTTTATAGTTTTGATAAAAATTAACCGGAACTAAATAAAAATCATACTTCTTTACAAAGTCATTCATGGAGTCAGCGATTTTGTATGAAAATTCTTGGTTGGTTTGCTGATTATCCTTTTGTACCTGGACTAGAAAGGAGTATGTTTGTCGAATATACAAGAAGCGCGTACCGCAATTTAAGGTTCACGAGTCACTTGATCAAACGCTTAAACGACTTACTATTACCGAGGATGTTGTGGACGAGTTCTTTAAAGCTCTGCAAGCTGTTTTAAGTAAAAATGAAACGGTTCGCTTAAATACAGTTGGGCAACTTGAGAAAAACCGCGAAGAATTAAAATCGCGCAAGAGTGAACCGATTAACACCCTCTCAGCTAACCCAGATTTAGCTAATGATATTAAAGAAGAAATTGCTCAAGTTAAATCCCAAATTGCCAGTGTCGAAGGTCAGGTTGTTAAGGCTAGTGGTGTCGATGACGAATTCCAAGAATTTTTGAAATACGCAGTCAACTATACAGAGGATTTAAGGGGTAAATGGTGGGATTTGCCTGGCGAAAGTCTAACTGAGTGTAAACAGTTGCTTTTTAAGAACGAAATTTTCGTGGATCAGGATGCAAAAGTTTACACCCCGCAAATTAGCATCATTTACGCCTTAGCCAACCAAAAAAGCGGTCCTAAAACCGCTCAAAATAGTCAATTGGTGGAGCTGCCGGTAATTGCAACCGGGTCCGCAAGCTTATCTTAAATTGGCCATCTACAGACATAGTTCGTATTTCAAAACCTGTAACGCCCGGATAAAAACGAACCAAACTCCGGACGAGCAGCCTAAGCTTGTAGTCTTAGCAAACAATCCACTAGGCTAATTGTTTGAGCAACCGGATGATATGAAACGCCATTTAAGTTATCTGGTATCACAAAAAGGCATTGCTCTTAGACTAGGCTAAAAGCTAGCGCAGGCTGTTTAAATGCAGCGACAAGAGTATTAACTCTGTCGTTAACAAATGAGACAGCACTGCTGATCTTAGATTTTGCATCTAAAATGGTTTGCCTATTTAACGCTTGGCAAGCGATCTGCCGATCCAATTTGATAAGGTCCCGCGTCGAGCTTAAGAGTCAGCCCCATACACATATATCTTCGAGTCTCTTCTGATCAGAAAAGACACTGCATATATTATACCGCTATTCAGGGTCCTAGCCAATAAGGCGGCCGATATCAATCAACCTAGGTTCCAAGATCAGTCATCTGCCATATCCGGAGCAGGGGATCACATGCCGCCGTATTGCCCGAAGCACAGATCGTCTCATGCATAAGGTTTAAAGCTGTTTTCAGCTGTACGCGTTGCTTATCAACCAACAAACTCATTGATTGGTCATATAAATTGCGCAAGACCTCCATCGCAGCCGATACGATACGGGCTCCTTTGTCGGTCAAGGTAACTTCATGTTTTCTCCTGTTAAGTCTGTTTGTCTCAATCGATATATATCCTCTGTTCACGAGCTCTTTTACTTGACGGCTAATACTGGCCTCCGTCTGGCCAAG
Source organism: Candidatus Saccharimonadota bacterium (assembly GCA_027371825.1). Lineage (GTDB taxonomy): Bacteria > Patescibacteriota > Saccharimonadia > Saccharimonadales > UBA4665 > JAJZNU01. The sequence goes on from DAHXLE010000007.1 coordinate 11,292, forward strand.
TCTTGATGCTATATCTTTCTGGCCTATCAACGCGTTATTATCGGTATTTAATACCGCGAGGATACGGTACTGCGAATTCCCTATGCCTAGCCTTTCTTGTAAGATTTGATCAGCCTGACGTCCGATAACAAAGGCCAGGTGAGTCAAAAGGGAACATGAATCATCTAAAATCATAGCTACTTAAACCTCTTGTATTCAACTTTACCGAGCATTATATGAATCATTATAACACTTAACGTGTTAAGCGTTATTGGACAAGGGCAGGGGAGACAGTAGTTCATAAAGCCGCTCCCATTGATCCAAGCTAATAGACTGAGGTCTGACGAACGGAGATAGACCGGTTGCATAAAGAGCCGTTTCGACAGCTTCTCTGGGTAGGTGCAATCCCCTGCTCAAACTGTTCGATATTGTCTTGCGTTTTTGCGAGAACGCCGTATTTATAAGGTGGTGGAGTCCTGGTTCTAAGGCATACTTGTATGGAGCATTCCTATATCTCAGTATTAGTATTTGAGAAGCTACCTTGGGGGGAGGCACAAAAAAATGAGCAGGCACTACATCCCCAAGACTTACATTTGCTACCAGTTGCACTTTTACGCTGAGCACCGACATCTTACCCGTAGCAGCCGCTACCCTTTCGGCCACTTCTTTTTGAACTAACAGTACCGCCACGCTAAATGGATTGGGCGACGAACATAAATACATCAAAAGATTGCTCGTCAAGTAGTAGGGTATATTGGCCACCACTTTGTAGCCGGGTTCTAAACGGTTTAGATCAAATTTTAGGATATCGTCGTTGTATAATTTGAATGATTGGTTAACAAATCTCCTATTTAAGCCTTCTGTGAGACGATCGTCTTTCTCGACAGCAACAACGTTAGCTTTTAAGTTTAACAAGCGTTCTGTGAGACTGCCCGTACCGGGGCCAATCTCCAGTACATGATCACCTTCAGCGATATCGGCTACTTCGCAGATATTGTTTAATGTATACGCATCATCCAGCCAATGCTGCCCTAGAGATTTTTTGGTATATGTTCGATCGCTCATGACATATTGTTACCAGTTATAATATTGGGTCCAGTGATAATAAGCTGCGGCCCAACTGCCATAACGTGCGGCAGCATAACTAGCCGCCCATCGCAGTTGAGTTACCGGGTTAGATTCCCAATCCGACCCAAAAGAAGCCATCTTGTTTCCGGGAGTTGCTTGCCCCAGACCATAGCCGACATATTCAGACAAAACGTACGAGGCGGGAACGTAGCCGGGACAGTATCCTATCTCTCCTTGAACTTTGGTGGGACACCACCCCGATTCATTGCTTACTATGTAGTTAACGTATTTATAATCCGACGGGCTTATGCCGGCCTCGCTCATAACAGCCTCTTTATCTGAAGGGATCTGGACCGCCTGACCCTGCGCAATTATTTCGGTAACCGCCGGAACCGTTACAACCGTCTGTATGGGTGTTTCGCTGCCATTGGCGTTAAGTTCATAGGTTATTAGTTCCTGGCCTGCGCTACCTTGTTGTCGAATAGCACTGGTACCGAATGTCAAACTATTGTCCAGTACTGTTTGAACCGGCATAGGAATAGTCTGGGTGATTGATTGAATCTTTTGGCCCATATGCAATAAAAATACCTGGATATTCGGGGTGAGCAACGTCGATGGATCGGGCTGTACACTGTCGCCGTTAGCCAGATTGATATGGTTTTCAGAGAGCAGCTCTGCGACGGTTTTAGCATGAGTCCGGATAGATGTTTGCGTACCATAGACGTTTAAATTGATGGGTATAGAACGATCAATAATAATCCGTGGGTCAATCGAAACCCTCGACACTAAGTTGTTAGTCATACTACTGGTTACCAGATCTGCCGGATAAAGCTTTATACCGGCCTGTTGAACTATTGCCCGAGGAGTCGCCGCAGCCGAAAAAGTGTAGGTCAGATTTGTACCATCAACTATTTCAACCGGGACCGCCCTATAAATATTTATACGAAAATTGTCCTGGGTAATACGTGTCTCTAAGGAGGGTTCAACAACATCACCCGTTCCAAGATGAATGTTTAATTTCTTCAGAAGTGCCCCAACGGTTTTCTGCTTAGTGGGTACGGTTTGTTCTTTATGGCCATGAGATATTATTACTACATATGAATTAATGGGTTGGAACTCTGGGCTCCCCCCCGAAAAGCCAAATATTAAAGCAGCACTAATAACCGCAAGACCCATAAACGCGCCGAGCGGTAACGACACTGGGTGGCTCTTAATCTTGTGCCAGAGTGGATATTGAACCAGACGCTTAAGCCATGGCGCCTTTATATTCTTGTAAAAATGTCCGGTTTTTAGTAACGGTTTTTTCTTACGCATGTATTAATACACTTGATAAAGATCGCCCAGCAGAACTACCAACAACTATTTATATACATCCTCTTATGCAATGACTGCTCTTTATTGTATCAGACTTTGATCGTCGGGGTAATTAACGAGCTCCGGATACACACTCTGGTCGTCACCAAACTTCGCGACTAAACACAACAAGAAGTAACGGAGTAAATAAACCGATCTTTGCAACTCATCCGGCTATTGGTGTGTTGGAACTGTATAATATTATGCTCGTCTGTGACGAATATTTTTCATAATTTTTCTAAAGGCGCAAAGGATATGTTAAGCTTTTTTGTGCCCCTACCATCGAAAGAAATCGCAACATTATCTCCATCAATTTCAAGAACCTTGCCAACACCAAAAAGCGTATGTCTGACTTTATCTCCAACATTAATATCCGGAACGTATCGGGGCTCCTCCGAAAAGATATTTCCCATCGAATTTTCCGGTTCTGATACAAGCTGACCGTTAATCTCGCCTAGGAAACGACTCGGGGGGTTATACTGTACGCCGCCGAAGAGCATTCGCGACGAGGCATGGAGCATATAAAGTTCTTCACGAGCCCTGGTCATCCCGACATAGCAAAGCCGTCTCTCTTCTTCCATTTCGGATTGGTCGTACAAAGCCCTGGAATGAGGGAAGATTGTCTCCTCCATTCCGGGCATGAACACGACGGGGAACTCCAGGCCCTTCGCTGCGTGAAGAGTCATTAGCATAACCGTATCGCCCGAGAAATTTGCTTGGTCAACATCACTAATAAGCGCTACCTCCTCTAAAAACCCGGACAGCCCTATGTCCTTGTACTCCTCCGCTACGCTTAACAGCTCCCGAACGTTCTCCTGTTTGGATTCACCTTGTATCGTCCCATCCTCAAGATAACTTAGATAATCCAGTCGTTGTATAAGTGAATTAATTAGCGATGACGGAGCAGAATCTTCCATTACCTCCCTCATAGAGCTCAGTAGATCCCCGAACTCGGCAAGCCCTTGGCGAGCTTTTGGAGAAAGCGTCGAGCAGGTCAATACGCTACTTAGGCCGGACTCTAACGACATGTTATTGTTCGTTAACCATGCAAAAAACGTCTCTACCGATTTGACGCCAATACCCCGCGTCGGTACGTTTACTATTCTTTCGAAGCTTACTCGGTCTTCCGGCTGGTAAATTAATCTAAGATAGGCAACGATATCCTTTATCTCTTTGCGATCGTAAAATCTTGTACCTCCGACTATCTTGTACGGAACGGCATAACGTATCAATACTTCTTCAATCGAACGGCTCTGCGCGTTAGTTCTATAAAGTACGGCGAAATCTTTATAATGCCTTGCCCGTAAATCTACGGACGTGCGTATGCGACGAACGATCGCTTCTCCTTCTGCTTGTTCGCTCTGAACCGGCAAAATCTGAACCGGTAGTCCATTTGCTGCATTTGTCCACAATTTTTTGTCGCTTCTTAGCCTGTTCTTAGATATTACTTCGTGGGCAGCATCAAGAATATTTTTTGTTGACCGGTAATTTTGCTCGAGCTTTATGACAGTAGCCTCAGGATAATCCTTTTCGAAGTTTAGTATATTCCTAAAATCCGCACCCCTAAACATATAAACAGATTGCCAGTCATCTCCCACGACCGCTAAGTTTTTATCTTTGTTCGTCAATAGTTTTATTAACTTATACTGGGCCGAGTTGGTATCCTGGTACTCGTCTATCATGACGTACTTAAACTGTTGGCGCCACTTAGTCCGTACCTCGGGACACTTCTTGAGCATAGTAACGGTTTTGCAGATCAGGTCATCAAAATCCAAAGCTCCGGCATTTTTGAGCATCTTCTCATATACCGGGTAGACTTTAGCCGCAATTTCCTCGGCCGGTCCGCCAGCCAGCTCAGCATAACGACCCGGGGTAATCATTTCGTTTTTGGCGCTGCTAATCAGAGAGGATATTAGTTTGGGGGGGAATGCTTTACTATCAACCAGAAGCTGCTTGGAAGCTGCTTTTATGGCATTAGTCCTATCGGCTTCATCAAAAATCACAAAATTTCTTGGTATCGCTATCTGTTCGCCATCTTGCCTTAGTATACGCACGCAAATACCGTGAAAGGTGCCCATGAAAGGCATAAATGATCTGTTCTCGGCATTTTCACCCAGCAACAAAGCAATCCTTGTTCTCATCTCACCGGCAGCCTTATTGGTAAATGTTACCGCTAGAATATTAAAGGGCGTGGCACGATTGCTGGCAATTAAATAAGCAATGCGGTGGGTTAGTGTTTTGGTTTTGCCGCTACCTGCCCCGGCTTGAATCAGAAGCGGTCCTTCGGTTGTTTCGACTGCTCTTCGTTGTTCCGGATTCAGACCTTCCAGAGTTTCTTGTGCGATGTTGTCTACCACTCATCTATTCTATCTCACGGGAGACGTATTTTAGCCGACCGCAAAATAAATTACTACAAAAGTTTATGAAGTACTATCTAAGACGTTCTTCATACGCGCGGGCTGCCGCGTTAACAATAGCAGAAAACTTATGGTCATTCAGACTTGCGTGTCCGGGTAAAGCTCCGTCACAATCTTTTAAATCAAGATAGCTTCTGACATTGTGTTCATCGACACTGCCCCCATAGATAACTCTGACAGCTGACGCCGCTGTCTTGCCGTAAAGTTCACTTATCTGTTCCCTGATATATATAAAAGTCTTTTCTATGTCACCGGGCTTTGCATGTACTCCGCCGAAGGTACTGATAGCCCAGACGGGCTCATAGGCGATAACAATACTTTCGATCTCCTCGCTGGTCAGGTTGCTAATAGCGACACTCAGCTGAGAATAAAGAACACTTTTGGTCTCACCGGCCTGGCGCTCCTTAGCATTTTCCCCAATACATAAGACGGGCGTAAGATTGTTGCGCACGGCCGCGGCCACTTTATCTCTAATAATTGCATCATCTTCTTGGAAATATAAACGCCTTTCGGAATGGCCTACGATTACGTATTCGCATATACCGTTCAGCATCGCAAAGCTGACTTCACCCGTATAGGCACCTTCGTCGACAAAATAAGCATTCTGGGCAGCCAGTTTAAATTTTCGTTTATTAACCTGCTGAGCTATAGGCTGCAGGGCAAGCATAGTGGGTGCTAAGACTACCTCAACCCCTCGCTCGTTTTTTATCGATTGTTCTAGGCGTTGAGCAAGTAGACTGGCCTCGTGGACGTTGAGATTCATTTTCCAGTTACCGATTATCAGGATTTTTCGTACCATTATTTGTTCTCCAGTGCTTCCACTCCGGGAAGTTTTCTGCCAGACATCAGTTCCAAGCTGGCTCCTCCTCCGGTAGAAACATGATCAAACGAATCAACCAGCCCTCTATCTTCAATGTAACCGGCTGTATCACCGCCACCGACCAAACTATATGGCCGATGGCCAAATTGCCCCAACATGGCTTCAATGATAGTTTCTGTTCCGTGAGCAAAAGGGCCAACCGGTCCATGCAGTCCCGGTGCTTCCGTGACTCCCATGGTGCCGTTCCAGACAACCGTTTCCGCCAACTGCAAACTACCGGCAATAAATGCTCCTGAGAATGGTCCTATATCTAATATTTTTTCATCGCTTGCTATTTTTCTCTCCGATTCCGGTGGAAGTTTAGGATAGTGCTCGATATCGGCAATAACATGTGCACTCCAGTCTATGATCCTTGTCTTGGCGGTTTTATCTACAGAACTCGCCACCACACCGTCTTGAGGCAAATAGAAGACAAACGGCCTGTCTGAAGCCTTTTTTTTGGCACGTTTTATGATGTCCTTGGCAACAGACACCGAATCTGGTTCTGCCAAGGAATCGGCTATAGGAATCCCTTCTGCTAATAAAAAGGTGTTAGCCATAGCACCACCGATAGCTATAAAATCGGCAATCTCGATGAATCTGCCAAGTATCTCAATTTTATCCGCAATCTTGGCACCCCCTATGATAGCCGCCAGTGGCCGCTTAGGATTCTCCATAACCGAAGTAATGGCACTAACTTCGTTTTCTAATAACAGCCCCGCCACACTAGGCAAATGATGAGTGATAGCTTCGGTGCTGGCATGGGCCCTATGAACCACGCCGAAGCCGTCCTGAACAAAGATATCTCCTAGTTTTGCAAGTTCTGCAGCAAAAGAGTCATCGTTATTTTCTTCTTCGGGATGAAAACGAAGATTCTGAAGCAGCAAAATCTCACCTTCGCCCAGAGTATTGGCTGCTTTCTTAGCTTCATCACCTATACAATCCGAAACGAACTTTACGCTGCGCTTACTCAACTCAGCTAGTTTAAGGGCTACAGGCTTAAGACTAAATTCAGGGTCAACTCTACCTTCTGGCCGCCCCAAGTGTGAGCATATAATAATCCGACAGTTGTGATCGAGAAGGTAATTAATTGTCGGCAGTGATTTCTTAATACGATAGTCATCAGTAACCAGACCATCTTTTAGCGGTACGTTGTAATCGGTCCTGAGTAAAATCCTTTTGCCTTTGATGTCTATGTCGCGGATAGTTTTTTTAGTGAACAACTCAGACCTCGTTTCTTGTGTGTCGCATTATAATCTCCAACGGGTATTTAGGCGATCCATTCCCTATGGCCAAAACGTTTCGCGATTATCGAAACCCTTGTTACGACAAAAGATAACTGCCAGTTAATTTGATATTATCCGCCGTAAGGGTTGTCGCCGTAGGAATTGTTCGCGGAAGATCTCCTCAGGGGATTTTTTTTACCCGTCAAGAAGTGGATTACCGAAGACATACCCGCCACACCGACTGCCCCTGCCCCCAGAACCGACAAGAACTCTCGCCGAGATACCCGCTGCGCCATTAATTTTTGAATAGGTGCTTTTTGTGTCATTTTAAATTTCCTTATCTTTGTTTTTTATTGCATCCTTCTTTGAAATCATACGGTACCCCCGTAGCAATTGTCAATAGTCATAAGCTTTATCTCGCTACAAGGGTATGGCCATATCAAACCGTTTATTCCTCTCGGCCTGAACCTCGGCATCTTTAGCCAACAATTGTATTGCGCGCTTAGGCAACCTCAAATACCGGTTCTGCCACCAAACAAGCAAGACGCTAACCTGGTACACGCATATGATAGGTCCGGCTATAACCAATTGATTCATAACATTGGTAGTTGGTGCCATTATCATAGCAACTACAAACGCCGCAAGTATTACATACCTTTCCATTTTGAATAACTGCCTGGTAGAGACCGGCTTTATGTGATTGATGAACAGAATAATTATCGGTAGTTGGAAAATAAGAGCCGAGCCGATTAAATAAAAAGTTACAAAAGACATGTACTCTTGAATCGTAAACAATGATCGGATCTGGGGAGTCGTAAATTGGTGCCCAAGAAA
>DAHXLE010000013.1 GCA_027371825.1 Candidatus Saccharimonadota bacterium
AAAACCAAAAAAGGCCCTTCAACCCAGACGGACGAGTAACCCCTCCGGAATTACGATCTGTTAAGGATCTCTGGCCCGAAGAACACAATTATCATTTCATAAAAATTAAATACTTCAAGAAGACCGGTTTAGCTAATCAAGGCATTTATCAATATCCTATTAAAAGGGAATTACATTTAGCGTCTTAGAGGCCACAAAAACCATACTGGGTCGGATGATGATTGTACCTCAAATTGGATGCGTCTTTGTTGTTCCGTGATAAATCCGACGAGGTATTAACTGAGGGGAGATTAATATCTGACGTATACGATGAACACCGCTTTATAACGGTTGCTTTTAACAATACCATGGAACTCCCGGGTTGGTCCTACGATAGATTTTTTGTCCGTTTATTCTACTCAAATAAACCGGGGCTCAATAAATAAGCCAACCATCCCCGGCAGACGTCGCAAAAACTGCCACGCCCTCACGTCAAACGGCGACAAAAGCAACTACCATACAATGAATAAGTATATGAGCCTTTAGTAACATCAAAACTAAACAAATATCTATCGAGTCTAGCGTTCACGGCCTTTGACAGCCAACGCAAACTCCCTGTATTTCGAGCTGATGGTTGATAGCCGATATATTATGTTTATCGGCTATTTTGTTAATAAGCGATTCCAGGTCGGGGTTTTCTTCTATCGGTATAATCTTACCGCACTTGAGACAAATAGCATGATGATGATGACTCACGAATACATCTGTCAACTCCAACTTATACTTCCACCCGGTCGGGACTCTCTGAACAATGCCCACCTTCTCGAACATGCGGATAATCCGATACAGAGTGGATCTGTCAAAAGTGTCGTTTAGATCGGAGTAGAGCTCATGCATTGTTAATGGCTCACTGGCAGCACCGAGACACTGAAAAACCGCAACTCTAGTCTTGGTGGTGTTATATCCGGCCTTTTTGAGAGTGCTACTAAAAAGTCTTAAAACACTTTCATCCATGTGGCATTAATATAGCTTAATTGCAACAAATTTGCAATCTTGCACATTGTGCTCGATACTACCATCGATATGAAACAACGAAAATTCTACTGGCTAGGCGGTCTTATTGTGGTGATACTGGGTCTATTACTTATGATTAACATAGGCGACAGAACCGTAAACACGCCTAACCAGAAGATTCTTGTCGTAGCTGCTGAGAATTTTTGGGGGAGTCTGGTGGGACAGCTAGGAGGCTCAAAAATAGGCTTAACAACAATAGTGTCCGACCCTAATGCCGATCCACACGAATACGAGACCAACACAACGGCAGCACGGGCAGTCGCTAACGCCGACTACGTCATACTAAACGGTGCGGGTTACGATAGCTGGGGAGAAAAACTTATCAGTGCAAGCCCTCGTAGCGGCCGTAAACTTTTAAACGTCGCCGTCCTGCTTGGCAAGAAGGAAGGGGATAATCCACACTTCTGGTACAGTCCTACGTACGTCGATAGGGTCATTAAGCAAATGGATGCTGACCTGATATCTTTATCTCCCGGCAACCGCACTTACTTTAACGATCGGTATAACCAACTCCTGTCATCCCTTGCAGCTTATAAACAAACTATTAACGCTATCAAAAGCCGGTTCGCAGGTACCAAGGTAGCGGCTACAGAAGACATTTTTACATACATGGCAAGTGCTACGGGCCTGGACCTGATATCGCCGCCGGCCTTTACCGAAGCTGTTGCTGAAGGCAATGATCCTCCGGCTAACAGCATCGTAGTGTTCCAACAGCAGCTTAGCTCCGGGCAAGTTAAACTGTTAGTTTATAACAAACAAACGGTAACGCCTCTTACTAGCAGCATCAAACAACTGTCCGTGAATGATCATGTGCCGGTTGTTGCCGTAACCGAAACTATCCAGCCTCCAAACGCCACTTTCCAGGCCTGGATGAACTCTCAGCTTTTAAACATTAAAAAGGCTCTTAGCGCCGATATAACAGTGAGGTGAGTAAGATGAAAACTATTATTAACGCATCAGATCTAAGCGCCGGGTATAGCAATAACGCTATCTGGGAGAATGCGAATTTCAGCGTAGATGGTGGAGAATTTATTGGTCTGCTAGGGCCAAATGGAGCCGGTAAAACCACGCTATTTCGGCTATTATTGGGGTTAACAAGGCCAATCAAGGGTCAGTTATCTGTCCTGGGTAGCCCCCCTAAGCGAGGCAACCCAAGAATCGGATACGTACCACAACGCCATGACATAGACCGCGATAACAGAATAAGCTCGATAGAATACGTTTTGTTGGGCGGGTATGGCAACAAATGGGGGATAGCTACCGGAAAAAGAAGTAAAACCGAATACTTTAAGGCCAGGGAAGTATTAGAGCTTGTTGACGGCACAGAGCTCGCTTTAAAGCCACTGTCGGAATTATCCGGAGGAGAAATGCAGAGGGTATTTCTCGCTCAGGCTCTAATCTCCAAACCCGAACTACTGCTACTCGATGAACCGTTAGCAAACTTAGATATAAAAAGAGAGAACCAACTCATCCGGCTTATCTATTCGATAGCAAAACAACAAAACATGGGTGTCGTTTTGATAGCCCACGATATAAACCCTCTGCTACCGTTAGTTGATAGGATTATCTATATAGCAAACGGCAAAGTGACAAACGGCAAAATTGAGCAGATCGTGAATAACAAAACTCTGTCGGAACTATACGACGCTCCGATAGAGGTACTGAGAGACAGTAAGGGGCGTATTGCCGTACTGGGAGTCGAGGAGGCCATTCATCATGATAGGATTTAGCTGGAACTTGTGGATGGATCTTCAAAACATGTGGCAATT
>DAHXLE010000006.1 GCA_027371825.1 Candidatus Saccharimonadota bacterium
GGAGGCGTACCCTGCGACTACAACTATAACAGTTACGAGCCCTACTCTTCAGCAGCGGCTTTAGCCGGTCTCGGACAACCGAACCCTCAGTCCGGCTATTCCGCTTCCAGCACAGGATGTGATGTCGGCCAATTCAGCTCGTCGGGTATTTATGCCTGTACCGGAAACATAACACTAAATGAGCCATCGGTACCGAACGGATCTCAGATCACCGTCTACGTTAATGGTAATGTCTACATACCGGCAAGCGTTACGTATAGCGGCGTTCAGAGCACCAATCCTAATTTGATGACGTCCTTTAGAATTATAGCTACCGGTGATATAGACATAGATGGAGCGGTTTCAACACTGGACGGACAATACATCACCCAGAACGGTACTATAAATACCTGCTCTGACGGGGCCGGAAATGTCGAGCTTCAGTCTGTACCATCCAGCACATGCTTTAACCAACTAACAATTAACGGGGCCTTGGTTGCCAATACAGTTAATTTTCAACGAGTATACGGCACCTTGGGCACTGACACTACCCAAGGAATATATGCCCCGGGTCAACCAGCTGAGATCATCAATTACGATCCGACTGTTTGGCTGGCAAAACCCAGTACCCCAATGGCCGATACTTTCGACGCTGTCTCTAATTTACCGCCAGTCCTGCCGGTGTGTGGCGATTCGGGCGGAGCCACTTGTAATTAGTGTGGGCGTAGGACTGTCTAACGGAATATAAAGCCAGCAACTAAGCCTACATAGCTTAACTTCATGGCTGCATTGATAGAAATGGTTAGAATGAGGTTTTGTTTCTTGTAGTAAGTCAGGCTAAGAACTATCGTGGATATTAAAGCAAAGATCGGTGCCAATATTGTCGTATGCCCTACGCTAAAGAATGTATAGATCACCATACTGAGGATAGCAGCCGTTAAAGGATGCATTACTTGTGCCGCGCGTTGTTGGATCAGGCCCCGGAAGAATGTTTCTTCTGCGATTGCGAATACAACAACACTGGCGGCCACTAAAGGTAGCGAGACGTGTCCATAACTGTAGTGGTGTCTCAAGAAGACGAAGCCTAATGCTCCAAGAGCTTGGCCCATAACCAGCATAAGAGGCATTAATGTGGCATACCCTTTAGCTGTTAGTTTTGTGTATGTAATCGGGTGATCTAAGGTAAATATAAAACGGTATATTAATGCCAAAACCAACAGAGAGTCGTAATATACCATTGTCTGAGAAAACTGTGTGGTTTGCGGTAGGCTAAGGGCGATCATATTAATAACGGGTGCAATGGCTGCTGAAATTGCTAAAGACCTAAACTTTTCTTGCCACAGCGCCAGGCCTGCCAACAAAGCAAATGACAGAGCATTTAAATATACTCCAACCGTCGAGTTTAATCGAAGGGCTAACTGTGCTCCGACTACAGTTAATATGATCCAGATAAATACCCAAGCATTCCTACTGAGTGGTTTTATCTTTTTACTCATGTTAGTCCAGTAGTTTTTGGCCCATTTTTCTAAATCAAACTGTGATGAGACCTTAGAATTTAATTTTTTCTTGGAGGTTGTTGGCATATTTAATATCTCTTTCTTCCCTAAGCACCTTTAGTCTGTTTGTAAGCGGCGTAGATAAGCAGGCCTATGAGCACTAAGAACAGAGGATAAAAATATTTTAGGTGAATACGCTTAGACTTGGGTGTTTCCGAATATACAAGCTCAGTAACTATAAGGGCAACTATTAGCAATACCGTGTTTAGTAGCAGTACGAGTTGCGATAAGTTGTTCGTCAAGGCGAAAGGTAACCTAAGAAACATAATTCGTGTGACTCTCTCCTGTATTGCAAGGATACTACTATAACTATATCAATCCGTCAAGTATATGTCGTAGTAGTTATGCTTACGAGAGCCGTAATTTAAAGTACTTTTTATAGGTAGTTTAGCTATGAGTCAACGTACTCTTAAGGTTGTTGAGGGTGTGTTGTTGTGCTATGAGCCGATGTTTGGCGATAGATAGTAGAGTAACCGCCCGGCGCTGCCGTCTGACAACATAGTATTCGATGCCATTTCACCGTTGCCTGTTGTCGGGTCGGTGACATGCGAATTACCATAGATAAATGTGGGGTGTTTTCCTCCCGTTATGACTATTTCTACATGACCCCCGTTATAGCTAAAATAACCGACGTCGCCCGGCTTGGGTACGTAACTTCCATCAGCCTGGTGGACAGTAAAACCCTGGTTCTGGATATTACCGGCTACATTTTCATCCCATCCATTGGTCTCTCCTCCGGTAAAAGGATACCCGGCTTCTTTATATACATAGCTGACAAAATCTGCACACCATTCCTCGTAGGGCGCTCCATCCGTATAGCTGGTTAGCAGCGCTTCGTGGGGCTCGACTCCCGATTGCCAATTAGCCCACTCCTTCTCGGCATAACAGGCGACCATTTGCCCTTCGTCACCGGAACAATTCCCCGGCAAAGAGATATTTTTACCGCTGGAAGAAATACCGGTCCAAGACGTCTGGTTGTTATTAGATTGAGGACATGATGCCGCGACAACCGATGCTCCGTTATTTGCCGAAGATGCTTTCAGGCATTTTCCGCTACCCGGGTTTAATAATTTATTTCCGTCACTTAACCATACTTGAGAAGGACTGGTGCTATTACATGTAGATAAGTTAATACTGTTGCCAGTTACTCCAAGACAAAGATTGTTGTCGTGTGATATTACGGTTCCCTGCATGTTCCAGTTCTCGGCTGCAGATTTATTGCACGCATAGATGTCGGTTTGACCACCGGGAGTAGTCTGATTATTGGTATCGTTTAGACAATAGCCGTTTATACCGGATTTGATCTCTATATAGCTGGATAATGCCTGACTGCCCGACGAATGAGACAACCAGATCACACCACTCATTAAAAAAGCCGCCACTATAAATATGCTTGGGTGAATTTTGCGTTTAATCTTAACGGGACGCCCAGCAGAGCGAGGTGCTCCTCCTGGACGATAATAGATAAATTGCGATACTTGTTTTTGTTTTTCGGTCATTTTTACTAACAACCGCTTGGTGTTCTTTGTCTAGCCGAACATTAAGCTACCTAGGATTATACCACAGGATTATGTAGTGACTTCAATACCTTTTTAGTCTGTTTGCTGAGGTTTTTGGATTTATAATAATTGGTGGCATATGGTAGTGTAATGGCTATGAGTGAGAATTTCAGGTCAAGCGAATCTTTGCCGGGACAAGGTTGGGGTGTTGAGTATTTGAATTGGCCGACGCTATTTGAACAAATTACATCCGAGGGTCAGGACATTACCGGAGGTTGGGTGACGGCACAACGCACGACGAACCCGACTTGGGTTGCTGCTCTAGAACCTGCATGGAGGTGCTGGGCGCAGTCAGACGATAACGAGATTAACCTTGATGGCAGATGG
>DAHXLE010000008.1 GCA_027371825.1 Candidatus Saccharimonadota bacterium
GATCAATGGCGCAAAACCGGTCGGTGGTAACGTAACTGTAGTACCAAGTGACGTAGGGGCCGGGACTTACTCAAAGCCGAATGGGGGCATTCCGCTCACCGACTTATCATCTGAAGTACAGGCCAGTCTAACAAATGCCGCTGCTGCGATCGTACCCTCGGGAGTGCCGGTGGTTGGTATGATACCAATTGTTACCGCAACCAACCCCCTGGCTACGTCTTGGATAGGTACTGTAGATATATCAACCCTAAATCTTTCGTTCGGATCCGGTAGTAGTGGCTTGCCTACTGCTTCGCTTTTGAGCCGCTGGGCATCCTCGGACTTGAGTGCTCTTACTAATGGTGCGCTCATTACGGCATGGGCCCCTAATTCATTGACACCTTCGGCGCCGTCCTTAACCTCGTTACAGACCTGGCTTCAACCGACCTTTAACGATGCTGCCCATAGTGCTTCAGGAATGCCTGCTGCGGTATTCTCCAGTTCGTCAATGACCGGTACATTACCGGCGGATTGGACCGCGAGTACCGTTTATATGGTAATGCGTTCGCTAAGAGCAGCCGGAGATAATAACACTTACGTCTTATACACCGACAGCAGCGGAGCGGTAAGTCCTGAGATAGTCGAAAGCACGACAGGTGAATTTGTTGCTCAATATTCTAATACCTCCGGTGTGGGAGTAGGAGATGGTACGCCCGTAGCTGTCACGTTATCAGCGGCTTTATCGACCGCCGCAGCCATAACGGCATTGCCGGTAACTGCACTAAGCGCGGCAGTGGTGCCGGGTAACTTAACCATTACATCAGGAGCAAACACCCAAACCTTTAGTGTTAACGCTCCCGTTGCTGCCGGAGGGACAAGTATTCCGATCTCATCAGCAACTCCAAATTATGCATATCCTACTACTTCCACAGCATCGGCGCTCGGGGATGGCCCTATCACTCTATCTTCCGGAGCCGTTCACCTTATAACGTACATCATTTCTTCCAGCTCAACTACCGGCGGATTTTCTATCGACGGAGGTACTCTCCAAACGGGCCAGACAATTCCGTCTAGTACGACAATCGGAACACAATTCAACCTTGCGTCGTATTCGGGTGGCTATGGCGATCAGCCTCACATGGAGCTTTTGGACCTGATAATTTATGACAGCATCCACACCCAGTCACTCATTGATCAAGTACATACCTACTTAAAATCACTCTATCCGCTTGCGGCATGAGGTCTTGAGGCAATGACAAATACGACATATATTGTTACTTCGGGCGGTTTGGTAGTGACGAGCGGGGGGTTTCCCTTGACCGTCACCTTAAACAGTGCGGGCAATATAGCGAATGAGGCATATGCTAACCACACCAATCCTTTTATAAGTTCATGGAGAAAACCGCTTTCCAATAATACCGTAACGATGGCTACATCACCTCAGATGGTAAATAACCTGGTAACCGGCATAGTTAATAGCGGTTATCAGCTCGGCATTAACGTACAGTATCTTTTTGTTGTTCCCGAAGGCCAACCTCTGGTAGCCATCAGCGGCAATGTCGGCAATACCGGCGGGCAGGCTCCTATTCCACCGGCTGCAGAGAGCGTGTCAACGGGTGGTGACACACCGACTGTAGTGTTTCAACCATCCACCGACTCACTATGGGAATTGTATGCTCTTAACTACGATGCCACTACCCAGGCCTGGTCCTGTGGTAATGCCGGCTATATGACCAACCTGGCGAATGCTACCGGCGTTTTCCAGAACGGTAACGGTGTTGCCGCCTCCGAAATATCATACGGCGGTATTATGGTAACCCAAAATGATATTGCATCCGGATCAATAGATCACACCGTAGGTTTATACCTATCACAAAATGAATCTACACAATTTTGGCCTCCCGCAAACAATAGTGACTACGGTGCGCCGAACGTAGCCGGCCAAGTATCAGAAGGAATGTGGTTCAGGTTTCCGGCCAATATGACAATGCCGAGTGGACTAACACCTCTGGCGCAGATGCTTTTTGTGGCAATACAAAATTACGGTTGTGTTGTTCATGATCGGGCCTATGGTAGCTATATTCCTTTTGAGGCGCACCATAGCTGGGCGCTTAATGGCATGAGCGGCACGGATCCATTTACTCTTATTGAAAACGGACAACCGGATTATTCGGTTATCGGGGCCTTACCGATCGCTGACTTAGTACAAATTCTACCCCCGGAACTCGGATCGCCTACTCAGGCTGCTCCAGCGGCACCCGCTATATCGTTGACTCCCGGATCGGGCAGCATAACGGTAAGCTGGAATGCAGTAGCATCTCCGACGCCCATACTATTTTACATGGTTCAGTACTGTGCGACCGGTAGTACTTCCTGGAGTGTACAGTATCCTTACGCGACCACAACGTCTACTGTCTTAACCGGACTTACGAGTGGGCAATCGTATAGCATCCAAGTTTTTGCTGCCAGCCAGAATAGTCTAAATTCGACCGGAACTCTAACGCCATCTGTTATCGGGTCTGCCACCGCCCTATAGAAGATCTAATCCGTTGCGGTTTTTATTTATAGCCATGTTCGAGTGATATAATTTGCAACATGAACTTGCCCAAAAAAACAGATACAAAAAGACTTATGAAACGATATCTTGTTGCCTATGGCGGCATGGCCGTTACTCTGTTTGTCGTCTTCTTTATTATGACGATGATTACAAACAAAAATCGGCCCGGGTACGGCGGATCAAGTCATGTCTCTACTCTCCATACGGTTATTGACGTCGCGCTAATTATGCTACTACTGTTAGCTCTAATTGCTCTTACGCTTTACGGCGCGGCAAGGTATCAGGTATCTCGTACCAAACAAATAAATGCGCTGGTGATACCGGGCAGCGTTTTCACGATGAAAGCCGAAATTTATCGCATACAATTTGGTGGCCATCAAGGTTTGCTCTCTTTTTTCCCGGACAGGGTAGTTTTTACGCCTACGTCACATAGGTATCGTTCATCTTCCAACCGTATACCGATAAATATGCCCGTTAAAACCATTACCTCATTTAAGTGTGGATACGGCAAGGGTCAAGGTATTAATCCATATATTTCCCTAAAGACTGATGAAAAAACTTACACCTTTGTCGAATGCTATGCAGAGCAGTCGGACATTATGAATGCAGCGGCACAAATAGGCCTGCCAATTAAGTAACCGAATCATTACCCTGTTTGGCGTGTTTTTAGGGTGGCCGCGTGACCGTAGTTATCTAACCGGTTTCATGATCTGAGTATGATTTATCGCTATGGTATACTATTCGGGAAAGCTTCGCTCAAAAAAGGTTTTCAATTAATTCAAGGAAAAAAATCGATGGTCGAAAAAGCTAAACAACTATCAAAACACGCAGCCAATAAGTGGGTAATATTAGCCTTGTTGGCACTGGCTCAGTTTATGGTTGTGCTCGATGTATCGGTTGTTAACGTAGCGCTTCCGTCTATGTCAAGAGCCCTACATTTTCGGGCTAATGATCTTCAGTGGGTCGTCACCGCTTATACGCTTACCTTTGGGGGTTTTTTGCTGCTGGGAGGGAGAGCTTCGGATGTATTCGGACGACGTAAAATTTTTATAACCGCCGTTTCGTTTTTTGCTTTCATGTCTTTTCTGTGCGGTATCTCCGGCAGCGAGACCCAGATCATAATATTTAGGGCTGCCCAAGGTCTTGCGGGGGCTATAATGTCTCCGGCTGCTCTATCGATTGTGCTTGCCGAGTTTCATGAGGGCAAAG
Source organism: Candidatus Saccharimonadota bacterium (assembly GCA_027371825.1). Taxonomy (GTDB): domain Bacteria; phylum Patescibacteriota; class Saccharimonadia; order Saccharimonadales; family UBA4665; genus JAJZNU01. Next base: position 3,746 of record DAHXLE010000008.1, read on the forward strand.
AGCGCAATACCGCCTTAGGCGTATGGGCGGCGGTGGCTGCCGGAGGGGCAGCGGTAGGGGTCCTATTGGGAGGAGTACTAACCCAGTATCTGAGCTGGAGATGGAATTTCTTCGTGAACGTACCGGTTGGAATTTTTGTGGTATTTAGTGCCACCAGACTGCTTCCAAAACACATTAGCGAGGAGAATAAAAAAATCGCTCTGGATCTACCTGGTGCAATACTGGCAACAGCCGGACTTATGGCTCTTGTTTACGGACTTTCGGAAGCACCTATCGATAGCTGGGGGTCGGTTACGGTTTGGAGCTTCATTGCTGCCGGTTTTGTATTACTAGTAGCATTTATCATCAATGAGGCCAGAGCTAAGCAGCCCTTGCTACCGATAAAATTGTTTAAAATTCGTAACGTTTTAGGCGGTAATCTAACAGCCCTGGCCGTCGCTTGTACATTGTTTTCCATGTTCTTCTTTGTGACTTTATATGTCCAAGATGTATTGGGCTATGGACCCGCAAAAGCCGGTTTAGCGTTTCTGCCGGTGACATTCATTATTGCCATAGCTTCCGGCATAGTGTCCGTTATGGTTAACAAAATCGGTTATAAGTACTTTTTGGTGCTTGGCCCGATAGTGCTCAGTATTGGTCTTTACGTGCTTGCAGCCAACATGAAGATCGATGGTCGCTATTGGCAAAATGTTATTCCGGGTCTTGCTCTTTGCGGTCTCGGCATGGGTCTTTCGTTTGTGTCGTTGACGCTTGCGGCAACTACCGGTATACCAAAGCATTTTGCCGGAATAGGCTCAGGAGTTTTAAATACTTCTCAGCAGGTTGGCGGATCAATTGGCCTCGCTATTTTATCGGCAGTATATGCTTCGACTTTCACATCGCAGTTAAAGAGTGGCCATAGCTCGATGGCTATTGCTCAGATTCACGGTTTCCAGAGCGGCTTACATGTTGGTGTTGGTCTTGCTCTTGCTGCCGCAGTCATGGCCTTGATCGTTATACGCAACAAAAAGGTTAAGCCCAGCGTTACGGCCGGGGTTTAAACAACACTGAAAACTCCTTAGGAATCGCGACTTTATAGACAATGCTTGGCCTTATCGGCCGGCGTTTAGTTTGTTAGTGTTTGATCTGCCACCATATAGACGGAGACGGCGCGCTACTACTCAGTACGACAGGCGTTGGGTTAGCCGAACCATTAGAATAGATAGATATTGTCCCCACATCACTCCCCCTTAAAGCCCCGCCCCTTAATACCTTAAGAGAAGATAAGTCGGGTTGTATAGTAGCACCGTTCCAAACAACGGCAGTCAGTGCTTGTTTAGATACGGCATTAACTGCATTATTGCTCCACGGTAATTTGTAAGTTGCTACTACGCCTCCGGCTGGTACTATGGTCTGTAAAGAAAAGTTCTTGACCGCCGAAGAAAGTAAAGCTTTGCCGGCATTTATAGCCGTACTGAGTGTCGGGGTGCCCATGGCAACGCCGACAACAGTTATGGTATGAGAAGAGTTTAGCGAGTAGTTGGCTCCAAACAGATAAGCTCCTCCCGCTTGGTCGCTATTGCCGGTTTTAATACCTATGATGCCGTCTTGGCCTAGCAAGTTATTGTAGTTATAGACGATACCAGCGATCGGCAGTTGAGTTTCGGGTTCGGCCACGATTTGCTTTATAACAGGATTTTGCAAGGCAGCTTCTCCAAGCAGGATTAGGTCGTGAGCCGTTGAAACTGTGCTCGGGGATAAGCCACTGGCATCGCTACCGATGGTAGTGTTATTCATCCCGAGACTGTGGACGTATGCCTCTGCTGCCGTCTGATAAGCGCTGAGTGATCCGTATGCCCAAATAGCTAGAGTATCCGCCAAGTTGTCTGCGGACGGTATCAGCATTCCTTGCAGAACTTGATATTCACTGATTTGTTCACCGGCCATAACTTGCGCAACCGACCCCCCCTGGGAGAGGTATTGGTTGTAAATATTCACATCCGACTGAGTAAGCGTTAATGTTGCGCCGGGTTGTCCGATGGCAAGGGGGTATTTATTAAGGACGGTTAGGGCGGTGATCAGCTTGGCTATACTAGCTGTTGGCAAGGGTGAGTTTGACCCATTCTCGGCTAAGACTCCATAACCCTCTGCTCCTATCGCTGCCGCTTTGGCTGTTGGCCAATGCAGGGTATTCACACCGTACGATTGTGTCGATAGTTGGTTGATTGGTGCGATCGACGGCAACGGTCTGCTGTATCTGTAGCCACCGTATGCCGCTCCCAATAGTAGTACCACTACAACGGTAATAAGTATTGCGCGTCTTATAGTCAAAGCCGATTGCCCTTCATTTCTTATATATAATAGCGTATTTTTGGTTCGGTAGTGAGGTAATGGGGTCATTCAGTGGTACAATTGTATTTGAGTAACTAGGGTTAATCAAAGTGTTAGTCGATATTGAATAAAGGCCCACTTTTAAAGAGGAGTAAAAGGTTATGCTAGCAATAATCATCATAGTTGTAGTAGTAATACTTGGTCTAATATTTGCCGTTATGTACAACGGTTTGGTCAGACTCAATGTTCGCACCGAGGAAGCCTGGAGCGACATAACGGTTCAGCTAAAAAGGCGTTCCGATTTAATACCGAATTTAGTCGAAACCGTTAAAGGCTACGCCGCTCATGAAAAGGGTATATTTGAGGATGTGGCCGCTGCAAGATCAGCCATACTCGGGGCTAAAGGTCCGGTGGATACTGCTAAAGCCGATAATCAGTTTCAGCAAACTATGAAAAGTCTGTTTGCAGTTGCCGAAAATTATCCGGATCTAAAAGCTAGCCAGAACTTTCAGGAACTGCAAGGTGAGTTAACCGACACGGAAGACAAGATTCAAGCTTCTCGACGTTTCTATAACTCGGCCGTTCGAGATTTTAACACCAAAAGAAAGACCTTCCCTACGGATATTTTTGCTCGCCGACTGGGTTATACCGAAGACAAAGAGTTCTTTGATGTTCCCGATTCCGAACAGGCTGCCATACACGAACCGGTACAAGTTAAGTTTTAATAGCCCCGAGACGGTTTTAATTTTATTGATCTACTAATATGTACAGCCAAATAGCCGCTAACAAGAGACGAACAATACTGATGATTGCAGTATTTATGCTATTTATCGTAGGACTTTCGCTGCTTTTCGGTACGCTATACGGCAGTTCGCTGACATATATCATTTTGACGGTCGGTATTGTCTATGCCGTATTCGGTTATTTTGCCGGCAGCCGCACGGCACTGGCGGTTAATGGAGCTACGGAGATAACCAAAAAAGATAATCCCAGGCTATGGAGGATTATCGAAAACCTGTCCATTGCTGACGGGTTGCCTATGCCCAGAGTTTACATAATTAACGACCCTGCTCCCAACGCTTTTGCCACCGGCCGAGATCCGAATCATTCGGCTGTTTGCGCTACAAGCGGTCTCCTGGAAATTATGGATGACAATGAATTGCAGGGTGTTTTTGCTCATGAACTTGGGCATGTCAAAAATTACGATATTCGCGTCAGCATGGTCGTCTTTGCTTTGGTGGCGGTTATAGCTGTTATGGCTGACGTTATACTTCGTTTTACTTGGTTTGGAGTAGGCAATAGCCGCCGCAACAATGAAGGACAGAATGGCCAGCTCATATTCTTAGTAGGTATAATAGCGGCTATTGTAGCTCCTATAATTGCTATGCTGATTCAATTGGCAGTATCACGCCGTCGTGAATATCTGGCGGACGCAACCGGTGCGCTGACTACTCGCTATCCGCAAGGCCTAGAGAGCGCCCTTTCTAAAATTGAAGCCAGAGGAAGTGTATTAAAAAAACAGAATACCGCCACGGCTCATTTCTTTTTTGCAAGCCCTCTAAAAAACCATAGCTTATTAAACTTGTTCAGTACGCATCCACCCATTGATGAGAGAATTAAACGTCTTAAAGAGATGGAAACGACGGTATAGGGCTTAAGAGTAATGCCGAAAAAATCTAAGAGTAAACGTATCTCTAAATCTAAAACACACGTTGCTAAGCAGCGCAAGCAACCAAGAGGACAGGTTAGTAAAGCGATCGATGAACCCGGAACGTTGTCTCCTAGAAGCTCCCGAAAGTTTGCCAATGTCTTTAGTCTTATGGCTAGGGCGATTCTTGTTTTAAAAGGACAATTTAAGCTTTTTTTAGGAATTACCGCTATATATGGAGCACTAAATCTATTACTGGTACGCGGTCTATCGGTAGGGGTCAACCTCGCAAGTGTTAAGTCGGCGCTTCATGGTAATGGGTCGCTAGCAACCGGTTCCACTCTTTTTATATATCTTCTGGGAGGGTCTGGAAACGCCGGTTCTTCTAATGCCGGATCCTACCAAACAATACTAATTATAATAGTTAGTTTGGCGCTTGTTTGGTCGCTGCGACAAGTGTATGCCGGTTCTAAAGTACGTATTAGGGACGGTTTTTACAGTGGAATTTATCCGCTCGTTCCGGTGATTTTAATCATGACCGTTATTGGGCTGGAGCTTTTACCCTTCATCATCGGTGCGTCCGTCTATTCTATAGTCATGAACAATCATTTAGCGGCCGGAGCTATTCAGGACATACTCTGGTTAGCTCTATTGATTCTAGCTACAACGGCAACTATGTACATGCTTTGCTCATCGGTCTTTGCCCTTTACATTGTTACTTTACCGGGTATGACTCCGATGAAAGCTTTAAAAAACGCCCGGGAGCTCGTAAAGCACCGCCGGTATATTGTTGTCCGGAAACTTCTGTTCTTACCGCTATCTTTAATTGTTTTTGCCGCAATTGTGATGGTCCCAATCATTCTAGTAGACATTGGCCTGGCGGGCTGGATATTTTTCGTAATCTCCATGGGTCTTCTAGCTGTTGCCCACAGTTACATATATGCTTTATATAGGGAACTGTTATTATGAAACTTAGCAAGGCAAAAGCCGCCGAGCGCATAAAAACACTGCGCAAGCTTATAAATGAATATAGATACAACTATCATGTTCTCGACGTTTCTATAATGAGCGAAGGCGCGGCCGATAGCTTAAAACACGAATTGACTCAGCTAGAAGACCAGTACCCTGATCTTATAACACCGGATAGTCCGACCGGGAGAGTGGGCGGTAAGGCCCTTGCAGGTTTTGCGAAAATTGCGCATAGCCAACGCATGCTTAGCTTGAATGATGTCTTTAACAGAGATGAAGTCGAAGCTTGGGTTGACCGCATAAAAAAGCTTATGCCGGGCTTTAAAGAAGAATACTTTGTAGATATTAAGATGGACGGCCTAGCCTGTGCTTTAATCTATCAGGACGGACAATTTACTCGTGCGTTGACGCGCGGTGATGGCTATATAGGAGAGGATGTTACCAGCAATGTGCAAACCATCGACTCGGTGCCTTTTAAGCTAAGGCAGAGTGATTACGCTAGTCTGACTAAGGGGCGTACCGAGATACGCGGAGAGATAATAATATATAAGCAAGATTTTCGAGCACTTAACGATAACCAGATAAAAGAAGGTAAACAGGTATTTGCTAATCCTAGAAATTTGGCCGCAGGAAGCATAAGACAACTTGACCCAAAACTAACAGCATCGCGACCACTAAGATTCCGTGCCTACGACCTTATCAGGTCTGACGATTCTGAAATATCCAGTAATTCATACGCATACGAAGCACTTCGTTCGCTCGGAGTAGCCGCGAATCGACAAGCACGAATCTTGTTATCGGTAGATGAGATAATGGATTTCGCCAAGGAGTGGGACGATAAAAGAAAGCGATTACCATTTAATACCGACGGTTTGGTTGTTAAGGTTAACGACAGGCTTGTTTTTAAAGAGCTTGGTGTGGCAGGAAAGGCTCCGCGGGCGGCTATCGCATATAAGTACGCCGCTGAAGAAGCGACGACAATCGTTAAAGACATTGTTCTATCCATTGGACGAACCGGGGCTGCTACCCCGGTAGCTGTTTTCGACCCGGTATTAGTAGCAGGTACAACGGTACAGCACGCCTCACTTCATAATGCCGATGAGATAGCCAGGAAAGACATCAGGGTAGGCGATACCGTCATTATATTTAAAGCCGGTGACATTATTCCACAAGTATCTAAAGTGTTGCATGAATTAAGACCAAAATCTTCTAAGAAATTCGATATGGCAAAAGAGCTGAAACGTCAATATCCCGAACTCGATTTTATTAGGGTTAAGGGTGAGGCGGTCTATAGGGTTAAGGGTGCGAGTGGCAAATTACTCCTTAAGGCTGCTGCTGTACACTTTGCCTCAAAAGCAGCGATAGACATAGATACGCTTGGAGAAAAAAACGTTGCCGCTTTGGTTGATGCTAAATTGGTTAGGAATCTGGCAGATATCTATACCTTAAAAAAAGAGGATATATTAAAGCTGGATCGGTTTGCGGATGTTTCCGCCGACAAGTTGGTTAAGGCTATTGCGGCCAAGAAGAGACCGCAACTAGCGCGTTTTATCTATGGCTTGGGTATACGTCACGTAGGCCAACAAACTGCTATAGATCTGGCAGAGACCTTCGGCTCGCTTCACAAATTAGCCTCTGCCACATTTGACGAATTAAACGACATTGAGGGTATAGGCATAGTTGTCGCTGAGTCAATACTGGGTTGGTTTGCTGATCAGGACAACGAAAGACTGTTGGCGGATTTCGAGAGAGTCGGAGTAACTCCTGTCCATACATCAAGAGCCCAAGGTCGACTCCATGGTTTAAATTTTGCTATTACCGGTTCTTTAAAAAGCATGGGCAGAGACATTGCCGCAGAAAAGATACGAAGTTTGGGCGGAACTTTTCAGTCCAGCGTAGGGCGTGATACGCATTACCTAGTCGTAGGAGAGAATGTCGGAGAATCCAAATTAAACAGAGCCAAACAAATGGGCGTGCGACAAATCGGCGAAAATAAGCTGCTCGACATGTTACAATGACTTGTTTGCTCTTTACAGCGGAATTGTACGATTTTAAACACGGGCAGTGAATGAAGCCGCTTGACTATACGCAGTAAGTTGTTATGCTTTAACTTATATCGTGCGCATGCGGCGCCGGTTTAAATAAACACAATATAAAAAACAAAAACTACGCCGCTAGGTGGGCGCGCACGAAGACAATAAAGGCCGAGTAAAATACCATCGGTCTTTTTTATCGGCAGTAAACAAAGCTACAGTGGATATCTAAAAACCCACGGCTTGATTAATATAGTGGCTAGTGGTTGATTGTTGGCAAAAACGAGAGGCCTAATGGGTTCTCTCTCGATATAAAGATATTTATTTTGTGTAAACTGCGGCTATTACGTTAAATTTTTATACTCCTGGTCCCGATCCCATGTCAGGAAGGTATGTTTATGATATTTGTAGTCCACGCTTTAACTCATAGATAATTAGCTTGTCGAAGAGCTTTTGATATGCACTGAAAATAGACCTATCTAGACTTGCCAACCATGGACATGCAGTAGCCGCGGCCCGTATGCACCTAACCAATATATGCCCTGTCATAGGCACCAAGACATAAGCTACCATAAAAGAATAATGGTTCCCTGGGGTAATTTGACCACTGATTTACGTCGGAGGTGTGTCAAGGCTTCCCTGTACGCCATTCTGCATAGTCATGCCCCCGCGTAGTCGTGTACTTGATGCTGGATGATAAAAAATATGGATACCAGTGATAGCGGTGTGGTTACCGTTGACATCGGGAAAACTTGCTGTTTGGGAATCGTCCAGTGTGAAGTGAACCCAGGCGTATTGGCCGCTACCCGTATGATTACCACAGCCATCAGCAGCCGCAAAGTCGAACGCGTATGCCTGAGCTAATACCGGGTTAGCAAAGTCCACCGTGTTGGGAGAGCCGAATGTCGAACAGGCGGTAGTGGCGTACTCGTATTGAGCAGTTATGCCCCCAAGACCCGAGCCGTTTCCATCCGCCAGTCCACCTTGGCCCGGGTTGCCCGTGTTACTCCCGTTAATAACGATAGAGTCGGGCATTACATTATAAATATAGTTGATCTTAACATACCCATTGCCCGTGTTATAACCAGAGGTAGTTGTAGTTCCCGCCGGCGCCAGTGATGAACCTCCGCCGCCACCACCACCATAGCCGGTTGCAGTGGTTGCGGTAGTAGCTCCCCCTCCGCCTCCATAGTAGCCGCCACCGCCTCCGCCTCCGCCAAAACCACAGTCCCCGCTGGAACTACTACCTTCGTTGCCGCCAACACCTCCATTATTGCCAGATCCATTAGCGCCACCGCTACCAGCAACGTTGGTATCACAGTAGCCAGATACTCCCGAATCTATTGGGGCA
>DAHXLE010000018.1 GCA_027371825.1 Candidatus Saccharimonadota bacterium
GGCTTGCTCCATTTCTAGGAGGCATAGTGATTGTTTTTCGGTCGAGCTTGTCGCTGTCTAGTAAATCGACTACTTCTTTCTTTTCTTCCTCGCTAATTTTGGCACTGATAAATTGTTTTACAGCACAGGCTCTTTAACTCGCATTTTCGTTCAATTTATATCTAAACCAGAGTTATTGCTTTCGATGATCGCTTTCTGACTATCCATGTGTCGGTACGAAATCGATAAAGAAAAGCGTTAGTTAATACAAGACGTAACTCAAGCTTAACGTAAATGAATTTATGGTTACGTTAGTATTTAGAGATGGTCGACACCCGGGGTATAGCTATATTCTTTCCATAACGGTAAATCTCTCTAACTTAAAAAAATGATAAAATTGGGACTATATGTTTAATTTGGTCTTTTTGGATAAAGTTGACGATTTTCAACGTAAAAGTAAAGTTCTCGGTTTTGTATACGGAGTCATAAAGAAATACGGCACCGATCACGGCGGATATTTAGCGGCACTTATAACTTACTATGGATTCCTATCTATCTTTCCAATCCTTCTGGTCCTTATAACTTTGTTCCAATTAATATTCGGGACTAAGAGCAGTGTACGAGAACGGGTCATTACGAGCGTAGCTCACTATTTTCCTCTGTTGTCCAATCAGCTACAGCAAAACGTACACGCTCAATCCGGGGAAGGACTAGGGTTTGCTATAGGGCTAATTCTAACTTTATATGGCGCCAGAGGAGGAGTGAACAGCTTGGTATATTGTCTGAATAGCGTCTGGCATGTCGCCCTGGATAAAAGGGGTAATTTTTGGACCAACTTGCAAAATAGCATGGTCATACTTCTGACTGGTGGCACAGGACTTATGATAGCAACGGCGGTTTCGGGGTTTAGCTCGGTAGTCGGATACAACGGTTATTTTAAGCTTCTGTTGAATGCTTTGGGCATATTGTTGATCGCCGTTGTCTTAACGTCAGTATCCTTGTTGGCCCTCAGGCATCACGTTAAAATTAAATTCAAGGATATGCTATACGGTAACCTTATTTGTGCCGTAGCACTGCAAATACTTTTGACATTCGGTGGACTTTTAATGAAACATGAATTGAGCAAATTAAACGAAGTCTATGGTACCTTTGCGGTAGTTTTGGGCATGATATTTTGGATGTACCTATTAGCTCAGGTATTCGTGTATACCGCTGAAGCTAATTCGGTTTATTATTGGCGATTGTGGCCACGTAGCATAAGGGGCATTGCCACCGATGCAGACCTTAGGACCCCAAAGATTTGAACATTCAATCACTAGATTTTAGCCGATAATAGTAGCTTTTTTGGGTGATAGAATCTATGCTTAGGTAGATGGACGATGAATCTCATGAGCGCTCGTTACGAACGGACTCGATTGATCCGGCTACTCATCCTGAACCTAGCAATAAGCATACGATCAATAAGATCTTTGTCCTCGCGATTGTTCTCGTATTGATTAGTATCGGCACGATCATATGGCGGTACGCGAATAATGACACTTTACTGCTTCATAAAACCGCTACGATTACCACAAAGACCAAA
>DAHXLE010000004.1 GCA_027371825.1 Candidatus Saccharimonadota bacterium
CTAGTACAATTATTAGGAAGTTCGTATAAGGCCAAGGAGACGGTTAAATAAGTGGCTAAGATTAATCTTAAGAAGTTATTGGGTGATCCTCAAGCGAAGACATTAAAGAGAATACGTAAACAGGTCAAGTCGATTAATGATCTGGCGGGTACGTACAAAAAAATGTCTGATAGAAAGCTAAAAGAACAGACCAAGGTATTGAGAGAACGGCTAGCACTAGAATCATTAGATAAAATTCTACCGGATACGTTTGCTCTAGTGAGAGAGGCGGCTACCCGCACACTGGGCCAGAGACATTACGATGTGCAACTAATAGGCGGAATCGTATTGCACGAAGGTAGAGTCGCCGAAATGAAGACGGGTGAGGGAAAAACTCTAGTAGCGACATTACCGGTAGTATTGAATGCGCTTAGCGGAGATGGCGTACACGTTGTAACGGTTAATGAATACTTGGCGCAGCGCGATGCCGGATGGATGGGTTTGGTTTACGATTTTCTGGGGCTTAGTGTCGGCGTAATTATCACAGAAAAATCATATATATACGACAGTACTTTTACGAACAAGGATCATACAGACGAACGTTTTCAGCATCTCAAGCCATGTTCACGACAAGAAGCTTATGCTGCTGATATCACTTATGGTATAAACAACGAATACGGCTTTGATTATCTTCGAGACAATATGGTTAGAGAAATGGATCAATTAAGACAGCGCAAACTTCATTATGCTATAGTTGACGAAGTTGACTCGATCCTGATAGACGAAGCTCGAACACCCCTCATAATATCTGCGCCGTCGGTAACTACCGGTAACGCTTATGCTCAATTTGCCAAAGTCGTTAAACAGCTCACGCCAGAACACTACGTTACTGATGAAAAGCGAAAAACCGTTGTATTGACAGATGATGGAGTAGAGAAGATAGAGAAAATACTTGGCATCAACAGCTTATATGCGACGGAGAATATTAGAACTATCTATCATCTTGAGCAAGCCCTACGAGCACAGACACTATTCCATAAAGATAAAGAGTACGTCGTCACTAAAGAAGGAGAGATAATAATAGTTGATGAGTTCACAGGAAGGTTGTTGCCAGGCAGACGCTATAACGAGGGATTACACCAGGCAATCGAAGCAAAAGAGAATGTAGAGGTTCAACAGGAATCGATGACTCTCGCGACCATCTCATTTCAGAACTATTTCAGGCTGTATGATAAATTGGCAGGCATGACAGGCACGGCAGTTACCGAGGCTGAAGAGTTCCACCAAATTTATAAATTAGATGTAGTCGAGATACCACCTAATCGTCATATTGTTCGTGATGATCGTCCTGACCGGATTTATAAAACCGAATCGGGTAAGTTCAGAGCTATCGTCAAAGAAGTAAACTTACTCCACACAAAAGGTCAGCCAGTATTACTGGGGACCGTTTCAATTGAGAAGAACGAGGTCTTGAGCAAGCTATTTACCGAATCAGGTATCCCACATAAGGTATTAAATGCTAAAAACAATGAAGGTGAAGCGTCGATAGTCGCAAAAGCAGGCGAGAAGGGTGCGGTAACCTTGGCTACCAATATTGCCGGAAGGGGAACGGATATTGTTCTTGGCCAGGGAGTCATAGAATTAGGCGGTCTGTTTGTGCTGGGAACCGAAAGACACGAATCACGCCGAATTGATAACCAGCTACGCGGTCGAGCCGGACGTCAAGGAGATCCAGGTAAAACTCAGTTTTTTGTTAGTACAGAAGACGATTTGATGCGAGTCTTTGGCGGAGAACGCATTGCTTCGCTTATGAGTCGGCTTAAGGTCGAGGAAGACATGCCGATAGAAAACCGATTAATATCTAAATCTATTGAGGGTGCTCAGAAAAAAGTTGAAGGTTTTCACTTCGACCAGCGAAAAAACGTCGTTCAATACGATGACGTCATGAATCGTCATCGTAAGGCGACTTATACAATGCGCCGCGAAATTCTCGAAGCCGTGGATATTAAAAAGAGAATTTTGATTTTCTTAGAAGAAGAGGCCAAGGGGCTGGCAGCATCACCGCTACTTACAACCGATGAGTTCGAGGAAATACTGAAGTCCAGCTTTCCATTTGATGAGCCTACTCTCGATAGGTTGTTTGATACCGAATCGGATAAGTTTGAAAAAGTTTTAACCACTGAAGTAAAAGAATTTTACGAGGCTCGAGAGACTGCCTTTACCCCGGATATTATGCGTAAAATCGAGCGTGATATATATTTACAAGTTCTAGATGATCTCTGGATGCAGCATCTTGAGAACATGGAGCATCTACGGAACGGCATTCATTGGATGAGTGTTGGGCAAAGGGATCCTTTAGTGGAATATCGACGCCAGGGCCAATTGTTGTTTGAAGAGATGCAAAATACCCTGAGGCATCGAGTAGTCCTGACACTATTGAGCGCCGAACCAGTTACTACCGAAGATCTGGAACGTCCCGTAGAGACCGAGCTGACTCTGGCGGCTCGACAGTCAATAAGTAATGCCGGTCAGATCATAGACGAAGAAAATGAGTTCGAAGAAACCGACTTCACGCCATCAATACCGGTGGTCGAGAGTTCCGTTAAAAAGCAAGTCGATCAGAAACGCAAAAAAGCTCGAAAGGCTGAGCGTATACGCAAAGCAAAAGCGCGTAAACGAAGATAATTAAGCAGATTATGGGTGCGGAGAAAGAAATATTACATAGATGAAACATACTGTATCGGAAGTTATCCTAAGCGGTGGACCTAGGGGCCTGTTTATCCATATCCCGGAGGCGACTGTCATGACGTTTGATCTGAGCTTTCGTGCAGGCGAATACCTCGTATCTCCAGAGAAGACGGAAACACCCCATTTAATGGAGCATATGGTATTGGGGGCCAATAAACTTATACCAAGAGCTAGGGATTTTCAGGCTGAATTTGAAAAGAACGGAGCTTATAACAACGCATCTACCAATGTCTACGATATAAGCTATGAAGCTGAGTGTGCGGATTTTGAATGGGACCGGATTAGTGATTTATTGCTTGTAGCCATAACTCAACCGCTTTTTTTAGATGAAGAGTTCAACGCCGAATTCGGTAATGTACGGGAAGAGCTAACCGGTAGATCCAATAACCATTTTAGGCAGTTGAGTCTCTCTATGCGCAAGGACTTTGGGTTAGTATCAAAAACCGACAAGGAAAGATTAAAGTTGATGCGAAATGTAACTCCTGAAGATGTTAGAGAACATTACGCAAAAACACATACCGCTTCTAATCTACGTTTCATTGTGGCCGGTAACTTGACTCCGTCTAGACGAGACAATATCGAAAATGCCTTTAATACACTTACATTACCACGCGGTAGGGGCAGAAGAGCTCTTCCCGACGAAAGACCAAAAAGTTTCAAAGAGCCGCTATACATAAGAAACAGAACCGTCGATAACTTATATTTCTATATAGATACTTTTATGCGACGCAGGATAACCGATGAAGAAAACGACGCACTGGACATATTGAATATAATGTTGACAGAAACTCTCTATTCGAAAATCTTGGGAACTGCCAGAGAGCGTGGTCTAGTGTATGGTATGAGCTCAGGCTATAGTCAGCTTAAATCTGCCAGTAACTGGTGGTTTGGCGCACAAGTAATGCCGGCAAATGCTCGCGCGCTTTTCGGTATCATAATAGACGAGATGAGGAAAGTATTTATAGGGAATATTGATACCGCAGATATTGAGGCCGCCAAAGCTTATTCTCTAGGCAGATTCCAGCGTAGTGCTCAGACCGTAGGCGGGACCGCTGGCGGCTATGCCGGTCGATACTGTTTTGATGATGTAATTGAAGATTATTATCAAGTTCCCAAGAGGATACAGGCCGTTACGAAATCTGGAATCATAGATATTGCCACTCAGATGTTTGCGGAAAAAATTTGGGGGTTAGGAGTTTTGGGCAACTGCGGGGTAGATTTTGTAAGAGAGCTAGAGGAGCTAATGATACCTTTATGGACCGGTGCCTAATGCCGGTCAAGTACCTTTAGGCGCTCAGGCGCTATAATAGTATCGATGCAGGATATTACTGATCAGATAGATAGTTTGCGCGCAGAGCTTAAAGGTACCCTTGCGCGTATTGGCTTTGACGCGCTAGAAAAACAAAAAGCCGAGCTTAATGTCCAATCCACGTCGGCCGATTTATGGAAAGATGCTAAGAATGCGCAAGAAGTCATGATATCTCAATCCAGGCTTTTAGCAAGATTACAGCCCTGGGAGGATTTAATAAAAACCATGGACGAGCTGGATGAGTTAGTAAAACTGGATGACGAGACATTAATAGCTGAAATTGATCAACAATATCAAAAAGCTAAGGCTACCTATGATACTAACAAGGAACAGCTAAAACTGAACGGTCCATATGATGACAGGACTGCCATAGTCAGTTTATATGCGGGTGCAGGAGGAACTGATGCTCAAGATTGGACACAAATATTACTCAGAATGTATATTCGTTGGGCCGAGCGGTCAGGATACAAAGTTACGACTATCGATGAGTCACAGGGCGATGAAGCAGGCCTGAAGAGTGTGACGATAGAGATATCGGGTCCGTTTGCATACGGATACTTAAAGGGCGAACACGGTGTCCATAGATTAGTCAGACTTAGCCCATTTAACTCTGCCGGTTCTCGCGAAACAAGTTTTACTAAAGTTGATGTTTTACCGAAAATCGACAAACCTGACGAATTGATCCTTGACGACAAAGATCTTAGAATCGATGTATACCGGAGCGGGGGTCATGGCGGACAAAGCGTTAACACGACCGATTCGGCCGTAAGGGTCACCCATATTCCAACCGGTATAGTTATTGCTATCCAGAATGAACGTTCACAACTTCAAAATAAGGAAACTGCTCTTACTCTTCTAAGATCACGCTTAGCGCAGCTTGAACTAGAACAACATGCCGATAAACTATCCGAACTCAAGGGACCTAATCTGTCTGCTGAGTGGGGTAACCAGATAAGAAGTTATGTCCTGCACCCGTATAAACAAGTTAAGGATTTACGAACCAAATATGAAAGTTCCGACCCCGAGGCAGTACTTAATGGTGACCTCGATGGGTTAATAATGAGTTATCTGGATTACAGTATAGGGCAGAATTTATCGACCGACTCCAATTAACGGATGTTTAGGTAATTATGGTCTACCATTTAGCGAACGGGTAATACAATAAATCACCTAAATCGTTAGCGGCCAGGACGGCCAAGACGGTTATTTGGTATAATAAAGCTAATGATTCTTTTGGACAGAGTTACTAAGACATACAATCGTGATATGGGACCGGCATTGGATCGGATCAGTCTGAATGTTGAGCCAAAAGAATTCGTTATAGTTGTCGGTCAGAGCGGAGCTGGAAAAACTACCTTACTGAGATTACTGACAAGAGAAGAGAGGCAGACTAGCGGGAAAATTATAGTAGGAGGTGTAGACTACGACAAACTAGCCGACAAAGACATACCCTTACTCAGGAGAAAAATAGGAGTTGTCTTCCAGGACTTTAAACTGCTTCCTAACCGGAATGTATTTGAGAATATTGCATTTGCCCTTGAAATAGTCGGTATGGGAAAACATGAAATTTACCGAACCGTCCCTAAGGTTCTTGAGATAGTGAACCTAACAGGTAAGGAGAAAAGTATGCCCATGGAATTATCGGGAGGAGAACGGCAAAGGGTTGCAATTGCTCGGGCCGTAGTTCGTCAACCCAAAATATTAATCGCAGATGAACCAACCGGTAACTTAGATCCGAAGCATGCATGGGATGTGATCAAAGTGCTTGAGAAAATTAACAGATTCGGCACCACGGTACTACTGACAACTCATAATAAAGAAATCGTAGACAAACTAAAGCGCCGAGTAGTGACCATTCAAGACGGTAAGATTATTAGAGATCGGGCGAACGCTGCTTATAAAATATGAAGAATAGATTAGTGACTCTTATACGGATTGTTCGTACGGGTTCTGTAAACTTTACTCGTAATTTGTCCTTGGCTGCAGCTGCGATGGCGGTAATGGGAGTAACGCTCAGTATAATACTGTTCTCCATAGTGGCGGGATCTGCTTTTAACAACTCAATAACGCAACTAACCAATAAATTAAACGTGTCGGTATACTTGAATTCTTCGGTGACAGCTCCGCAGTTAAGTTTGTTTCTAAAAAATTTAAGAGCTCAACCGAACGTTAAAAAGGCTACCTACCATTCCAAGGCACAAGATCTGGCTCAAGCGGAATCTCAGAATGCCGGTAACAAGACGCTTCTTCAGGGATTAAGCGAGACCAGCGGTGTTATACCGGCTAAGATAGTGGTTGATCCTCTGAACGCAAACAAAATTCAAAGTATAAAAAATTTCCTAGACCTGCCTGTTAATAGAGCGTTAGAGGATCCCCAGACACCAACTTCATATTCCGGAGCAGAGAAGAGCGCTATTGATAAAATAGCGCATGCTACCAATGTAATAAGAGAAGCGGGAGTCGTCGCCGTTATTGTTTTTGCTATCATATCGATGTTAATTATTTTCAATACCATCCGTATGGCTATATTCAACCGTCGGGATGAAATAAGCATAATGAGACTTTTGGGAGCCAGTACTTGGTTTATACGCGGTCCGTTTGTGGTAGAAAGCGTTATATACGGAGTTATATCGGCATTGGCATCAGTATTTTTTATTGACATTTTATTTGCGGGTTCTGCTAACGGATTACAGGCTAGCAGCTTGGGCCTTTTAGATATAGGCTATGCCAATCAATTTTTTAAATCCCACTTATGGATACTTTTGCTATTGCAACTAATGATTGGTATACTTATTGGAGCCGTATCGTCAGTAATTGCTACGCGGCGATATCTCAAATTCAAATCTAAGTAAAACAATCACTAATAATTCGATCCAAAAAACACCAAAATAGATGTGATTTGAGCCAAAAGTCAGTGTGACGGCGGAGGGTTCAGAAAAAAACAAGTTTTGGGCAGGTGTAGTGGCACATCATCATAACCGGGGAGGGTAATTTACATTAATTTGTAAAGTATGATATTATGAAAATGCTTATAAACAAAATAAAAACTATGATTCAGAAAGTTAGACGTGTTCGGCGGTTATCTGTGCTTCGACATTTGTCGAATGCTCAGTTTTTGCTAGCAGTTGCATGCCTGTTAACCGGTAGTGTAGTTGCGCCCATCGCCTACGCATCAAGCCTTCAGAATCAAATAAACTCTCTGGAAAACCAAAGCAACCAAAGTCAATCTTCGCTAAATGCACTGCAGCTGCAAGCAGGAAATTATCAAGATGCTCTTAACCAGATACAGGCACAGATTAGCGCTATTCAGGTGGCTATACAGGCGAGTGAAGCAAAACAGAGTAGCCTACAAGTTCAGATACAGAACGATGCTCAACAGATTGCTTATCAAAAGCAGGTTCTCGGATCCTACATTAAAGCTATATATGTTAACGGTCAGATGACGACTGTTGAAGAATTGGCAACCAGTCAAAGCTTAAGTGATTTTGTCGACGCACAAACTTATCGTAATGCCGTGCAAAATCAGATACAAACAACTCTTGCTCAAATCAATGCTTTACAAGCTCAACAGCTCCAGGAAAAAACACAAGTTGACCAGTTGCTGCAAACACAAAAGGCTCAACAGTCTCAGCTGAACAGCGACCAGGCTCAGCAAGCTCAACTACTAGCGTACAACCAATCTCAACAGACTCAATATAACCAACAGATAGCCGCTGATCAATCCGAGATTTCTGCACTAAAAGCCGAACAGGCAGCCGCTTACGCACGAGTTGCCAGCCAGGTAAATGTTTCTGCCGGTAGTGGTAAGGGGCTATGTGCTTTATCCGGTAGTTCTTCCCAGGGAACCGGTCCCGTGGCCGGTAATGGCATTGCCGCCGGCAATTATCCCGATGCGTGGTGTAATGCTCCACAGGATACGGTTGCGACTGAAGTTGGCTCCAATACCAACAGGGAGTGCACATCATTTGCTTACTGGTACTTTGTTAATGTAGAAGGCAACACAACCTTCAGCGCCTCGGGGAATGGCGGTGCATGGTGGGAGACAAGCAACTACCCGGCCGTCACATGGCAAGCCGGCGTGAAAGTAGGCGCATTGGGCGTAGAGCCCGGAACAGTTCCGGAAAACGGTCTGGGCGCGCCGGTGCCTAGTTTGCATGGTAGCTATTACGGTCATGTGATGGTTGTCGTGGCTTTGCCGGGATCTACGTACGATGGAGTATCGGTACCAAGTGGTGATGTAATGGTGGCCAGCATGAACGAGGATGAGGCCGGGCATTTCATGTATAATCTGTGGCCGGTAGATTACCTGATGTTTATAAATCCACAATAGCAGGTGGATATAACCGTAAGATTGTTGATAGCTGAACCGGTATTGATTTTTTACGGATGTACTATTTTGAGACGAAGCAATATTTACAGGGTATAATTAAGTGATATGTTGCGAAAAATGATCAAGTATCAAAACTATGCTAGTTGGGTACGGGCTTTAGGCTGTGCAATTATATTGTTGGTTGTCTTTAGTGTTGGGGTTTTTGTTGGTGATGGAAAACTTAGCTTTAATTATGGCAACAGCCCTACCGGATTACCGGCCACTTTGAACTATTCTTCAGTGGATCAGGTGTATCAAGCAATCCGTAGCCAATACTATGGTAAGTTGACGGCCACTCAGATGCTTAATGGGTTAAAATCTGGCCTCGCAAATGCTACCGGTGATCCTTATACCGAATACTTTAGTCCCAACCAAGCCAAGACCTTTAATAGTGAGCTAAACGGTAGTTTTGGCGGAATAGGAGCTGAGATAGGCGAGAATAGCAGTAATCAACTCCAGGTTATAGCCGCCCTGGCTTCAACTCCTGCAGCTAAGGCCGGCCTAAAGCCAATGGATCTAATAAATTCTATAAATGGTCGTAGCACAAGTGGGTTAACGGCAGTCGCAGCAGTTAATAAAATTCGCGGGCCCGTGGGTACTAAGGTTACGCTCGGCATACTAAGGGACGGTCATCAGTTGACGCTCACCATAACCAGGGGCAATATTACCATTCCTAGTGTGACCTATAAGATTATAAATGGTAATTTAGGCTATATTCAGATTAGTCAATTCACTAACGACACGTCGGGATTGGCGCAGCAAGCCGCGCAATCTTTGCTTAAGAGCCATGTTAAGGGAATTATCCTTGATATGAGGGATAATCCCGGGGGACTGGTTACTGCCGCCGTTAACGTATCGAGTTTGTGGCTGCCTCAAGGAAAGGAAATTATGCAGGAGAGAGCTGACTCAAAAGTGTTACAGACATACTACTCTACCGGAAATGACATTCTCCATAAGATACCAACTGTAGTGCTCATCAACTCAGGCACCGCCAGTGCTGCAGAGATCACGGCCGGTGCGCTCCATGATAACGGCGCAGCCTATGTTATTGGTCAGCAGAGTTATGGCAAGGGTGTTGTTCAGCAGTTGGATAATCTAGCTGGTGGGGCGGAATTGAAAATTACTATAGCGAGCTGGTATCGACCTGACGGACAAAATATTAATCATAAAGGGATAAAACCGGATAAAATTGTCGTTTTGACAGATGCTCAAGCTAAAGCCGGAGAAGATCCGCAGTTGCAAGCTGCTGAAGCGTATCTTAAATAATATAAGGATCAATTTGCTTGCTAAACATAACTCGCACAGGTATATTATAGATAACGTTAATAAGGATGGTAGGTGGTCGAGAAGACGACAAGGTATGTGTTTGTGACGGGAGGAGTGCTCTCTGGATTGGGCAAGGGCATAACCGCTGCATCTTTAGGAAGGCTCTTAAAATCCAGGGGTCTTAAGGTAAATATTCAAAAATGTGATCCATATCTTAATGTGGACGCCGGACTTTTGAATCCAAGAGAACATGGTGAATGTTTTGTGACCCAGGATGGAGCTGAAACAGACCTAGACCTTGGCCATTACGAGCGATTTTTAGATGAAGAGATGACCGGCTCAAGCTCACTGATGAGCGGTAAGGTGTTGCTGCAGTTAATTCAGGACGAAAGAGCCGGGAAATTTGATGGTGATGATGTTCAGATCATACCCCACCTTACCGGCGCAATACAGGGATGGATCATGGATGCCGCGAAAGGATTTGATGTACATATAGTAGAAGTCGGCGGTACTGTCGGAGACTATGAATCCCTGAGTTTCTTAGAAGCCATAAGAGAGCTTGGTGTCCGTGTTGGGCTAAATAATTGTGCTTATATTCACGTAGTCTATTTACCATATCTTAATACATCTCACGAGACTAAAACTAAGCCGGCGCAGAATTCCGTACGCGCCCTAAGAGGGCTAGGTATTGCACCAGATGTATTGGTTGGTCGGAGCGAGTTACCGGCTTCTAATGAAATTAAGAAGAAACTTAGCCTATTTAGTGGCGTAGCCGAAGAAGCTATTGCACTGTTGCCAAATGCGCCGTCAATCTATACTGTACCCCTCACGTTGGAAGATAGCGGTATAGCGGATGTAGTAGTTCAGCGCTTGGGTCTCTCGGTTTCATCTCCAGATCTCGTTGAATGGAGAGAGGTAGCGGAATTAGCAACAAAACAATATGATACGAACCTCAAAATCGGATTAGTGGCTAAGTATATGGATAATACCGATACTTATATGTCGGTTTTTGAAGCACTTAAATCGGCCGCATGGCATAACAATGTTTCAATAGATATAGAGTGGGTTAATGCTGTTTTGTATGATTCCCCCGACGCTGATATTAGTTCTAAGCTGAGCGAGTTTGATGGGATAGTGGTTCCTGGTGGGTTCGGGCAACGCGGGCTTGAAGGAAAGATAAAAGCCGCTCAATATGCGTTGAGCGACAAAAAACCATATCTCGGTCTTTGTCTTGGCTTGCAGATGGCTGTCATTGCGGCTGCCAGAGCCTCCGGAATGACCGATGCTACGTCATTCGAGATTGATCCAGAGGGACCACACTTAGTGATAAATACTATGCACGATCAGAGAGACAAATTGCAGACAGGGGGAACGATGAGGCTGGGCAATTATAAATGTAAACTGGAGGCCGGTAGCCTAGCCGCTCGGACCTACATGGCTACCAGTATAGTCGAGCGGCATCGACATCGTGGTGAGTGCAACAACGAATATCGCGATCGATATGCCGAGTGGGACATACGCGCTAGCGGAATTAACCCCGACAACGATTTGGTTGAAATGATTGAAGCTATTGACCATCCATTCTTCTTGGCCTCTCAGTTTCATCCTGAATTTAAATCCCGACCCAATCGTCCACACCCGATGTTTGTAGGGTTTATACGGGCGATGGTTGCAAAAAAGGCCTGAATAATATACCGTAAGCATTATGGATCCACAAAAACAGACAGTGCCAACGGTATCGCCGAGTGACCCTAAATTTGTGCCGCCGTTACACAAAAAACGCATTTTAATGGTTGAGGATGATGAGGCGCTAGCCAATGTTTACATGACGCGTCTCGATGTCGAGGGGTTTGAGGTCCGTCGTGCAAATAATGGCGAAGACGCATTAGCGGTGGCGCTAGACTATAAGCCGGATCTAATGCTGCTTGATATAATGATGCCCAAAGTGGATGGTTTCAACGTACTTGACATAATACGTAATACTCCCGAGACAGCCAATCTGAAAGTGATAGTACTAACTGCTTTGAGCCAAGAGTCGGACAAGGCTAAGGCTATGGCGCTTGGTGCCGACGACTATCTAGTTAAGTCGCAAGTCGTAATATCTGACGTTATAGAGCGCATCAAGCATTTCACGGGTATATAACCGGTTACTATTCGACAGTGACTTCTGTGCGTCTTACTGTTTTACCGGTAAAACGACGGATTTTTCTTGTACGAAAATTAACTATACCGTCTTTATCGGCATGAATAGTATAGTTTCGGCTCAGACTAGTGCCGCGGCCGGCTCTCTTTGTCAGCCCTACCTGTCGTACTATGACCTGACCGGTTTTGACGGTCTGACCACCATATAGTTTCACGCCTAGCCGCTGACCAGGAGAATCGTGGACATTTTTGGCTGTTCCGCCCGCTTTAACATGTGACATTTCTTATTTGCTCCTTATGCTCGTAACAGTATTCTTATCACAAACTACTATTATATCTTTGATAAAACCAACAACTCGCGCGCTACGGACTGACCGGTACGAAAATACACAAGTTCAGCCGTACTAACACACTCAAAACTTACTCTAATATAACCCAAATCTTCAATTTGGTCAATGAATGGTAGGTGCTTAAACTTATTGGGTGAAATATACCAGGCCGGTACTGCCAGACACAACCTAGTACCGCTTGTTAATTGGGGCCTGATGTTGCGTAAAAATCCACTTATTATGCGCGTACATTCTGCTATCGTCCCGGCCAAGAGCTCTCCGGTAGATGACTCCGATAAGTGTTCTCCAAGGTAGGTTTCACATGCGACGAAATCTACGGGTTGTTTCCATTGATATTTTGTGGCATCGGCAACCAATAATTCGTAACGAGAATTATCAAGCCGGCGCGTCTTAGTCAGCCAGTTTAAGTTCTCTTCACAGGCTTTTATCATCTTTGGAGCTATATCACTACCGATTGCCGTATAACCCATTAGTAAGGCTTCCTGGACGAGAACACCGCTACCGCAGAAGGGGTCTAGAATAAGCTTAGGCGCCCGAGAAGTCGTACCCGCGGCCAAATTAATTAATATTTGTGCCAATTTTGGCGGCAGTAGTCCTACCTTTAAATCAATTTTCGGTCTGTAAAAGTCGCGTTGAGAATATAGCGTAATGTTTTGTTCGGCAACAGTTTGGGCAATGATTGTTTTATTGCCATGACGGACTAGCACCAGCTCTAATCCTCCCATTCCTGTAAGCTTATTGTGTATAACTTGTGCGCTGTTTAACTCCATGGCGGTGTTTGGTACTACTCTAATACTACGGCCGGTTTTTTTCAGTAATCGTTTGATGGTTAGGCCGAGCTCTATGAGTGCCCGTGGGTTAGTGTCTATACCTACGGCGCTTATACCTAGCCGTGATTTACTAGCATTGTTGCCGAAAGGTAAATCGGCGGATCTCTTGGTCAAGAAATTATGAATTCCCGACCAGCTGGTTGCTTCAATCTCGAAAAGAATCTTAGCAAGTTTTACGGATCCCCCTAATCTTTCGAAGTCGACAGAGGAGGCGTCGATGTTGGACAATAAGACTTTTTCTCCAGCCGGTTCCAGGTTGTTAGGTTCATAAAGACTTTCTAGCTCGGCGATACCGAGCGCTGGTTGTCTTCCCAGAATAAATATGCTTTTTGCGGTTAACATACACGGTCCTTCGGGTTTTAAGTATAACGCTCTTTTACGTATAATGGACTTAATATGTCCGAAAACTCATTCCTAAGAAGGCGCTGGAAAGTGCTTCTTAACGTTGCTACGTTATTGGCCCTACTCGTATTGTTATACGCACTCAGGAAGGACATATACAATACAATCGACAATCTGGGTAGAGTTTATGCTGCAGCCCTATTATTATTAATACCAATTGAAATCTGGAACTATGATGCCCAGACAAGACTTTACAGGGAGTTGTTTAGACTAGTTGGCAACAAGTTAAGTTACAGATTTTTGTATGAAACATCCCTAGAGTTAAATTTTATCAATAACGTGTTTCCGAGCATCGGCTTGACAGGTATTTCTTACTTTGGTGTCAGGATGCGCTCTTCAGAGATAACCGCCGGAAAGGCAGCGGTTGTTCAGTTACTGAAACTGGTTATGGTTTACGTCTCGTTTGAGATATTGTTGTTGTTCGGTGTTTTGTGCATGGCCTTATTTGGGGACGTTAATGGCTTGATCATATTAGTTGCCAGCTCGATTACGACCTTAATGGTAGTCGGTACGGTGGTTTTTGTGTCTATCGCAGGGAGTGAGAAGCGAATCAATGCTGCCTATGACTTTGTCGCTAAACTAATTTCAATAGTAATCCGCACCGTCCGCCCGGGGCATACCGGTAAAGTTAGGCTTCAGGCGGGCAGAGGAATTGTCGAAGAGTTACATAAAAACTATCGACTAATTCAGGACAATTATAAACAACTCAAGTGGGCTCTCTTATGGGCCGGTTTAGCCAATTTGAGCGAGGTGTTGGCAATATATGTGGTGTTTGTGGCTTTTGGACATTGGGTTAATATCGGAGCGGTCATACTGGCTTACGCTGTTGCTAATTTTGCCGGTACGATCTCCGTGTTGCCGGGGGGAGTAGGTATATATGAAGCACTAATGACCGGCGTTTTGGCTGTCGCGGGAGTTCCTATTGGTTTAACTTTGCCGGTGACGATTATGTACAGGGTGCTGAATTCGATAATACAGCTACCTCCCGGATACTATTTTTATCATCGGACGTTACACGCCTCTCCGAGTGGGGTCAGCGATGGAAGAAGTTGAATTATCGGTTATCGAATTCGTATCTTTGGTTAATCAGACACTGGAGTTTGCGTATCCTACCGTAACAATAACGGGTGAACTGGCAAACCTTCGGATTAGCAAAAATCGGTGGTTATACTTTGATCTAAAAGACGAAGAGGCTATTGTCCATTTTTTCGGTACTATCTATCAGCTGCCCGGTCCACTGCAGGATGGAATGCTACTGAAGGTCAAAGCAACACCCAGACTTCATTCGCGGTATGGATTCAGTCTGACGGTTCAAACCATAAGACCTACCGGTGTTGGTTCTATTAAAAAAGCGGCCGGACTGCTGGAGGCGAAACTAACCAGCGAGGGGTTGTTTGATGTGAATAAAAAACGCTCGCTACCATACCCTCCGGATCGTATCGGCCTAATTACTTCATCCGAATCAGCTGCTTATAGCGATTTTGTAAAAATTTTGAATAATCGATGGGGAGGTATGCAAGTAGTTCTTTGCGATGTGCAAGTACAGGGTGAACATGCGGCTGAGCAAATAGTCTCGGCTATTGAAGAGTTGAATATACAACCTGTTTTGCCTGAAGTTTTGGTTTTAATAAGGGGCGGTGGAAGCGTCGAAGACTTGATGGTGTTTAGCTCAGAACAGGTAACAAGAGCAATAGCGGCGAGCCGCATTCCGACCCTAGTAGCAGTGGGTCATGAACGGGACACCTCTCTGTCCGAACTAGCGGCTGACGTCCGAGCTAGCACCCCAAGCAATGCAGCTGAGCTATTGGTGCCGGATAAAAGCCAGATATTCGCAAGGTTGTCTACTCAGTTGTCGGTATTGCAACAAGAGATCATTAGGGGGGTTGGTGATGTACGAGCATGCCTTGACTCCGAGATATTGAACCTTATCGATGAGCTGAAGCGCTGGTTGGGGCAAGAGCAGGAGTGGCTTCAATCACAAAAAGACCTGCTTGAAGCACTTAGCCCAAGGGCCGTATTGGCAAGAGGCTATGCTCTCATAACCAAGGCGGGCAAAATAGCAGACCGCGATAAAGTTTACGCTATCGACGAAGAAATAGGCGTGTTATTGCACTCAGTAAAGCTATATGCCAAGATTACAGCAGTGCATATCACGGATAATAGTTTTGATAGTTTAAATGAAAGGTAATCTATGCCGAAAAAACCGAGAACATATTCCGCAATGCATAATGAACTGGAGGAAATTATTAATTGGTTTGAATCCGCCGAGTTCGATATCGATGAGGCGATAGCCAAGTATGAACAAGCTCACAAACTTACTAAAGAAATCAAGGATTATCTCACTAAAACAGAGAACACAGTTAATAGCTTAAAACTTAAATCCGTACACCCCCGATGAGTTTAGTGACATTACTTGTATTGATGATTTTCTTGGTATTTGCGTCAGCCATAATATTTGGTGCGCCATATTTACCAACACTAAAAGACCAGATAAAAGATGCACTTGTGTTACTGGACTTATCGCCCGGGCAGACTATGTATGAGTTTGGCAGCGGAGACGGGAGAGTACTCAAAGCAGCAGCAAAATTAGGCGTACGGGCCGTAGGATATGAGATCAATCCATTTCTGGTAATTTATAGTAAATTGAATTGTTGGCAGCAAAGAGAGTTTGTAGAAATACACTGGCGCAATTTCTGGCACGTACAACTACAAGAAGCTGATGCTCTTTACGTCTTCTTGCTTAATCCCTATATGGCAAAGCTCCATGAGAAAATTGAAAACGAGATAGATCGCCCTCTAAAAGTCGTTAGTTTTGCCTTTGCTATCCCCGGGGAGAAACCCCTGAGGACTAAGAAGGGTATTAAAATGTACGAATTTCTCCCTAGATCATAGAGAATGTTTTGTTTTATCCGGTTTATGCTGGAGAGTTTGAGCAAAGGGCCAAGTATTTGGCCTTTACGCTTACGGTAAAATCAGCTACCATAATCACTATGCCTCCCATACAGAGAAAGGGTATTCCGGACTGGGTATTTATTATTACCGTTGTTTTGTTTGTTGGGGCGGTGGTATTCGGAGTTTGGGCATTTAGTGGACGAGAAAATTACAAGAATAATGTTAATCAAAAAATTAATCTAGCCGTAGCTGCCGCTAGATCTCAGACACAAGCAGCCGACGCTAGCAAATATGCAGCTGAATCCGCCGATCCCCTGAAAACATACGTTGGTCCTCAAGTTTTTGGAACAATAACCGTTCAGTACCCAAAGACCTGGAGTGCCTACATTAGTGAGGATGATACCGCATCTACACCGATAGACGGGTATTTTCAACCGGATTACATACCCAATATAACTACGGGAACTAACAGTATTGCGTTAAGAGTACAGGTTATTGAACAACCGTACAGCAGTGAATTATCTCAATATACTGGACAAACGCAGTCCGGCCAAGTATCGGTCACGCCGTATACATTGCCTAAATTACCTTCTGTTCAAGGAGTTGAGATAACCGGACAGATTGAGCAGAATCAAACGGGCACCATGGTAATGATGCCGCTTAGAAATCAGACGCTTGAGTTATGGACCGAATCATCTCAATACTTATCAGATTTTAACAATATTATTCTCCCCAACTTTACATTTAGTCCATAAAGTACAAATACTACATTGGTTTTTTGGTGTGTCCTTGTCTGACATTGATGTTATCATCCGTGTAGGTCTATACTTGCAGTAGGTATAAAGCGAGAATAGAAAATGGTTTTTCAGCCAACAACGACAGAGCACGAAAACGGTGTTTCATCACTAGCGGGATCCATAGCCGTTGAATTAAAAATACCTTTAATACAAATTGCCCGTCAAATTGAGTTAGCGCAACTGGAGTGCAAACCGGTAGAAGAGACACTGTTACGTCTTGATGAAATAGCGACTGATGCGCTAAAGCTGATGGATAGTTATTCCTTAGGATTAGAGCTTGGTCAAAGCCAGCAACTGCTTGAATTAGAACCGCTATCCGTTCCAGCCGTACTCTATGATGCAGCGCAGGATCTCACCCCGATCGCCAAAAGATACGGTGTGACGATAGACCTTCAGGCAACAAGCGGTACGAGACATAGATTAGTGATGGCTAATCGATCGGGTCTTCGTGCCGTACTATTAAATCTGGGCAGTGTTTTCGTAGAGTCATCATCCATCGGATCGGCTGTCATTACTTTAGCGGCTCGTAAAACCGAAAAAGGTATAGCTGTCGGGGTTTATAGTCCTTCGGCTAATATTTCTCCCGCCGATCTTATGCTGGCGTGCAGACTGAGCGGTCGGGTGAGACAACCACTCAGTAAATTTTCTACGGGTAGCGCAATGGGTATATATGCTGCGAATACTATACTACAGGCGATGACCGCAAATTTAAAAACGTCTCGTTTTAAGAGGCAATCGGGGCTGGGTGTTGTCTTATCCTCCAGCAGACAACTTCAATTGGTTTAAATTACATGGCCAAAATACTACTAGTTGAACCGGATAAAATTCTAGCCCAGATATATATAACAGCCTTCGAAAGGTCGGGGCATCATGTTGTTCATACGAGTGATGCTCAGACAGCCATCACATATGCAGACAAGAACTTGCCCGACTGTGTTGTTCTTGAGATACAGTTATCAAATCATAACGGGATAGAATTTTTATACGAATTTCGTTCTTATAATGATTGGCAGCAAGTTCCTGTTATTATCCATAGCTTAATACACCCAAGAGAGTTTGCTGATAATGATGCACTATGGAAGCTGATCAAAATATCCGACTATATTTACAAACCACAGTCAACCCTTAAATTGCTCATCTCATCGATAGATGTATGTCTACGCAACTCTGAGTTAAAAGCAGTCGATAAGAAACAAGAAATAGTATGATTGCACATAAGTTTGAAGGACACCTAAACCTTGAAGACGCTTAATAGCGAAGGAATAATCCTTGGCCGTACTAATTTTGGTGAAGCTGATCGAATCATAACCATGTTAACGCCCGACCGGGGAAAGCTGACTTTAATTGCCAAAGGTGTTAGACGTCAAAACTCCAAATTAGCTGGCGGTCTTGAGCTATTTTGCGTCAGCGACATTATGTTTATGTACGGGAGAGGGGAGATAGGAACTTTGATCTCCGCTAGACTAAAAAAACACTACGAGAATATTTCAAAAGATCTGGAGCGTACTATGACAGCTTATGAGTTTGTTAAGCGAGTACATAAGTCAACGGAGGATGAGCCCGAAGAAGAGTATTTCAGGCTACTGCAGACCACATTAGAGAACCTCAATGATTATCGAGTGTCTATACGGATTATAGATCTATGGTTTTCTTCACAATTATTGAGATTGTCTGGCTATTCTCCAAACTTGCAAACGGATGAAAATGGCGAGAGGTTAAAAAGCAATGTGTCATATAATTTTAATCTTGATAAGATGACTTTTTCTGCATCCGAAGGTGCGGCCATTAACGACACCCACATTAAGTTGTTGCGCCTAGCATTCGATAAACGGAATCCGCTAATACTGCAACGGATATCCGGAGTTGAAAATCTACTGCCGGAAACACTAAGTCTCGTCAGGGGTATGTTGGAGTTACATATCTGAATAGATATTCCAATGATAATGACGAAAAGAAAAAAATACCCAAGTTAGGTATAATGTATATAAATTATGGAGAATACTGGTTTAGAAGATATCGTCAGCCTAGCGAAACGTCGTGGTTTTGTTTATCCTAGCAGTGAAATATACGGCGGTTACGCAGGAGTTTATGATTATGGTCCATACGGTGTCGAACTAGCTAATAATTTAAAATCTGCCTGGTGGCGGTATATGGTACAGCTGAGGCCGGATATCGTAGGACTTGACAGCGGTATTTTCATGCATCCTGCAATATGGAAGGCCAGCGGGCACGTCGATGGGTTTAGTGATCCGCTTGTTGAGTGTTTGAATTGTCATAATAGAATTAGGGCCGACCACGTCCTAGAAGAACTGGGAGAAAAAGCTGATGAAAAAATGTCGGTGGACTATTTAAATGATCTTTTCCAAAAGCATCGCCAGGATATAAAGTGTCCGGTATGCGGTAAAATTGAGTGGGGTGAAGTTAAGAATTTCAATCTTCTGGTTAAGTCAAACCTTGGTAACTTTAGTGATGATTTTGACGACAATCCCAGTTATTTAAGAGGAGAGACTTGTCAGGGAATATATGTGAATTTTATAAACGTCCTAGACAGCACCAGGGTTAAGCCGCCGTTCGGTATAGCCCAGATAGGTAAAGCATTTCGTAATGAAATCAGCCCGAGACAGTTCATTTTCCGCACCAGAGAGCTTGAGCAGATGGAAATGCAATATTTTGTTGAGCCCGAGTCAGAAATGTCGGAGTACGAAAAACTTAGGCAGTATAGATGGGATTTTTATAAGACCATAGGAATCAAGGAAGAAAATCTACAGTGGCACAAGCATGATAATCTAGTCTTCTATGCCAAAGAAGCCTACGACATAGAGTATAGATATCCATTTGGTTTTAAAGAGCTGGAGGGTGTTCATGCCAGGGGTGATTATGACCTAACTCAGCACAAGAAGTTTAGCGGTAAAGATTTAAGCTATTTTGATCAAAACAAAAAGATAAGATACATACCACATATCATCGAAAGCTCGGTAGGCGTCGGACGCATGATGCTTGCTGTTCTCGCCGATGCTTATCATACGGAAGAAATTAACGGCGAGAAGCGTACGGTATTAAAAATTAATTACGACATTGCAC
>DAHXLE010000010.1 GCA_027371825.1 Candidatus Saccharimonadota bacterium
CTAGCCGGAATTCAGTCGTCTTTGAGCGGGTATGCCATTGAGCGTGGCTGGGGGGCTGCGAACTGGACGATTTCACCGTAGGGTTTTTGGGCTCGGGTAAGGTTTAAAACCTTAAAGCGTGCATTATTGCGCACCCGAGCCCTTTACCCGAGCTACAATCTGACATGTCTACACACCTTGTATGTTTATGGGTTAGAGGGTACGTTTAACTATCTAGTACGGTTGAAAATCTTTTATGTCTAGACTAGTATATCAATGTAATACAAATAATTAAGGATAACTTAGCAATGGCTAAAACAAATACTCATAAAATCACAATTAAAATTTTAACATTGGTTGGGCTAATCGCCACGCTTGCTTTAGCATCAGTGGGAGGTCTTGCTTGGTGGGCACATGAATTTACTCAATCCAGTGTTCAAACAGAGCTACAAGCCCAAAAGATTTATTTTCCACCAAAAGGAAGTCCTGCTCTAGCTAGTCCTAAGATCGGTCCGTACTTAGACCAGTATGCCGGTCAACAACTGCTAACTGGTCCACAAGCTAAGGCATATGCCGACCACTTTATAGCTGTACATCTCCAAGAAGTTGCTGGAGGGCAAACGTATGCTGAGATCAGCAGTCAAGCGCTAGCAAACCCAACAAACTTACAGCTTAAAGCAGAAGAACAAACACTGTTTCAGGGCGAGACCCTAAGAGGCCTGCTACTTGGTGATGCCTACTCTTTTTGGACGGTAGGTTATATAGCACAGATAGCTGCTCTTGTATGTTTCGTGGCAGCCGGCATAATGGGAGTTCTTACGCTCCGAGGGTACTGGCATTACAGATCGATTTAAAGAGACACTCCTCTAGTCGACAATAGTTTACGTTTTTGTTGAACACCCGCAATACCCATCAAAACAGTACCGCCTACTACCGTTAATAAGCCGAGAGCTGCTACGCCAACAAATCCCGGCCGGACCTTATCGTTAAGAAAGAAAATTCCTAATATTGACGGTACGACCACTTCTGTAGCAAATAAGGTTGCATTAATTCTGCTGATGTTATCTCGCTGTAGTGATATCGAGAACAGCATCGTACCAACAATACCGTAAGAAATCAGAGCCAGCACAAGCGGTTCAAACAAAACGTGAATGCCGAAATGAGACACCCTCGTAACTCTAGCGGCTATATTGGTGCCTCCAAAAGCTAATCCAGCAAACACTACCATTAATGTAGTATCTTTTTTGGCAAGACCAAAATTGATTAATAGCACACCGGCAGCAGCCAAAAACACCGGCGCTATAATCAATAGATCTCTAAATCCGTGGCTCGGAAGAGTAGATCCATGAGGCACTGCCGTAAGCGTTAACATTAACAACCCGGCACTAATGATTCCCATGGCCAACTTTTCTTTGTTGCTAATTTTAGTATGGAGGTAGTATCTGTCAATTATTCCACTTACTACTAAGCTGGCCGCTATAAACGATTGCGCTAAAAACAACGGTAACTGCCTGACCGCTATTAAAGACATTAGCCACCCTATAGTATCTAATAGAGTGCCGATAAGATACGGAAGCTGGGAAAACAGTTTGACTAAATATTTAGGGTGAAACTTCTTGACCTCTGCCGATCTTCTTGCTCCAACCTGTTCCAATACTGTAGCTACTCCATAGCATACAGCACTCCCGGCACCCGCTAAATAGGCTATTGTGTGTGTCATTGTTCCCTCAAACTACCAAAACAGTATAGCGCCTGACACTAAATTAGCTCAAGCCCAATAGTTAGTGAAATTTCTTACTATGAGTCGTATATATCCGTGTACACTATAGTATTATGCCCATAGCAGCATCTACCAATATGATGGATTTCGTCAACAAATCGAGAGTGACCGTATACAAAGAAAACGAGATTATATTATTCCAGGGTGAAGTTCCGAGAGAAGCCTACGTCATTAAAAAGGGAGTTGTAAAAACATACAATCTAACCGAAAGCGGGGAAGAACAGTTAATTGAACTAGTCACAAAAGGCGATGTCATATCTTTGCCGTGGGTACTTGGTAAGCTCCCCAGTTCGTTATATTACTATGAAGCACTAACGAACACCGAGCTTTATTGCTTACCTA
The DNA here is from genome assembly GCA_027371825.1 of Candidatus Saccharimonadota bacterium. GTDB lineage: Bacteria > Patescibacteriota > Saccharimonadia > Saccharimonadales > UBA4665 > JAJZNU01. The sequence goes on from DAHXLE010000010.1 coordinate 2,102, forward strand.
GAGAAGCTTATGTGCAATACCTAAAATCTGATCCAAAGGCATTGTACGAGGAATTTGAGAGAATTACGCTAAGAAGCATGGGGGGCATGTTAAGACTCAACGCACTAATGCAACCGAAGGCTACTCATAAAATATTAAGTACCCTGCATTTTCTTTCTCAGACCCACGGGCGCAGTATCGGAAATGATAATATAGAAATTGACATCGCACTTACTCACCAGGACATTGCTAATCTAACCGGGCTGACGAGAGAAACTACAGCAACCGAGATCAACAAACTGAAACGTTCAGGGGTCATAAGCTATAAACGCCGCACTATATACATTGTCAATCTGCCAAAACTAAAGTTAATGCTCAATGATCAGTTCATTGCCGACTCACAGATCAATTTTCACGAATTTGAGCCCTTAGCGGTTCACTGAGCAAGTCATTAACTACTTTTATGAGACCTCTTGGTGCCGTCCATGATTTAACGATGCATTTGTAAGCGCCCAGTTCGAGAGCCTCGTTTATCTCCGGCGAATTCTCCAGATTGGTAAATATTACTATCTTGGCATGATCAGAACCTGATTTAGCATATTCCTTTATAAACTCTACGCCCGATTTAACCGGCATTAGTAGGTCCAAAAGAATCAGATCGGGATTAAAATTCTTGAGTAGTACTAGAGCCTCTGATCCGTTATACGCCGATTGAACCGTATGACTTTCGGCGTTAAGGATCAAGGCATACGCAGCATTCAAATCTTTATCATCTTCAATTATAAGTATTTTAGCCATTAGATTTTGACCCTTTATCCTGTCCTATTCTTTGATTAATGAACGCGTACATCTACCACAAAGTCTATTGGCCGTCTGACAGTAAAACTGTCTGATATATTACACTACTATTCTTTAAGCACATCTTATTTACCGACTCTCTGGAGTTTAAATTTGCCATCCTTTTTGTTCGATCCCTTATGGGGTAATGAAAAGTAGAATGTCGATCCTTGGTTAACCTTGCTTTGAAACCAAACTTCACCGTCCAGAGCTTCAGCGATCATACTAATTAGATATAGGCCCAAACCGGTCCCGTTCGGTTCTTTTGAGGTTATATTACTGGCCCGAAAGAATTTCTTAAATATATATTTTTGTGAATCAGCCGGTACACCGTAACCGTTGTCTTTAACTTTAAACAACACATCGGTACTCCGACTAGTTAGGGTAACGAGTACCGAGCCACCATCTCCGGTATATTTGATCGCGTTTGACAATAAGTTTGCTAGTACTTCTTGCACGAGCAAACTGTCGGTGTTAACTATTGGAATTCTTCTTCCGAATTTAATTTTAAGATCAATATTTTTTTCTTCTGCCGAATGCTTGATTTCTTCAACTATATGTTTCACCAGATTCTTAAGATTAACGGGGGCTGGGTCGACCATTAGACTGCCGCTTTCAACGCGTGTTATGTTCAGTAAGGTATCAATCAGCTCGTTCATCCTATAAGCGGCGGATAAAATTACATCCAAAAATATTTTACTATCTGCCGTTAAGGGCCCACCGTAGCCATCATTTATAAGATGAGCATAAGTATTTATTGCCGATAATGGCGTCCTTAGCTGATGAGATGCTATGGACATAAAATCGGCCTTTATATTGTCGGTTATAACGTCATCGCTTATATCCCGAAAAAGCTGGATAGCACCAACCGGTTTGCCGTGTAACATTATGGGAGAGACGCATACCGAGATAGGGAATATTGTCTGATCAGACCTCAGACAAAACAGGTGATCGTTAACGGTATTACCGCTTAAGAACGCTCTTGTTATGGGAAGATTAACATTTGGAACTCTGCTGCCGTCCTCATAGACATCTACCATCACTTCGCGGTACCGTTTTCCGAGCACATCGGATTTTTTTAAACCAAGCGTTAATAGCGCAACACGATTTACTCTCGTAATTATGCCTCTCTCGTCGGTTGCTATTAGACCTTCTCCTATGCTCGTTAATAGCGCCTCAAGTCTAGCCTCCGACTCTTTGGATAAAATATTTGAAGATTGATCGGACAATTTATTTGTTGTTTCTTCCATATCCAAATTTTCTCCACCTTTTAGTTGCTAATTGTTGAAGGCTATTTAAATATTCATTAATTATGTCATCATCATCCGTTAAAAATACCATAGCTATTCTAATCCAATCTATGAGTTGAAGAAGATCTTCGCTGACCAGATCCTCGGGATCTTTACCTAAATGATTGCGAATTTGACGATTAATAAACCTATCGGCCGAAGGACCAAGATAATGGCTGGTTATCTCTACGGTATTGGCATACAATTTATTGGATTTCATCGGCTGTTCATAAGAATTAGGGCTACAAACATAGCAACGTCCGTCTATTCGTCGTGGGAAACAGTTTAAAAGAGAGTTGTTTCATGATTGTCATAAAAACGTCTTACGATAAAGGTTTTTTAACGACCGTAATAACTTAATCTTTATATTATCTAGTTAACCCTCGTCACACAATACACCGCCGTACGCTACACCGGTGCATAATTACAAGATAGTCATACATAATTATTCGACCATCTATGACAATTACCGATAAGTCTGCGGTTAACTAACGAACTAGAGTATGGATTATTATTTAATGCAACGAAGTAAGATTTTTTACTGTTGTACCAAGATTCAACTTGCCGCTTCATATAATTACAATCTTTGCTTATCTTTTATACAAGATAGCCTCATGGAATTATGGCTCCAAGCGATAGCATTATAGACAGCAAAATTAAATGCATCAGGGAGAAGTGAAACATTTGCTTCGCCCATTCATTACTCGCTCGCATGCCTAATCCACGGTAAGCATACCGGATAAACGCTAAACCGGATCCGAGCATCACCGCAAAATATATCCATCCTGTTTTTCTTAGGACGGTCGGAACTAGCGTCACTAAAACATAAACAATGCTGTATATAAAAATCTGTTTTTTTGTTGCTTTTACGCCCCTAACTACCGTCATGACCGGTATTTTGGCTGCCTTGTATTCACTACGCCGGTAAATAGCAATAGAGAAAAATTCCGGAAATTGCCAGAAAAAAATCATAAAAAACAGCGACACGGCCGTCAAGTCAATTTTGCCTGAAACCGCGCAATATCCGGCCAGGATCGGAGCCGACCCGGATATCGAGCCGACTAGAGTTCCGTATATCGACCGTCTTTTAGAAAACGCACCGTACAACCAGACGTAGACTATGAATCCCCCTAAACCAATTAAAACAACTAGGGAATTAACCCACACAATAAGTACCAGCATGCCCACAACGCCCAGTACGACAGACAATATAACGGCACCATATCCTGGTAAAAGGCCGGCAGGCAAGGCTCGATCTTTGGTCCTCTCCATTAGCCTGTCGATATCCTGATCAAGATAATTATTTAGTGCGCAAGCCGATGCTATTACCAAAGTCATCCCGACTATAGTCGCTATAAATAACCCTGGGTAAAAGTGCTTAGCAATACCCGAGGCTAGAAGAAAGCCGGCCGCACCAGTAATAACGTTACCTTGTAAAACACGCGGTTTTGTTAGGCCGATATACAGACGCGCTTTAGAAACCATTACCCGACTGCTGATTCATGTAGTTATTGATGGCACTTTTGGACTGCATCATTCTATAGTTTAAATTAGACATAATCCAAAGGCTACCACCGACTAGTATAATGACGATCATTAACATGCCCAAAAAGACTAAAAGTTTTAGCCTGGGCCTCATTTCTCTACCCAAATTCAGAAAAAACAGAACCTGGACGATAAACTGAAATAACGCTAGACCACTAATTACGGCCAGTATAAAGTATCTTGAGCCTAAATGCCGCGTAACTATCAAATATGCAGCTACGGTCAGAAAAACAGACACAATGTAACCCGCTAAGTAAGTCGTGGTTTTGTCGTACTTAATCGCTTTGCCGCTAGTATTATTTTGTTTCATCATTTAAGCCCTAACCGCCCCCATTAAATATACGATCGTAAATATAAATATCCACACAACGTCAAGAAAATGCCAGAATAACCCAAGCATGGTAAGCCTACGGATATTGGACTGTGTCAGTTTACCCTTTAAAAGTCTAAACATCATAACAGCCATCCATAGTAACCCCACGCATATATGGAGACCATGGGTGCCGACCAGCGTAAAATAGGCCGATAAAAAGGCACTGCGTCTCCAGCTGTCACCAATTGAGGCCAAGTGGTAAAAATCACCAAACTCCAGCCCAACAAACGCCAGTCCCAACATCATAGTCAACAGAAACGCCACGATAGTCAGTCTTTTGTTATGATGATGAGCTGCCACGATACCGAGTCCGCAAATAAAACTACTTGTTAGCAGTATGAGCGTCTCGGTCAGTACTAAGTGTAGACTAAAGAGAGACTTCGCCGAAGGACCACCAAATGTATTATTGTGAAGTACGGCATAGACCGCGAATAATCCTGCAAATAAAACACAATCTGTCATTAGGTAAACCCAGAAACCAAATATCCGTGTCGAATCTCGCTGCATTCTCTCCTCTTTTAGAATATCTTTTCTGGTCAATACGTCTGTTTCAGTCATAAACTTTACCTAACATATTCCTTAGCCAGGTCCGATACGCGGTCTTGGCGGGCAAGTTTCTCGGCGCTCAAGATAAATTCGGTATTATCGTCACTCAGCCGGTAAATAATTGCGATAATCAAGCCCAATAGACCGATAGCTGCCAATATCCAGATATGCCAAACCGCCGCAAATCCGAACATCAACGCAAAGACCGCTATAACAATACCGGAAGATGTATTTTTAGGCATAGATACGTCAATATATTTTTTGGGGACATGTATGACCTTGGCTTTCTTGCTCTCCCAGAAAGGATCACGCGACCTAACTTCAGGTAATACGGCAAAATTATATGACGGAGCAGGAGAGGGAACCGACCACTCAAGTGTCCGACCATTCCACGGATCACCCGTTACGTCACGGTACTCGTGACGGTTTAATATCGAATACACTAGCTGGATTAGCTGTATTACGACTCCCAGCGCTATGATAACCGCCCCTATGCCCGCAACAATGAACAGCGGACGCCAGCCCAAGGATGAGCTGTAATGGTCAAGTCGACGTGTCGCTCCCATCAACCCCAAAATATACAAAGGCACAAAAGCCAAAACGAAACCGATAGTCCAACAATAAAATGCATACTTTCCCAGCTTTTCGTTAAGTCGAAAGCCGAAAACCTTGGGGAACCAATAAGTAATACCGGCAAAATATCCGAACAGTACACCACTTACTATCATGGTGTGAAAATGAGCTACCAAAAATAGACTGTTATGAATCTGGAAATCGGCTGGCGGTATGGCCATCACGACTCCGGCGACACCGCCGATCGTAAACAGAACTATAAACCCCATAAACCATAGCATCGGTGAGGCAAATTTTATCCTTCCTCGGTACATAGTAAACAACCAGTTAAATACCTTCACTCCGGTCGGAACGGCTATAACCATAGTCATAATGCCAAAGAACCCGTTAACGTCAGCTCCGGCGCCCATAGTAAAAAAATGATGCAGCCATACCGTGAAAGATAACAGTACAATTGCCCAGATCGCCCAAACCATAGACCGGTATCCGAAAAGTCTTTTTCTGGAAAATGTAGCAACAACTTCCGAAAACACCCCGAAAGCCGGTAGAATTAGTATATAGACTTCCGGGTGCCCCCACGCCCATATAAGATTTACATACATCATAGCATTACCGCCACCTCCGGCCGTAAAGAAGTGCATCCCGAGTGTACGATCTAAATACAGCAGAAACAGAGTCACGGTAAGTATAGGAAATGCAAATATTATAAGTACACTAGCCCCAAGCGAACTCCACACGAACATCGGCATTCTCATGAGCGTCATACCCTTGCACCGTTTTCTTAGAATCGTCACCAAGAAATTAATACCAGACATTAAACTACCTATTCCGGCAATCTGCAGGCTCCAGATCCAATAATCGACACCGACCCCAGGACTGTATTTGAGTTCTGAGAGTGGTGGGTAGGCAAGCCATCCAGCAGCAGAGAACTCGCCAATACCAAGCGACATATTAACAAGTACCATACCGGCACAGAATAACCAGAAACTGGTAGCATTCAAAAACGGGAATGCAACGTCTCTAGTTCCGATTAACAATGGAATCATTAAATTAAATAGCCCGAACATTAGGCCCATGGCGGCGAAGAATATCATTATGGTACCGTGGGCTGAAAAAACTTGTTGAAAAGTCGAAGATGACAGAACGCCGTGTGAGCTACCAACCGAAGTGGCCTGCTGCGCGCGCATCATTAAAGCATCCATACCACCTCGTATTAGCATTAAAACAGCTACAATGATATACATCACACCTAGCCGTTTGGGATCTACGGTTGTCAACCATTCTCGCCAAAGCCACTTCCAACGATGAGTATAGCTTAACAGGATAACGACCAGTAGTCCGCCCATAAGTATCGAAATTGCAGCGCCCAGGGTAGTTAAGTCCTTAGTCTGAATGGAACTTAAGTGCAATTTTCCGAGCAGATTTACGCCAAATCCTTTCATCAAATATACTGGGCTAATGTTGTTCACTGCATGCCGCCTTTACTTACATTAGCACGAGCTGGGGTGTAGTTAGAACCCACTACTGCCGATGTATTATTGGGAGACATGTACTTATCGATCGTTGCGTAAAAAATCCCCGGCAAAACCTTTGAATAAACATGGACTTTGGCCGTTCCGGGAGCCGACAGTGTAGCATATGAATCGCTCGTTAAGTGGTAGTGGGACCTTTTAGACATATTTATCCACTTATTAAACGTGCTGTGCTTAACACTATCGGCTACAAAGGTCATATAGGAAAAGTCCTTACCGCTAATATTGGCCGACCATCCGTTATACCGACCGAGGGATGTAGCCATTAGGTTGAGTCTGGTATTCATTCCGGGCATTGCATATATCTGTCCGCCTAGTTGAGGTATCCAAAATGAATTCATAGGGGCATCCGATGTTAGTTCGAACTCTACTGGTGTATTGATGGGAATTTCGAAAAAGTTAACAGCAGCAATTCCTTGCGCCGGATAAATAAACAGCCACTTCCAGTCAAGTGCGATAACCTGAATCTTAATTTTCGGGGTTGTCGAAGCTATGGCACGATACGGGTCAAGGGTATGACTGCTATTCCATGCAACAACCGATAAGATAGCTATCAAAATACCAGGTATAACCCACCAAAGAGCCTCGGTGGCGCCATTATGGTCAAGTTCGGGACTGTATTTGGCTTTAGTATTGCTCTCTCTATATTTCCAGGCAAAAATACCCAAAAGCAAAAAGACCGGAATAACAACCACCAACGATAAGGCAAGGGCAAAATAGATAAGATTACGCTCTTTTAAGGCGATCGGTCCTTTGGGCTCTAAGACCGGGATATTAATTTTCGACAGATACAATATAAGAGCCCCGAGAAGGACCAATACAATCGTGACGGCTATTATAAATCTCGTCTTCTTCTTCAACTTAAATATCTACCCATAAGTTACATAAGCATTAGTATAACGATATCATCAATGACGCCCGGTGCACATACATAAGGGTTTTTAATGTATATTTAAATGATCATGCATAAGGATATTATCAGGACTAGATTCAAAAATGCCCTGGGGGTGTTATGGATAATAGCCGGCCTGCTGGAATTCCAACCGCATCTATTTACCGCTCAATTCATAACAGCCGTGGTCGATCCGACAAAAATCGCTCAACCGGACTTTATCTTGGCGCCTATTAATTTTTTCTCTGGCTTGTTTTTGCTGCATACGGCGATTTTTAACTTAGCAATCGCTCTTGGACAGCTTGGTATTGGTATAATGATTCTCGTCAAAAAAACACAAAAAGTCGGTTTGGGCTTCTCGGTAATTTGGGGTTTATTTGTCTGGTATATAGGGGAAGGCATGGGAGGAATTTTCAGCCAGCACGCCTCGTTATTGACCGGATTTCCCGGTGCGGCAATTATATACGTCGTAATCGCGCTCGCAACTTGGCCGACTAAATCTGCTGGCCTGTCTAAATTATTTGACGGTAGCGTTGTCTATACATGGCTTTTGGTTTGGGCGGGAGGAGCTTTATTGAACCTAGAAACCTCACCGGTATCATCGCACGCCTTAGGACACATCCTTAAATCTTCGGCTAATAATCTACCCGGACTCTTAGGCTCACCTATTACTCATCTCGGGTCATTCGTCATGGCACAGGGGAACTGGCTTTTTTGGTCATTAATTGGTGTAGAAGCTTTAATAGGATTTGCTATCTTTTTGCCATCCTGGTTGAAAAAACCACTACTATACATGAGTTTGTGTTTGCTAATCGTGTTCTGGATCGCGGGACAAAACATGGGAGGATTGTTCAGTGGCACAGCTACCGACCTCAACTGTGCACCGGCCCTATTCTTACTTGGTCTTATGGTTATATTTAGCCCGTCTTTAAAGATTGATCTTTTCGGAGAAAAAGTTTAAATGGCCTAGCCGGGCACTGCGTCGTCTAAAAATGATCTCGGATATGTGAAAATGAATAATCCCAATCGGCATTTGCTTTCTTGTGAGGATTAAATATACCTTGAGGATCCATTATATTTTTTGTTTCTTTAAATAGCTTTAGGATTTTTTTGCCGTACATTTTCTCTAGCCATGGACCCCTAATTAGACCATCATTATGTTCTCCGCTAAGACTGCCGTGATATTCTAAAACCAGATCATTGACTTCTTTCATAGCCGGCAATAATTTCTCGCGCTCGGCAGGCTCCTCTAATTTCATGAGCGGTATTATATGAAAATTGCCATCGCCCATATGTCCGGCAATAGTTGCTAGTAATTTATATTTGTCTATTATCTTCCTTAGTCTAGGTAAAAATTGTGTTAGATACTGAGGCGGAACAACCAGGTCATCAATAAATGGGGCGGTATGCTTGTCCTTCACCTTACTGCGCAAAAGATTAAAGCTCTGGCGTCTCATTATCCAGAACTTCTCACTTTTTCCTTCGGTGGCATCTTCCTCAAAACCGTTAATCTCATATCTTGCACGATATTTCTTCAACTCTTTGTGTAGTTGGCGTATTTTCTGGCGGACTTCGTCTTCGGTTTGCCCATTAAACTCCACCATCAAGATAAGCTTCGGTATACCTCGCAGCAGCTGTAGACCGTCCGGTATTAAACCGAATAATAGTTTAATGAAAGCCTTCAATCCGAGCATTTTTAAGAAAAACGGCATAAATTTAATGCTCAGCAACAGGGTGGCGTCATCAAAACTCTCAAAAGTTGCAGGTTTAGACTCGAGTACTTTGGGAATAATTTCACCTAAGTCGTCTATATCCCTAAGAAACAACACTAGTAATCCGGAATGAGCCCGTGCGGGAACAAGCTTAAAAGTTATCTCGGTAGTAAGACCTAACGTACCCTGAGCGCCAACTATTAATTTGGTTAGGTCAAACGTTTGGGTGTCGCGGTCCCAGACATCCCAGAGATTGTAGCCGGTTGAGTTTTTCGAAACATGCGGTTTGGCTGATTTAATAGCGTCATAATTTTTTTCTACCAGGTCATATATTTCTCGGTATACGTTTCCCTCGAAATCCTTCAATTGCATTTTCTTTTTAAGTTCTGAACTATTAAGTGCTCTGACAACTCGTTCGACTCCATCGGCAAAAACAAACTTGAGCTCCTGTACGAAGTTTTCTGTCTTACCGTATTCTAATGACTTTTCGCCGCCGGCATTATTGTTAACCATTCCGCCTATCGTGCACAAATCACGTGATGCAGGATAGCTGGGCATCAGCGCATGTTTCTTAAGGGTTGCTTTCTCAAAATCACGATAGAAAACCCCCGGCTGTGCTGTAGCCGTTTGACTATCGATCTCTCCTATGCTGGTAAAATACTTGTTAAAATTGACGATTACTGAGTCGTTCACGGCTCCCCCGGACATATCGGTGCCGGCACTTCTGGCTGTTAAGGATATCGAGGGACTGGTTTTTTTGGCAGCGGCAGTAAGTCGGACGAGTGTTTCAACATCTTTGGCTGTTTTAGGAAATACTACGAGCTCTGGACGTATTTCAAAAAGACTGGCATCATGTGAATAAAATTCTTTGGCTTCGGCGCTATCATCCAAATCACCGCTGAACTTGGCGGTATGTAATTTTTGTTTTATTTCATCCATTAAATCTAGCTTACGCCTATTATCTAAAAAATGACAAGTCTTTTAGAGGGTATTAAGCCTCAACTAGTCAAAATTAGCCGGAACTATGGCGAATTATTAATATGTTGTCAATGAATTACCGATAAAACTAATTAATAATTGTAGGCTAATTTAGAAAATCTTAGATTCTTAACTTACATAAATGAGTGCAACAACTTTCATAATCTATTATGTTGACCTGTCTGATATTCGGACTATATAAAGCAATTCTTTTGTTAAGGTCTTCTCGAGGTTATCGTTAATCTTTTTTAGATTCATTGTGGATATATTAAAAATATCAAATTCATGTACTTCTACGCGTATCAAATTTCGATTACTTTTATAATCATTTTTTTAAAACACGGGCTGTCCATATGGCGCTATCTGAACACTTGACAGAGTAATGGTTACTCAATTAGACGTTCCGGGCGTTTGGTTTACGATTGTATCAACCTGTGCTTGTGTTAGGGGAGACCATGGTGAGCTATCAGGACTAGATGTAGCAGCCGCAGGGCTTTGCCCCCGATTCCACCACTTCGCTTGATATGGAACACCGTTAAACAGAACGTACTGTCCGTTAGCGTAAGATACGGTTCCCGACCAATTAGGAAATGTTCCCTCCGGTAAAGTAGGCTGAGGAATCGGTTTTTCGCCCGGTAAGACTGGTCCAATTAATAGCCAGGGAGTTTGCCAAGATTGCAAGACGGGGTCGTCAGGAACGTCTCCTTGCGTCCACCACTTCGCTTCATAAATATTATGATGCCAGACAACTTTCGTGCCTTCCAGGTAAGCACCTTGAGGAGACCAAATTTGGTAAGGACTCGTAGCCGGATTGTCGGGGGTTTGGGTATTAGAGTTTTGGGATTCGGCTTTTGTTACTAAACCGGCGCTCAGACTAATGCTCCCGTTAAAACCATTAGACAAAAGTCCTGTAAATGTCGAGTTATTCTCATTAACACCGCTACATGAGTCCGAAACAACAGCAATATCCGTATAGTTACTGCCGCAAGTTATATCCCGGTTAGCGGACCACATAGACATTCGTCCTATTTTATACGACAGTGCGAATGAATTAAGATTGACTGCATCTTTAATGCTAAAGATTTCATTCTGAGTATCGTTTTGTCCAATCATGGGAGTTATGCCAATTTTTTGCCATAGGCTTGTAGTATTTTGGGGCAAATTTGCTTGATCGTAGAGAATCCCTAATTGATGCTCGGTCTGGATAGCTGCATTCTCGGCGGCCGCAGCCATTGTTTGGCCCATTGGTAAACTAGAGCCATAATCCATCGCGAGTATATTGACGCCGGCGATATCAACACCGTTGGCAAGAAAGGTTGCGACTACGTTTGTAGCGTTTTCATTTAAGCCTTGTGGCGTAACCGGTAGGGTTAACCAGATTGAAAGCTTATGACCAGACCGTCTTTCAGTTTTTTGTAGCTTTGCTATGACCTGAGCTCTTCGTTGGTCGGCAGAAACGTTACTAAGATTCTTGCCTTCTAGGTCAAACTCAATGGTATTTACATGGTAATGAGATATGACGGTTTGATAGGCGTTATAAAGGGCAGCCGTATCGGTACAATCAGAAGCTAATTCTTGATTTTTCTGACCCCCAAAAGAGATAGCTACGCTTCCTCCTTGCTGCTGCAAGCGAGCAATACGAGTAGCCAAATTCAAAGAATTGTCAGCCTGACTGATGCTATAGTAACCCCCCCACGAAGGAGAACAAGGATTTTGATTAGCAGAAACTATGAACGAAAGCACAGCATCTTTTTGCTTCATGGAACCGAGTTGCTGGAATTGAAATGTAGGAGTGGCCGTAACATCTACATATGCCGCAAACCATGCCTTAGAAGATGGCGCCTGGTAGTAGTTGACGACCGCTTGTCCTCCCTTAAATAATCCTATGCCGACTAGACTAAGTATAGCTACCGACATAAATAACCTTACCCAGGAAAGTCTTCTTTGAGTATTTTTATTAAACTCGAGAGAATGGTGTCTCAAAGTTATGCGCCTCCTAATGTCTCATGATCTGGCAGATTAATAGGTAGTGCCTGGCTGTTTTCGCCATGATATAGGACCGAACGCCAATTTAGTGAATCCGGTGTGTCGGCGGGTACTGCTGTATTTAAAGGGCGCTCAACGAATAGCCAGTTAACGTAACTATGCCAAATATCTGAAACACCGTTACCGATACCTATGTATGCCACCATAGCCCATGCCGTAACGACGCAGTTAAAGGCAGCAAAAAAAGCATTACCCCAGTTATTTGTTATCGCATCTCGCCAGAGTGTAAATATTGAAAACCCAACGATGCATACCGGGGCTAATATGTAAAGCGCAGAGGCTGCGGTTCTATCCTTGATTTTCGGGGTGCGCGCGAAAGGTATCTTTTTCCCGGTGAAGCTTTGCTGTAAGGACTTTAAAACACCGGCTAGGTTAACTACCAAAAGAACAAAATTGAAGCCATAAATACGAAATACGTCTGTCCGTTTGTAACCGCAATAGTGCAGGTCACTTGCCATTGCGAGGAAGTAGGGGAGTGCCGCGATAATAATGAAGGGGCTTAATAATTGGTTCGGGTACGGGAATGCGAGTAGAAATATAAGACCAAAACTCGCCCAAGCAATAGAAGCCATATAGTTAAAACGTAAAAGTGTTTCTAGTTTTGAGACGGATTCTGTTTGTTGTTTTCGGCGCTTAGTCTGTGCCCATAGTTTCGGTAATATAATGAGTCCCCCGTTAGCCCATCGCCTTCGCTGAACAACTAAAGAGCCAAAATCAGGAGGAGTAGCACTGTAGCTTAGTCTCTCGGGATAATTGATTAACGACCAACCATGAAGAGTCAGGTCTATACTCGATTCGGTATCTTCTATGACGGTTCTGTCTTGAATGTATCGCTTAACTTCATAGCCTCTCTCCCGATCGGTTTCCGCTATATCTTCCAGCGCTTTTTTACGAATAACCGCGTTTGCTCCAACCCAAAATGTTGCGTTAAAATGACTCAGGCCTTGATGAAGTATGTGTTGAATGTCTGTCGTGGCGCCAGCAAGGCGTTCAATCCTAGTAGCTGCCCCCCGGAAAGATGAATAGGGTGTTTGGGTGACCGCAACTCTTTGGTTATTCGGTTGCTCTAAGAAATAAACTAAACGCAGACAATATTCTTTAAGTAAGATTGAATCTGCATCAAGAGTTAAAATATATTCACAGTCCGGCACCACTAAATCTGCACTCTTTTTAGAATTTGTTGCAATGAGTATTTCGCCATCGGGCGTCGATCGTACATTGTAATTATTTCCCATAAGCCCGATATACGCATTAAGGTTCATGGCCTTGTTTGCTTCATGCGATAGTGAAGCGTATCTTTTACGTTCAAAAACTTTAATTTCGGTGTTATAGATCCAGCTAAGACGTTCGTATAGTTCTTGGATACGTTCAGATGGTATGATGATGCCGTCTGCTAACGAAACAGAGAGCGCCTTATGTATCATTTCTAAATCATGCGCCTGGCTTAGTAATACATGATTGATAAAAAAATCATCGACATGATCGTTCAGCTCTTCATTTGATCCCATGTTTTGTAACCATTTAGCGTGCCACTCGTATTCACTGATTAACTGCTTAACGGTAGCAGCTGTTGGAACGTTTCCGGTTTGAATTTTGTTTTTATAATCCAAGAGGGATTTTTTTGATCTCTCTCTTGGTTCACTGAGTTCGGCCATGATATTTTCTGCAAGTTTTCTCCCTTCGGTAAGTCTTTGTAGAGCATCCGGTCGGGAAGGATTTGGATCGTCGTCGAGCAACAAAACCACCTTCATGCCTGGATATTGCTGTAAGGCGGCTGAAAGTAGGGTTTTACGAACAACTTGAGGTTCCTCGCTATAAGACGGTACTAGCACGGTTAAACTAGGCTGGTGTTTTGAAAAATATTGTTCCAGTATTGCGCGCGGCGTGCGAACATGCTTGGCGAATCGCTGAAAAGCACCCTGTCTGGTAATAAGGTACAGCAATGAAGAGAGCATTAGGACCGAGACAGTTAACAGATACCAGATAGCGTCAAGCATAAAGGAGAAGGTATGCGGACCTTCGAAAAATTGTCGTATTACGGTCAAGACTACGTATAATGCCCACAATATGACGGTCGCCACAACAAAAAAACGACTTAGCGCAATTTTACGTGTCGAGGGGTGTTCATGAAAGTAAGGTAGCGGTTCGGTCCGTTTTTCTGCTCCCCATTGCCGCTTACGACCTTCAAAGTTATTTCTGTTCTCCTGATTCATGGCCTACTTCTGTACATTAAAAAAACGGAACCCTGGTTGCCGTTTTTAATGACTTAAAAGATATTGTAACATAACGTTAACTGCTACACAAGTTTATTACATTTATTCACTACGCAACTCGCTGACCTCTTGTATGCGTTCGCTCGTGGGAGTGTAACCTTTTGTCCTCACATAGCCCTATGCTAAACTAAAAAAGTTATGCTAAAAAAACGAGTTCTTATTGTTGGAGGCGGTTTCGGGGGTGTCAAAAGCGCAATTACTTTGTCCCGCGACCCAAGACTAGACATCACCTTACTCTCTGAAAGAAAAAATTTTCGCTTCTATCCAACGCTCTATAGAACAGCTACCGGAGGTATATCTTCCGAGTCGAGTATCCCGCTTAAAAGTATTTTTGAAGATCGACCGGTAGATCTTCGGATTGGTAAAGCGATACATCTAAATAAGGAAGCTAAGACCATAACAACGGCAGACGGAGATAAGTTTCATTATGACTTTTTGGTTTTATCCCTGGGAGTAGTAACTAACTATTTCGGCATCAAAGGGCTGGAAGAATATTCTTTCGGTATTAAATCGCTAGAAGAGGCTAACAGACTCAAACGTCATCTCCACAAACAACTAATCGACGAGAGGCGACCGGATCTGAACTACGTCATAGTAGGAGGCGGACCAACGGGCATAGAGTTGGCCGGTGCACTAGCCCAATATATCCATAAAATAATGCGCTGTCATGACATACGAAACAGACCCATACACATAGATCTAGTAGAAGCAGCGCCTCGCCTGATGTCAAGAATGCCCGTCGCTATGTCTCACAAAATTGCCGATCGTCTTCGGAGCCTGGGGGTTAAGCTAGAACTCGGCAAAACCGTCGAAGGCGAAGGAGCTGACTCCTTGGTGATCAGCGGAAAAACTATCACCAGCCACACGGTGGTGTGGACCGCCGGCGTCACTAACAATCCCTTCTTCAGCGAAAACGGCTTTGATATAACAAATCACGGAAAAGTAGCGGTTGATCAATACCTGCAATCGGCACCTGACGTTTTTGTGATAGGAGATAATGCCAACACTCCGTTTTCCGGTACGGCTCAAACAGCTCTATACGATGCTCATTTCATTTCTAAAAACCTAATAAGACACGTCGAGGGGAAATACCCGCTTCCTTATATTCCAAAATCACCTATATACGTAACTCCCGCCGGTCCGTATTGGGCCGCTGTCTTATGGGGCAAGATTCAATTTTATGGTCTAATCGGCTGGGCTATGCATCAAGCTGCCGAATTCAGAGGATTCCACGATTTGCTAAAGTTATTACCGGCGAGCGAACAGTGGGTTAAGGAATTTGAGCAGGAAGACAATTGTCCGGTCTGCGCCGCATCACCAAACAACTAGCCATAATCATATCCGCGCGTCAGGAAAAACAGTTTGACATTCAGTCGTCAATCAATAGTAAACACAGATTATAGTAACAGGCTTTATAGATAGTTCTGGTAGTGAGATAATGCATGCCGATGGATAAGAAATTTAAAGAGGAAATGGGCATACTGAACAGCGAACAATCGTTGGCCGTCAACACCATCGACGGTCCATTACTAGTTGTTGCAGGACCGGGAACGGGCAAAACCCAGCTTCTTAGCATGCGTGCTGCCAACATATTAGACAAAACCGATACCGGCGCCGAGAATATCCTATGCTTGACGTTCACGAATTTTGCAGCAATCAATATGCGAAATCGACTATATCAGCTCATAGGCTCAACCGGACACAGCATAGTCGTACGAACCTTTCATAGTTTAGCGGCCGAAATAATAAACGAATATCCCCAATATTTTTTTAACGGTGCTGATTTAACAATCGCTCCCGACGCAATACAATTAGAAATAATTCAAGAAATTCTACTCAATTTACCCTTGGATAATCCCTTGGCATCGGTTTTCGATGGATCATTTACTCAACTTAAATCAGTCAAAGAATCGCTCCAACTAGCAAAAGAATCCGGACTAAACCCAGACGAACTGATACGGGTCGCCAATCATAATCTTGAATACGTATCTATGATAGAACCGTTGCTCACCGATATTCTGTCAAAACCGTTATCCTTTAAAAACCTCGATAATTTAAGGTCTCAAATATCCAACCTTCCGCCTCAGAATAATATTGATCATGCTATTGAGCGACCACTCAATGAGATACTGGCTTTGAGCCTGGAGGAAGCAATTGCCAGTGACGAACCGACACAAAAAACAACCAACGTCGGGAAATGGAAACGCCGCTTTATTCAAACGGTTAATAAACAAAAGGGCATGTTCAGCGAACGAAAGCGTAATGAATGGTGGCGCAATTTGGCCGAGGTATACTCAAAATACCGCGATGAGCTTCATCATAGGGGGCATTACGACTATGCCGACATGTTAATTGAGGTATTAGAACAGCTCGATAAACAAACCGATATGCTAGCCGATCTTCAAGAAAGATATCTATATGTCCAGATAGACGAATTTCAGGATACGACACCGGCACAGTTTCGTCTTAGCCGATTAATCGCCGATAATTTTAGCGCCAACGGTCGGCCTAATCTTATGGCCGTCGGTGATGACGACCAATCTATTTTTGCCTTCAACGGCGCCGATCTCAATAACACTCTGGAGTTTAAAACAAACTACCCGGCAGCCAAAATAATTGTATTAAATAAAAACTACCGGTCGAGCCAAGCCATGATGGATGTTTCGTCCGATATTATCGCCCACGCCAAAAATCGACTGGTTAGTATCGATCCCACTTTAGACAAACACCTTATCGCCAAGCATGATCCGCCGATAGTCTCCAGGATCGAGCATCTAGTTTATCCTACCAAACAACATGAATATTACGGCCTAAGTGAGACAATCCTGAATCTTAGAACCGAGAACGAAAACAATACTATAGCGGTATTAGCCAGAACTCATGACAGCCTATACCGCATGGCTGCAATACTTGCAGAGAAGAATATACCCGTCAACTACGAGCGTCGCAACGATATATTAAAAAATGAGGCTGTCATGACAATTACGACCATCAGCAGGCTTATCCTTTATATAGCCAAGGGGGATAAAAATAACACCAACATCGAGCTCGTTAAACTCATACGTCACCCCATGTACAACGTCGAACCTATAAAATTGTGGCAAATAGCCATAGACAACAACAGAGAATCCGATTGGTTATCTTATTTACAGACGCATGAAATAGAAGGTACGCCTTATGCATCTTTGGTATCATGGCTACTAGACCTCGCCGGCATAGTTGATACGGCACCGCTTAGTTTAATGATGGAATACATCCTGGGACTCTCGGAAATCTTCGGGTTTAAGAGCCCTGTGAAAGATTACTATCTAACTCGTAAAGGTCCGATGGACACGCTTTATCTAGAGACACTCTCGGCAATCGAGACACTCCGTTACTTACTAGATGAACTGAGAAATAGTAGCCCGATGCTGGCAGATCTGATAAACTTTATCGATCTTAACATCTCCACCAAACAAATTATCACCGACGAGTCATGGTTCCTTGGAGGTAACAACGCCGTATCTCTCCTGAGTGTTCATAAAGCCAAAGGACTAGAGTTTGACACGGTTTTTATCATAGACGCACAAGACAACATCTGGAGTCCAAAAAGTAATCGTCGTTCTTCACCCGCTAATCTGCGGTTACAGCCCTATGGAGAAATCGAAGATGACTACGTTCGCTTACTATACGTAGCGGCAACAAGAGCCAGAATTAATTTAACAGTTGCTAGTTACTCGACCGACGAAAAAGGTGCAACCACGCTTACTACGCCATATATTTCACATATCAAGCCGACAATTATCGATCCTTTCCAGTTTGATCCCGTGTCGGTTTTAGAAACGTCGATCAGATGGCCTAGGATCGATAGCGATGACGAAAAAACCTTATTGGCACCAAGACTTGAGGAATTCAGCCTTAGTCCTAGCTCATTAAATAACTTTCTGGATATAACCAGCGGCGGACCAGAAAGTTTTATTGACCGTGATTTGCTAAGACTACCAAGAGGCTCGTCGCCGATGGGCGCATATGGTAGCGCCATACACAAGGCTCTTCAGGCACTACAACAAATGTACAATCGTGACAACATAAAACTTAACAAAGTACTGGAAAGTTTTTCTGACTCATTGAAAAAACAAAGTCTAACTCCGACAGAATTTGAGCAGTATTACGAGCGCGGCAAAAAACTAATTACTTCCATAATGGATAGCGATCAACCATTGCTCATGATAAAGGGTGCTAAGACAGAACAAACTATAGCCGATATCATGATCGGTAACGCTCGGATAAAGGGAACTATCGACAGACTGGAAATTGACACAGACGCAAAGTCCTTAATCATAACCGACTATAAAACAGGTAAGTCTTTCCGCTCCTTCTTGACAAAAGACCGCTCTAAAGCTCTTAAAGCCTGGAAGTATAGCCAGCAATTATTGTTTTATGCACTACTCGTCAAACATAGCGGCCGGTATCCTAACAACTTGACTATAAGAGCTAGGGTTTGTTTTGTTGAGGCCGAAGACCAACATGATCAATTTATAAATCTCGAGGTTAGAAGCGAGGAGCTACAAAGGCTAGAGAAGTTAATTCAATCAGTATGGAGCCACATCGCTTCTCTTACTCTGCCCGATACTCAAGCATACACTAAAGATATAGACGGAATTTTAAAGTTAGAAATGGATTTAATCAGTGAATTCGATAAACAAAACCGCCGCTATTAAATCTTAGCGGCGGAATTATTTAGTACTAATTTAAAAAAACCGAGCCTATTTTTTGGCTTTGGCTTTTACTGTACCTGCCAACAAGTATTTGTAGAAGTTAACTCCCACGACACCTCCGATAGCAGCACCCAAAACGTACGTGCTCCAACCGAAAGAGTTATCTGCCAAAGCAATCGCCGGATTGGCAAAACCATATGAAGCTAATGAAGCTATGATGATTCCCAGGGCAAAGGACCCTCCTACTGTCGCTGCTAATTTGAGACCTTCAAATTTCTGTGTAGCAGCTGCGGTCCAACCAATCACGAATACGAATACTCCGATGGCTTCACCGATCATAATACGAGCACCGTAGTGACCGCTCATGCTGGCGATGTGAGTCTTTGCCAGAAAGTTATATGTCCAGAAGGCAATAGCACCGCCTAGAATTTGTACTGCTATGTATAGAATCGCCGGAATAGTCTTAACCTTTCGGGCTGTCCATAGTCCCAGAGTTAAAGCAGGATTAAAATGCGCTCCAGAAGTTGCGCCGAAAACCATCGCCATTGCTCCGACTGCCAATCCGGCCGCCAGGGCAATAAAGAACGGGTATCCGATACCCGTACGCTGTACACCTATAAATACTAGTGCCAATACCGCCGTACCGACTAACTCGGCAAGCAGCATAGCTATTTTTTTGTTCCCAAACATACGTCCCTCCGTGATGTTTAATTAATTTATATTCTCAGCATATCATGGTTTGTCAAACATAGCCTAAGTTATACACAGAAGTGTGGGTAATTATAAGATTTTTAGTTTTGATAACCGACCAGCGCGACAGGCATTTTGCCGTTGCAGATCAGTTTTGCCACTCCGATGTTGTACAAAATTGCAGCCATTGTTCGGCTAGCAGCTTCTTCCACAGTTTGGCCGTGCAACTTAGCTCTTCGGTAGTACTCTTTCATGAGGTGCCCGGCCGACACGTTGAACGCCATTAAATTTAAAATCCGGTCATTGCGATGATCAGCGACAAACGCGTTTTCGTCATAGGCCATGTCGCTGAAATCGAATCTAACAACCTTTTCGCCGTGATCGCCGATCAAATCAACATACTTTGCGCCATTAGCAAGTTGAATATCCACCTTTTCTTCAGGAGAAAGATCCCACAATGCATCATCACTAGCAGCCTTAGCTCCCGTGATGACCAATCGGTTGACGTCCTCTATGGTCATATGTTCATTCAGACCAAGTTGCCGGCCCAGGTTCCATGCCAGCGCCACAACAACATCAATATTTTCAGCATTATATAAAAGTGATTGGTTCTGCCGTATGTTAGCCGCACAGTCACTTTTATCATGTCCGCCATGAGCCATCACCCGACAATCATCATCTATAGCAAGCCTAGTTGATGTAGCAAGCACCGTAGAAAGACTTTTTGGCTGATCTTCTAGCATAAAGTAAACGCTCGTATCGGTCAGTGCTATACTCCCGGCCGTTTGCGGGTTAGCCGTGATAGAATCATCTTGATCACCCGTAAGCTTACGGCAACGACCGTCAATACAAGCCCACAAAGAATTAGGCGGTTTGACATATTCGGGCTTTGCTACTTCGCGGCTGACATGGCGGTTATACTCTTCACTATCCGCACTCTCTTCCGGGCCTATAGTACCGAGACTGTTGGGGCCTAAGTCAACGACGTCTAAAAGAGTCACTGGTTGCAATGCTTTCTCAGTGTCGTGTCGAGTGTTCATATAACTTTCATTTCCGCGTATCATATAGATTGAAATCTACGAATCTGATCAGCGAAATATTATATTGGCAAATGTGATAAATATCAAGTTGTTCTGGTGTGTTTGTATATATACTGCAAAATAAGTGTCAGACACATCACCAATACGAACGGCAACGATAATCGGAGAATTCGTTTCTTCGTCTAATGTAGTGAATACTAGTTTCTATTGGCCGGACTGGGAACAAGACGCTGAGGATAGTGCAAAAATTTCACCTTACACTATCGATCTCTCTGATAAGTTATCGCTAGGACTCAGCGGTGCGGTTGCTGTTCGTCCATTAACCCTAAGAGCATATTACGACATTAGCAAAAACGACGAAGAGCAGCTGGGTTTATTAGCTGGTTCAGAATTCGCGCATGCCGTTAAGACCGCAGAGTTATTGGGACAATTTGTTCTGCAGGTATCTTTAAGCGAAGCTAACCGGTTACATATTGCCGGGTTACAGCTTAAAAGCCCGTCAACCCCTCCGCATCTTCAGCAAGCCTGCCGGACTTTCATAGGTCAACGTCTCAAGAAGCCGGTCATCCAGTAGATCAGACTCTTTGGTCTAACGATGAGTACGGTGCTTCAGTCCGGCCACGCGCAACCGTATAGAACTCCTGTCAATAAGTCCCTGGGCGTGCTCTAGACTGGTTTGATCTTTGGCTTCGGCTTTCATTTTTTGTGCCAACTCCATAGCTTTCTTGGCTTCGGCTTCATTGATTTCGTCACTATGCTCGGCCTCATCGACCAGTACTTTCAAGTTGTTATCAGAAACCTCGATGACTCCTCCGTAGGTTGCAAAGTGATCCATTTTAGAATCGGGATCGTGTGGCTGTCGTCTCAATGATATGACTCCTGTGGCGGAAACGGTAATAAGCGGCATATGATCCTGTAAGACCCCTATCTGTCCGTCAGGAGTGGGCAATACAACCTCGTAGACGTCGTCATCGAACTTATTGCCACTTAGCGTTAAAAGCTGAAAATGAATCATAACATCGTCCTACTCACCATTGGGTCTACTTTTTATCCTTATTTTCCGATTTCAGGTCTTTGTTGACACTTTTCACATCAGCGATTGAACCTTTCAAATAGAACGCGCTTTCGGGCTTGTCGTCATGTTTTCCGGCCAATATTTCAGAGAATCCGGCAATGGTGTCTTTAAGACTGACGTATTGCCCGGCATTGCCGGTGAATTGCTCGGCGACGAAAAACGGCTGAGACAAAAACCTCTGAATCCGTCTAGCTCTCGAAACCGTCAACTTGTCTTCGTCCGATAGTTCTTCCATGCCTAAAATTGCAATGATATCCTGTAAATCCTTATACCTTTGCAATATCCTTTGGACCTCACGGGCCACTGTATAATGCTCATCGCCGACAATCTCAGGATCCAGGATCGTTGAATTCGAGTCCAGGGGATCAACAGCCGGGTATATTCCAATTTCCGCCAACGATCGGCTGAGAACTATAGTCGAGTCAAGGTGTGAGAACGTAGTAGCAGGAGCAGGGTCGGTAAGATCATCGGCCGGTACGTAGACGGCCTGCACGGAAGTAATAGATCCCTTAGACGTAGATGTAATTCTTTCCTGCAAGGCTCCCATCTCCTGCTGTAAGTTAGGCTGATAGCCTACGGCGGAAGGCAAGCGGCCCAGCAAAGCCGATACTTCGCTTCCGGCCTGGGTAAATCTGAAAATATTGTCTATAAATAACAAGGTGTCTTTGCCTTGATCACGAAAACCTTCAGCTATTGTCAGTCCAGATAATCCGACACGTAAACGAGCCCCTGGTGGTTCATTCATCTGCCCAAAAACAAGACTGGTGTTTTTTAGCACTCCGGCTTCCTTCATCTCACCGTATAAATCATTTCCTTCGCGCGTACGCTCACCGACACCGGCAAATACGCTATACCCGCTATGAAATTTGGCAATATTATTAATCAACTCCTGTATAAGCACCGTTTTACCGACACCGGCTCCACCGAATAAACCCACTTTGCCACCCTTAGTCATAGGAGCAATCAAGTCTATTACCTTAATTCCGGTTTCCAGTATCTCGGTAGTACCAGATTGGTCAACCAACGGCGGCGGGTCTTTGTGTATAGGCGCGTAGTCGACAAATTCTCCACCCTTAGAATCTATCGGCTGCCCGGTCACGTTAAACATCCGTCCCAACGTTTTCTCTCCGATAGGCACACTGATCGGAGCGCCGGTATCGGTAACTTTCACCCCGCGCTTCAGTCCGTCTGTCGATCCAAGCGCGATAGCTCTTATGCTTGACTCGCTCAAATGTTGAGCCACCTCAAAGGTTAATATATCGTCACCTAATTCGACGTTTAAGGCATTGTATATCGCCGGCAGTTTACCTTCCGGAAAGTCGACATCAACCACGACGCCTATTATCTGGTTAATAGTTCCTTCGATGTTTTTTCTCTTTGCGTCAGTTGTTGGCATAATATCTAATCCTTTCCTTTTCCAAAAGTTCCGTTTAATTTACTGATCCATATCTCTCCGGTGGCTGTTTGTGGTATGTGTTCCTCGGTGATATCCTGACTGTCTGCATCATTCAGATTATAACCAAATCTTTCCGTTCTCGAGTGACTTTTTGCTACGCTCGGCCAGTGAGCAATTGCCATCGACTGTATTTTATCGATCATTGACCAATAGCCTCCGCTCCGCCGGTAATCTCGGCCAGCTCCTGGGTTATGGCCGATTGTCGAGCGGTGTTAAACGCCAGCTGCAGATCATCTATGAGATCATTGGCATTGTCGGTAGCGTTTTTCATAGCAACCATTCTCATGGAATGTTCACTGGCCAAACTCTCTAACACCGCTTGCCATATCTGTATCTCAAGCAAACGAGCAGCAACACTTTCTAACACGACGTCTACCGAAGGTTCAAAGTTAGTAAATGAGTACTTGTATACCGGATGGTCTTCTTCTTCTTGAACTTGAGCGGGAAGTATATCCAGCACCGTAGCCTGTTGTTTCAGATTTGATACAAAAATGGTATATACCAGACTTGCTTCATCTATCGACTTGCTTCTATACAGCTCGATTAACGTATCAAGTAGTGGCCATAAATCGTTGGAAGAGGAATCGTCACCAAAGGCCGGATAAACAGCCATAAGTTCGACGCCTTCAAGCCGCCTGACAAACTGAGCCCCCTTACTACCGACCGTAATCACTCGAGAAACTATACCTTTGGTACGATCACTGGAGATATTGGCGGTAAATGCTTTTAAGACGTTATAGTTGTATGCCCCCGCCAGACCACTATTGCTGGTGATAATAACGTATAGTCTTGATCTGACTTGACGCCTGGTGAAAAGCGGATGAATTTGCGTCTCTTTAAGAGAGCTGAGACGAGCCAATAAATCATAGGCCGCAATTTGGTAGTCCCGGCTTAGTTTGGCTTTCTCCTGGGCACGACGCATTTTACTGGCGCTCACCAGCTCCATAGCTTTGGTAATTTGCCTGGTATTACGAACAGAGCCTATACGATGTTTTAGTGCAGTCGTTGTACTGGGCATTAGCCGTTCCTTTCACTGGCGGTGTCGGTTGATTTTCCCTTGGCTTCTTCGGCGTACGACTTAGAAACATTCTTAGCTACGTTAAGGATACTATCTTTATGAGCTTGGTTCGGTTCATTACCGGTATTAATTTCCTCGATAGCTTTAGCATGCTTCGCTCTAAGTTCTCGAAGTAGGGCTTCTTGTGCGGGCTTAATTTTATCAACCGGTACATCATCGAATGAACCTGATGTGGCAGCCAATAGACTCGCATACATCTCCCACACTGCATACGGACTGTATTGAGGCTGTTTTAGCAATTCCGTTAGTCTTTGGCCTCGTTCGATACGAGCGCGAGTTTCGCTGTCAAGATCGGTTGAGAATTGCGCGAAACTGGCAAGTTCACGAAATTGAGCCAGATCAATACGCAGCGATTTAGCAACACTCTTGATGGCTTTTGTCTGAGCATCACCACCGACTCTCGATACCGACAGACCAACCGATACGGCCGGACGAATGCCCTGATAAAACAAATCTGTCTCCAAGAAAATCTGGCCGTCGGTGATAGAAATAACATTGGTTGGTATATAAGCACTGATATCGCCAGCTTGAGTTTCAATGATGGGCAGGGCAGTTAACGAACCGCCACCCAACTCATCGCTTAGCTTGGCTGCTCTCTCAAGCAGCCTGGAGTGGAGGTAGAAAACATCACCCGGATAGGCCTCTCGTCCCGGTGGACGGCGCAGCAATAGAGACATTTGCCGGTAAGCCACAGCATGTTTGGAAAGATCATCGTATATTATCAGGGCATGTCCTTTATTATCCCTGAAGTACTCACCCATAGCAGTAGCCGCATACGGAGCGAGATACAGCATGGCAGCCGGATCGGCCGGACTGGTTGCTACGACGATAGTCTGATCCATGACGCCCTCTCGTTTCAGTCTTTCGACCAAGCTGGCGACTTTCGATAGCTTCTGCCCGATCGCAACGTATATGTTTATAACGCCACTCTTTTGTCGGTGTTGGTTAATCATAGTATCGATAGTAAGAGCCGTTTTACCGGTCTGTCTATCCCCGATAATTAACTCTCTCTGTCCGCGCCCAATCGGTATCATCGCATCAATGGCAGTAATTCCGGTCATTAAAGGTTCATTAACATGCTGTCGATCGAGTACTTTCGGTGCGCTTCTTTCAACTCGCGCTGTCTGTTGGGTCTTGATAGGAGCACCTCCATCTAAAGGTCTCCCCAAAGGATCAACTACTCGGCCAATCATTTCATGACCGACAGGAACTTCCAGGACTTTTCCGCTTAACCTGGCCTTGGCACCGGCCTGAACATTTATGTCCTCGCCGAGCAATACCGTACCGATCTCATCTTCACCCAAGTTAAGAGCAAATGCCGTGACATTCTTGCCGTCTCGGCCCTCAATCTCGATCATCTCACTGTAGCCACAATTAGCTAAACCGTATATCCATGCTATACCGTCACCAACCCTGGTAACAATGCCCACACTTTCTATCTCCGGGCGAGTCTTCAGTTCAGCAATAGCCGCCCTGATATCGGACGATAGATCTTTTATAGATAAGTCGGGCATATCAATTATTCTCCTTTAGTACTTAACTGTTTAAATTTGTTTAGCTTGGATCGAACCGACAGATCCAACTGGCGATTGGCTAGTTCTATTCGAACTCCTCCTATAAGATTAGGATCGGTCTGTGAAATAACTTTTATATGTTTGGCATTGGGATAAAGAGCTCGTACCTTAGACCTCACATCACTCAAGGATGTATCGCTCAGCGGCCTAGCCCCGACAGCAATCGCATTAACATAACCTTTCCGGGCCCATATATCCTGAACATCCCTGAGGATAGGATCTAGCTCGCCGACTCTGCCTTCATCAAGAAGATAGGCGGCCGTTTCACGACTAAAGTGTTTTAGATTTTTGGCCTTTATGGCGTATTCCGCAATAACGTCCGCCACTTCTCTACGGGATACTCGACTCATGCCCGTCTCCCGTCCTTGATAGCTTCGGTTATTAGTTGAGTGTCCTTGTTGGCGTCAATTTTCTCACGAAGAATAGTCTCGGTCGTTTCCGTAACAAGCGCAACAACATCTTTTTGTATCTCCTGCCAAGCCTTTTGGCTGGTCTGTTTGACTCGCTCATCGGCTTCTTTCAATAGAATCTCGGTTTTAGCCCTGGCATCTTCTTCTGCTTTCCTGGCTATTGCCCGTGCCTCTGTATTGGCAGCGCCTATAATTGAATCCGCATCGGTACGGGCTTTATGGAGCAGGGAAGATACCTTCGTTTCCAGAGCATCCTTCTCCTTTTGCATTTGCAGACCAAGTTCGACGCCTTTATCGATTGTCTCGCGCCGTTCGCGAAGTACTCTCAAGATGGGTTTAAAAGCCCACTGCCTCAGAACCAAGAACGCAATAATGAAGGTTCCAAGCTGAATTAAAAAGTCCGAAACATTTATCCCGAGAGCTCCTAGCCCGGACGCTGTACTGCCAAATTGTGTCACGATGTATATCACAGCCGGTTTTATCCTACTTTACGATAAATATTGAGGCGAAGGCCAAGAGAGCATACAACTCTATAATGGCCACAAAGACTAACGCTTGTCCGAGGAACTTAGATGCCTCAGGGTTGCGTCCGACGGCTTGCAAATAGCTGCCACCAACCAGACCCATACCTATTCCGGGTCCTATGAAACCGCCACCGATCATCAAGCCCTTACCGATAATTGCCGTGTTAATTGTATCTGCTAGTATCAACATACTTATCATTACTCCTTACTTATATTAGTTATTTTCATTAACTCACTTAATGAACTAAACGATGAAATCATGAGCCCGCCTCGACTGTCGAACGAGCAGGATTCGCGCCCACTCTATCAGTAATCGTCTCTTCAATCAAGCCTTCACTTGAGGCATGATTAACGGCTGTCGCAATATACATGACCGATAACAACACAAAAATAAAGGCCTGCAATAGATCGTCAAACGCATCTATGAGGTAGAACGGCGCTGCCGTAACCGGGGCAAGAACGTGCCCAAGGTAAGCAAACACAATCACTATTATCTCAACGATAGTTATATTTAGAAAAAGTCGTATCGAGAGGCTTATAACACGAGTCAGATCCGTCATCATTTCTATAAGTCCCAAAAATAGATAAAGCGGATTTTTGGGGCTGCCCATAAAGAAATGACGAATATACTTACGCCCTCCCATTTCCCGGATGGAAGCCGAATAGACCAGACCCATAGTAACAACCGCGGCTGCTATGGTTGCATTAAAGTCTGCCGTAAATGGTCTAAGAAGGGGAACGCCATGGATTGCGATTGAGTCACCAACTCCCGGAATCAGCCCTAATATATTGTTGGCTAGCAAGAAAAAGAAGAGCGTTATAAAGTAGGGCGTGTATTTACGGGCCTTAGACTTATCGTCAAAAGCCCCTTCAATAGTGGTTATAACAAAATCGGCAGCAACTTCCACGTACTGTATCAATCCGCCTTTGGGCTTAACGCTGATACGTCGGGCTACGGCTATAAACACGATAGTCATAATAACGATTGCTATCCATCCGTAAAAAATCGAATTTGTAATCGGCAAACCCCACAGGTGAAAAACCACACCCGGAGCTATATGAGTGACCGGTCCAGAAGATGCAAATAACGACGTTGTGCCGATACTCATGATTTGTTGCCTTTAATGTTAGTCGGTCTCGATGCCTTAACGAGTGTTTGTTTGGTAATAAAGAACATCCCGATCATCGCAACCACAAAACCTGCTATGGTAAAACCTGGGGTGGTTTTAAAGTGTTGATCCAGCTCAAATCCCCCTATAACAGGTACTAATACGACTATAGCCAAACGCCCAAAGGCGGATTGATACAGTACGTGGAAGTTGCTGCCGATTTTGTTATAACCACTATTGAAGGGGCTTTTGACGATAAGTCTAAGGCCCGTAAATACACGCCCTACTTTATAACGCTCTTCTTTTTCTTGCTA
>DAHXLE010000020.1 GCA_027371825.1 Candidatus Saccharimonadota bacterium
AGCATAGCTTTAGGGTATTGTCCCCACTGACATAGTCAGCCATTTGTATTAATGTTGGTATATGTGTGGTATCCATGAATAGTTCCATAACCTTTCATGCTGCCACACATAACTACTTTTCAGCATCATTTTGCGTTGGAAACCGGATGCCACTTCAGCATCATTTTGCGTTGGAAGAGAGTTAATATAGATAACAGATAGAAAACATGCTATATTACCCCTTGTTAGTATCGTGATATATGCATATAAGGCATGGCGGCATAGCTCAGCTGGTTAGAGCATCGGACTCATAAGCCGAAGGTCAGTGGTTCAAGTCCACTTGCCGCTACCAAGTTTTGACATTTTAAGTCATGTCTAATAACACCTTCCTAGCACCGTCTATACTCCTGAACAGGTTGTGACAATGCTACAACTGTCTAAGAATACGGCTTATGAGCTAATCGGTAGAGGAGAATTAGTTGCTAAAAAACTCGGTAGAGTTTACATAATACCTGCCAGCTCGCTTAATTTTATGTTACTGGTCTTGATGCTGATTTGTGCGCAGCTAAACAGACAATACGGCTGCTCTGGCCCGGGTACACAAAGAGCTTTCGGTAGTACGTTCTGGGTCGTGACTATGGCTAGAAAATCGATACGGGTTTTCGTTGTACGAGACACTGACGATGCCCATATAGCAGCCGGCGCCAGGGAGGCAAAAGCTACATTTCTCGTATCCTATAATATCCGTCACTTTGAGGTTGATAGATTAGGTCAAGACTTCCAAATTATCCTCTTAAGGCCCGGTTTGTGTTTACAATACCTTCGTAGTTTATAGCCTTTATTGGTTCGTACACCCTAATCTGTTCTTTTGCACTTTCAAAAATTACAAATACTCCGACAAGAAATCTGCCGTATTAACACAATAGAAATTAACCTAAATGTTAATTAATCCTTTTATTTCTATTAGTCTTTAAGCATTTTATCTATGGCAAGAACCTGTGAATCCGTGGTTGGTACGAACTCGAACTGTAATATTTGTTTGTTGAGAAGTTTCATGCTTGTCACCCCTGTTTTATGTTTTTTATATTTATTTGTAGTCAACAGCTTACATTATACATATTATTATTAATTTGTCAATGGTGCTGTTGGTGTTTTTATTTTAGCTTGCGCTTATTGGTTATTCTATTCTCTATATATTGCATTGTAAATAGGAAAAATTAATCATATCTCATGAGTCTGATGATGACTCGAGGTTTTTTCGAGCGAGGTTGGTTGCTCTGCTTTTACGCATTTTGGTGTTGTTATAACTTATACCTAGGGTAGCTGCGATTGCCGTCATAGCCACCCCAGCAGCTGCTAGCATAAGCAATTTCTTGTCATTCTCCGACAAACCGCTTAATGCATTAACTAACCTGTCTCGGCTGGTGATTCTTTCTACTGTATTTGCTGCGACGTCTTCGTCGCTGGCGACGTCATAGAGTGAGTCAAAGCCGACGTCTCCATCTTGCACCGTTTTATTTGGCTTCTCAGAAAACACTCTGTGTGCCTCGTGTTTTGCTATAACTCCGATCCATGCTTCAAGATCACCATTTCCCTGAAACTGTCCTTTTTCTAGCGCCATCCATACCCGCAGCATAGTACGTTGGTATACATCATCAGAATCAAAAGGACCTGACCCTGAATACCTAGAAGCGTGACGCTGTACGGTATTCGATACGGACTTCAATAATAGACCAGCGGCATCTGTAGCCGTACGTCGCATATAGGGGTCATCTCCGGCCGCAAAATACTGTGCTTGTACATCCAGTGCCTGTAGGGTTAATGATGATCTGGTATCGGGCGGCGACTGATCTAATGTATCAACAACTTCCAACATAAATAATATGGTATACGTTTATAAATAATGATGGTTAAGAATGGTGCTCAAAATAGTATAGCGATATTATCTTATTTTGGTCATCAATTTCAAGTTAGCAACATATTTGAAGGGATCTAACGACGGATGAGATTTTAGGTAACGAAGGTGCTTGTCAACAAATGACATACGGTGATCCGGAAAATGAGAGTTATCCGCACTATAACACGGCTCGGTACGATACGATAAACTGCTGGTCATATCCGTTAGTTCACGAACAATTTGCCTATCTACTTCAGGATCAAAATTTACCTTGCTCTTTATTGTGGGCATGTCTATTGTGCTTTGGCTTTCTTGGGTTTTTTGGTTTCTTTGCGACCTTTGTCCTTGGACATAGTATATTTCCTCTTAATTACGCTTAGGAATACTCATTGCACACCACAGCGTTAATCTAATTATACTCCAATTCGTGTTTTTCCCGATAAATATGTCCTTAGTAATCAATAGGTAGTAGGTTATCTTTTAGGCGCAACAAGGGCGTGTCCAATAGTCCAGAAGAAGGACTTACGACTATGCCGGATGGGATCTTGGCTATTGCTCCGTTTATGATGGTTGAAAGGTATGCTATGGAGTATAGCTGACTTAAGCTTGTATGATTGACTTATACGGATCAACTGCTAACGCGCAAGGTATTATAGCTTATCCTCTGGGATCATCATGCATCCATCTGGTTGAATAACTTTCCGAATTTAACATAGAGGTCTCTCATGCCCAGTAACCTCGTGTTGTTATCGCTAAGCTTTAGGCCGTTTTCGGCTATTTGCTGACCGCGTTTAATTTGCAGTAAACGAATTTGGATGATCTTTGTCCAGCAGTCAGAGTCTAATTCATAGAATAAACGCCGACTACCCGTTTTTGTCTTGCGCTTAACGATTCCCATTCGATTTAAGACCGACATTGCGGAGCTAACCGATCCACTTGATAGTTGAAGCGTATCTTGAATTTGCTCCGCCGATTGATGGGGTGGTTCACATATAAGTAACAGTCCCAAAACTCGTCCCACGCTTCTTGGCAGGCCTACTTCATTAAAAAATAATCCGAATTCTTCAATAAACAGCTGCCTCTCTTTATTGAGTTGATTGATATGAGCCATTACTCCCCCCGCAAGTCTCGTGTGTTAAATCTAAGCACGCCGATAAGGCCGAAGATCAAACCTAAGACAACCAGAATGCCGCTAGTAGTCCAATTGGCGCCTACTGCCGGAACAAGTGCTACATGATGGAATAGAGAAGTATCTAGTAGCCAATGGTTTAAGCTAACCCCGGACCCAAGCATTGTAATTAAAAATGACCAGCCTATAGCTGCAAAAGTTATTACGCTCGTGAGCCGGGGCATAACACCAAAAGAGAATATACCAATACCTAAGATCAACAAGACCGGTGCCATGATATTGACACCCGCAAGTAGCAGAGTATGGAACGTCACGCCGCCATGCTGGGTAGCTTCGCCGGCCCAAGTAGACAGACCGCCGAGCAAGCAAGCTATAACAACAACTGTAGTCATAAGAAATATACGACCCAACAGCCAACGATTACGACTCACGGGCCTGACTAAGAAGTTGTCAAGATATCCTTTTGCTTCGTCATCTCTCATGCGACCAACAGCACTCGCTACATAAAACATAACCACCAGCATAATGAAGAATAAGGTAAAGCCCAGAAACGCCAAGACTGCTTGCGTATGGGCAGCCTGAGCTAATCGGCTAAAAACAGACTCAACAGTCGTAGATTGTACTATTTGGGCGGCGCTTTTAGTAAGCTCCCCGTATATGTAGGCTATCGATATAACGGCTATCAGCCAGCCCAATATAACTGCGCGGTTCAAGCGTAAGGCTACTCCGAATGGTGACCGTAAAAATCTCGTATGAGGTTTGGCTGTATCTTTATCTGCCACTATACCATCACCTAGATCACGCCGGCCAGCTAACCATATAGCCAGCCCGCTCAGTACCAACACAAAACCACCGATAGGCAATAACCATATGGGCTGGCTGTTATACATTGGCTGTAACCGCTCTATCCATCCAAGCGGTGAGACATTAAGTAGCCAGTGAGCGCTGGTACTGTCAGCAGTTAGCCGTATCATATAAAACACACCGAAAATAACCGCCGAAAGCCCGGCGGCCCTACTACGTGTCGGCATGAGCTGGCTAGCGAGGAATCCGATAGCCATAAACTCTGCCGCTCCGGCGGTAAGAGCAAGTGCAAAAAACAAGCATGCACTAAGAGTAAAATAGGCCCCATTAAACCTGCTGATACCTAACAATCCTAGAAAACATATGGTATAAACAATGACCAATCCGCTAGCTAAGCCGGCCAGAGCGTTACTGGCTGCTCGACGAGCTGTTGTTTGCCCTGCAAGAAAAAGTTCCCAACGTCCAGCGTCTTCTTCGCCTCGGAATGTTTTAGTTGTTATTAGCAGAGCCCAGATGGCACCAACCGCTGTTATAAGGCACAAAAAGTTCCATGTAACATAACCGGAGACTGTATCGATATGGTGGGCGGCTCCAAGGAGTGCCTCAATACCAACGTTCGTACCCAGTGATTCTGCTATTTTTTGCCGAGCGGCTTCAGTTGGGTAGGCCACTAAGTAGGTTGAGGCTTTCGAAATCATGTAGAAAACCAGTATCATCCCTAAAATAAGGGAGCTGCGAGCAGTATGCTTAGCTACAAATCGTCCTACTGCTGTTCTGGGTGAGCGCAAGAACTTAGCAGTCGATGGTACGGCGTTTGTGGTAGCGCTCAAGACACCTGATCCTTATTACGTACTTCTTCTTCACCATAAAGCGACAAAAAAAGCTCTTCTAGTGAAGGTTCTCGGCTTAATAGTGTTTTAGGGTGTGCGGCGACTAGAGCACTAAACAAAGGATCAATTGATCCCTGAACTTGGCAGGTTAGCTGGTGTCCAACCACCTTTATACCGCTAACGCCTTTTATATGATCAACCTTGGGTGGTTTGTTCTCGAATGTAGCCTGAACCGTCAGCGCTGCAAGGTGTCGCATTTCCGACAGGGTGCCAAGTTCAACCAGTTTGCCTGATCGTAAAATTCCTATACGGTCACACAAAGCTTCTACTTCTTCCAGGATGTGTGATGACAGAAAGACTGTCTGACCATTGGCTTTTGCTTCCATAACACACTCTTTGAACGCCTGTTCCATAATAGGGTCTAAGCCTGTGGTAGGCTCATCCATAATAAGAAGGTCAGCTTTTGTCATCAAGGCCGCAATAATGTTAATCTTCTGACGATTGCCTTTTGAATACGCCCGTACTTTCTTCGAGACATCAAATTGAAAACGTTTTATAAGCTCGGCCATATATTTGTTATCGACTGCCCCATTAATCCTGCCGAGTAAATATAGCGTCTCGGCACCGGTTAGGTTTGGCCAAAAAGTAGATTCACCAGGAATATATGCAATATGTTTGTGGGCTTCAACCTTATTGGCTTGAGTGTCGATACCAAAGATTTCAGCCCGACCGCCAGTTGGCTTAATTAGTCCAAGCATGGAGCGGATAGTGGTTGTTTTACCGGCACCGTTTGGCCCTAAGTATCCAAGTATTTCACCTTTCTTAACTTCAATATTAAGCGGTTCAAGCGCAACGAATGATCCATACTGTTTCGTTAGCCCAATGGTTTTTATTGCTACATCCATTTATTTTTTTCGCTTAAGTTTAATATATCAATACTCTCAAAGATTATTGAAAGTTACAAATTTTTACTTTTTATATGCCTGGTTGATAATCGTAATTAAATAAATGGATTTTTATTGCTAATATTTTACCGGTAGGTTACGGATTTAACGATAACGGAAAAAGTTGGGCGGTTCGAACATAGCCCAATCAACTTCTGATGATCTTTAAAACTTCACCAGGATGAGAGGTTTAACAAGAGTAAATAAATAGAGACCGGTCATGGAACACGGTCTCGTCTTTTGGGTGCATGGTCTGGTTGCGGAGACAAGACTCGAACTGAACCATAATGTATCACGGTTGCTTCCACGACTCGCTATATCCTAGCAGAGGTTTCACCCCGTAAAAATCATATTTTAGCAATAATTTTCTTGTACTTTGTTAATATTTTTGTTATGATTCTCGTATGACAACATTGAGTATTTCATTGGACGAAAAGCTAAAAAAAGAGATCGAAAGATACTCCAAGGAAGATGGTGTTTCCAAAAGCGTTATAGTGCGACGCTTGCTTGAACAAGCAGCCTGGGAGCGAACCTGGAAAGACATGTCGGTTGAGATCCGCAAAAAACTGGATAACCTCAACCTTACTAACATTGACGACATCGAAAAATATCTAGGATGAAACCTGTCCGAGTAGTGCTCGACACTAACGTATATATTGCGGCTGCATTGAATCCACAAAGCATCATATACAAAATTGTTGAGGATTCAGCCAGCCAGTATTTAGCAAAGTACTACTCCTCACCAGAAATATTGCAGGAACTGCAAGATAAACTGGAAAGCCCTAAACTGGGATTTTCTCGGGCTGACGTTGTGCGATGGTTAAACCGTCTTGAAGAGGCTGTCACAATTTTGCGTCCACAGCAAAAAGTAGACATACTCACAGAACGTGATCCAGACGATAATAAAATTTTAGAATGCGCCTTAGAGGCTAAGGCCGATTTAATCATTACAGCTGACCGTGACTTACTATCTTTGAACGAGTTCCATGATATAAAAATTATGCATCCAACTGCAGTTAAATATCTGTTCCCTCAGTTAAAATAACGAGTGATGTAGGTATTAAACTAGCGGCAATGGCGAATACTGCCTTGGGGGGCTATGCCGGTAAACTCTTTAATCGGTCATAGAACCCGGACAACCGCGTAAGATCCCGGCCCTTATGGAGAGAAGCGGTCGGTTCTGGAACCTGACCAAGGGGTTAAATAAGGTAAATGAAGGTATTTTAACGGTTCGAGCCTTAGTCTTTTGGTTTTGAACAGTTTACAAATATGAAGCCAAAATCGGCTTAAGACTAAATTCTAGTTGCTCTACTAATCTGTTGGCCTTGAGAACAAACTACAAAGGATTGTAATTGTACGTTGTTTTGAAGCTCCTCTATGGGCAATTAGTTTGTCCTTCCATACCCCAAACCTACCATCCAG
>DAHXLE010000009.1 GCA_027371825.1 Candidatus Saccharimonadota bacterium
CCGTTTTTGAATGTTACGACTGCCGATGTTAGCTGGCAATCTCCCATTCCCCAGTACTCCGTGAGGATAAACCCCATGTTGATGATTATGGCGATCTTGCCGTTCTGCACCTCCAAGGGAGCGTTTACCCCCGCGTTCCACACCAACGTAGTGTTGGCTTTGTGGTTGGGAGGGGTTGTCGCTCCAGCCGTGGCCGGAACGAAGGAGAACGATGCGAAAAGGGCAATGACGGCGACATAAAGCCGGCGCCCAAAAGACGAGGACATATAAGTCTCTCCTTCTTTGACTTCGGCCTAAGGCCGCACCAATCCCGATATTGGGATCAGAATATAATATTGAAATTAATATTCAATACTTTATTTCTGGTCCCAATTATATAGGTAATCTACAATACTGACATGTCAATGTGCCAACTGCAGGTTAAAGAAGAACGTGAGCTAAACTAATAGCTACAAACGCTTTATATTTCAGCCGATTATCCTGTAGCTGATAGGAATATTATATACTACAACAGTAACTTACGCAATAATTAATACCTAGATTCCATCTCGAATTGCAACACCGAGTAGATTTTCTTTAGCTAGTAATCTATGCCTTTTTGCGCCAGATAGCCGTCGTCGTAGTGGTGTTTTAGCTTTGTCATATCGGTCGCTATGTCAGCTAGAGGTAATAGTGTTTTAGGGTAGTTTCGACCGGTTAAACATAAACTTGTTGTCGGACATCGGTCGGATATTAAGGACTTCAGCTCCTTGATATTTATTAGTCCGTCGTGAAGGGCATTATTGATCTCGTCACAAATAACTAGATCGAATTTACCATTCTTAGAGACTTCAACCGCTATTTGATAGGTTTGTTCAGCGGCTTGCTTATGTTGTTCCTCGGTCACACCTAAAGCGCTTAGCTTGCCGGCGTTATAAAAGCCCATTCCGCCTTTATAGAAGAAAAGATGGTTTTTATAGAGCGGCATTATGGTCCTTAAAAACTGATGCTCGCTCACATCCCAGGCTTTTACAAACTGTATGAAAGCAACCCTGAGGTTATTACCGAGAGCACGACCTAACAGTCCGAGAGAGGCACTAGTCTTGCCCTTGCCTTCTCCGGTATAGACTATGACGACCGATGCTTTATGCTTGTTGGTTTCCATCCGATTCTATCGTTTTACGATACTCTGTTTTACGATGACATAACGGTATTATTTAACTGCACCCGGTCGTAGAACCGCACGCCGGACAGACGTAACAGCTTCCTGACCGTTGTGTTTGATTTCCGCAGTTATAGCATAGCGGTGCATTTACGTCGTGCATTGATGCGCTATTATTCTCGATATGCTTGGCTGTTGGTGTAATCTCTTCTTTATTGATGAGTGTTGACTGCGTGGAGGGTTGTGGCTGTGGCTCGACCGTGTCTTCTATGCTTACGTCCTCGAAATTCACTAGCCCTACTTCAATCTTGTCATCCAAACTCAGATAGCTTAGTCCTAGACGTCTAAATATGTAATCTACCAAACTTGATACGGTACGAATTTCCGGATCGTCGCTTATTCCGCTTGGGCTGAAGCTCATGTTGGTAAGCCCTTTAACGTATGTTTTGAGAGGAACGCCGTACTGTAGGCCATAACTTACGGACCGTGCAAACGAATCCATTAAACCGGCGAGAGTCGAGCCCATTTTTGCTATATTCACAAAAAGTTCTCCTGGCGTGCCATCCTCATACTGTCCAACGGTTAAATAACCATGACTACCGCCGACCTCAAACGAGAAAGTCTTGGCATCTCTTGTCCTGGGTAGGGTTCGGCGCTTCACTACCTGAGTGTCGCCACTAGCTGTTTCAACGCTCTGTTCTTGTTTGTCTGTCTCGGAGCCGTCACTCTTTTTACCCATGGATAAGGGCTGGCCTACTTTGCAGTTATCGCGATAAATGGCGACGGCCTTTAATCCCATTTGCCAAGCGTCAATGTATAGCCGTTCAATGTCCTCAACGGTTGCGCTTTCGGGCAGGTTAACGGTTTTGGATATGGCACCAGATAGAAATGGTTGAACTGCCGACATCATCTTTACGTGGCCAAGATAGTGAATAGAGTTGTCTCCCATGGAACAAGCAAAAACCGGTTTATGTTCAGACTTCAGATGTGGCGCACCTATGATAGTCTTTTCGACGTCGATGTAAGCAATGATCTCTTTTATCTGATCGTCGGCATATCCCAAAGCCTTTAGAGCTCTCGGAACGGTCTGGTTGACTATATTCATGGTTCCACCGCCTACTAGTTTCTTGACCTTTACCAGTCCGAGGTCCGGTTCAATGCCGGTTGTATCGCAGTCCATCATTAGGGCTATCGTACCGGTTGGAGCCAGTAAGCTTATTTGTGAATTACGTACACCATATTGTTCAGCAAGATCGATACACGAGTCCCAGCTGCTAGCAGCCTCACTAAGAAGTTCTTCTGACACTAGATTGGCTTTAATACCGGATAACGCATCCCTGTGCATATTTAGAACCTTTAGCATGGCTTCTCGTTCGGTGTGATATTGAGAAAACGGCCCCACTCGTCTCGCCAACATGGCGCTTGCCCGATATGCTCTACCTGACATAAGTGCCGTGATGGCCGCAGCCTGTGCCCGACCTTCTTCTGAGTCGTACGGGATCCCCTGCGCCATTAGGAGGGCACCTAGGTTAGCGTACCCTATACCGAGTTCCCGATATGCTTTGGCTGTTTTGGTAATTTTATCGGTCGGATATGTGCTGTACCCGACTAGAATTTCCTGGGCGGTTATTAAAAGATCTACCGTGTGGTTAAAAGCTCGAATATCGAAAGAATTATCCTTTTTAAGAAATTTTAACAAGTTAATACTGGCAAGATTACATGCCGAGTTATTTAGGTGCATATATTCGCTGCAAGGATTGCTTGCTTCTATATGACCGGCAACGGGTGTCGGATTCCATTTGTTAATGGTAGTGTCAAACTGCATGCCGGGGTCAGCACACTCCCACGTTGCTTGAGCTATAGCGCGAAACAGCTCTTTGGCTTTGACTGTTTTGATAGTCTTGTGGGTCGTTACCGCCTTCAGATCCCAATCGGCATCGTCGACGACGGCTTGCATAAAATCATCGGTGACTCTGACAGAAATGTTGGCGTTTTGATACTGGACCGAAAAAATGTCTTTTCCGTCAACGCCCATATCAAAGCCTGCTTCCTGTAGTACGCGAGCTTTTCTCTCTTCAACAACCTTGCTGATAACAAACTGTTCAATATCGGGGTGATCAACATTGAGTATTACCATCTTGGCGGCACGACGAGTTTTTCCTCCGCTTTTTATCGCTCCCGCCGAAGAGTCGGCTCCTCGCATAAAACTTAAGGGACCCGAAGCTGTTCCGGCACTGTATGAGAGCGGCTCAAAAGACGATCTTATATTGCTTAGGTTTATACCGGCTCCGGAGCCTCCTTTAAAGATCATTCCCTCTTCGACGTACCAATTTAGAATTGATGGCATGGTGTCTTCAAGACCAAGTATGAAACAGGCACTGGCTTGTTGTGTACGATTAGCTGCTCCGATATTAAACCACACCGGAGAATTAAAGGATGCTTGCTGTGTGGCCAATACATATTTAAGCTCTTCTCTGAAAATTTCAGCTTCTTCGGCTAAGAAATAACCTTCATCTATGCCGTAGGTCGTAATAGTATCAACGACGCGGTTAATGAGCTGCTTTAGAGATGTTTCGCGTTCGGGAGTTCCCGGCATACCGACAAAATATTTCTGTGTAACGATGTTAACCGCATTCAACGACCAATCATCGGGAAATTCGACGTCTTTTTGTTCAAAAACGGGTATTGTGCTCGTCGGGTTTAATATTTGGGCATCTCTTTTTGACCACTTGATCTGATCGTATGCCTTTTTCTTGTCGGATATAAAAATTGGTTCGAGCTTTAACTCATCTGCTGTTTGACGCATGATACCCTCCTCGTTTCCTAAATTATTTTTTTGTTGGACTGAACCCTATATTTGTAACGTTCATTAGTGTTATAAATATTGACTCCCTAACCCTGTTAAACGTTACATATAGCGTTTACATACTCAATGGTACCGCCACATGTATAACCAATGCAATAGCTAAGTGCTGTAAAAAACTCTAAAATGACTCTTTTTATAATCTTAATATCGAAGGGTAAAAATAACTACGTTATGCCGGTATATTTTTTATATGTTATTTGACCTGAGAGTGATAATTATTTTGTTAATGTTTTATTAACATTTTGCAAGTGACGTCTGTAAAGCCTGAATGAAATGTAGGCGACTATCATAATAACGGCCGTTAAAGAAAAATAGATGCCGTAATTATAGATAGTATTAATGTGATTGCCGCCATAATATCCGAC
The DNA here is from genome assembly GCA_027371825.1 of Candidatus Saccharimonadota bacterium. Taxonomy (GTDB): domain Bacteria; phylum Patescibacteriota; class Saccharimonadia; order Saccharimonadales; family UBA4665; genus JAJZNU01. The sequence goes on from DAHXLE010000009.1 coordinate 4,373, forward strand.
AGCGCTCCAGAGCGCAACCCATATCGCCGCACCCATGGCATTAAACGTGATAAATTTCGGCCACCTCATGTCACTAATCCCGGCTATAATACCGTTTGCTTGTCGCAGGCCGTCGATAAATCTCGCTACCACAACCACTCTTCCTCCGTGCCTGTTAAAAAAATCTGTAGCCTTATCGAGTCTTTTGGGCGTAATAAGAATGTATTTACCATACTTTTCAACTAAAGGACGGCCGCCAAAATCTCCGATAGCAAAACCGATGTTATCACCTATTAATGCGGCTATAAACGCTACCATCACCACCAACAGGATATTCAGTCTGCCGAAACCGGCAAACACCGACGCTGCAATAAGCACTGTTTCACCGGGTATAAATGGTGTGCCGAAATCTTCTAAAAGAATTAATGCTCCCACCGCGATATAACCGTAGTGATTAACGGTCGGAGCTATAGCCTCGATAATACCGGGTAAATGCTGAGGAAGTGGTTGAACCATAGAAGATAGTTTAACAGGTTGCGAGTATATTGTGCCGAAATGATGCTTACTGGAAGTTCATGGCGAGAATTAATTACCAAAATAAGTTGCTAATGATTGTGTATACCGGCACAAGCTTGGCTTCGGGACCAGGACTCGAACCTAGATTGACGGGACCAAAACCCGTTGTCCTACCATTAGACGATCCCGAATTACACTTGCTACAAGATTATTTATTGCCTAGTCGACAAGTGTTATTTATTGTCTCAGATTTTTGTGTAAATCTCCACTTATTGCATGCAATATTATTGATCAGCATAAAAGATACAAGTAAGTTGCCTGTCTCTGTTAACTAGCGTACTATGCTTAATACATGAATTCTGATACAAATAATTTAAGTGAGTTTGTGATGCCGCTCAATATGAATGGGCTGGTTGGCAGGATGCTACGTGTTCCTGCGCTAAAAAAACACCCGAAAGATATCTTAGTGGTATATTCACAACTTGATTCACTTGAGAATTATCTGACGCTAGTCGAACAGTTAAGAAAATTTGGTAATGTCACTGTTCCGGATTTACCCGGCTTTGGGGGTATGAGTAGTCTATTTGCGATCGACGAGATACCATCGCTTAATGAACTGGCAGATTATCTGGCGTCATTCGTTAAGCTCATGTACAAAAGACGAAGAGTTACTTTTGTTGGGATTGGTTATGGATTTGTTATCGCCACTAGAATGCTCCAGCGATACCCTGATTTGGCTAAGAAAATTGATCTGGTTATTAGTCTTGGGGGTTGGGCGCACGCTGATGATCTACTGTTTGGTCCCTTTGAGCGTTTTGTGTACGGTGCTGTGGCTTGGATCGGAAGTCGAAAATACCTAGGATATATATGCTCTTATACCGTGTTTACTCCGATCATGCTGTCTATCGGCTATATTATTTTTAAACGTTAC
>DAHXLE010000001.1 GCA_027371825.1 Candidatus Saccharimonadota bacterium
ACCGTTTATGACAACACCCATATTGGACATGTCAAAACATATGTACAGTTCGATTTGCTCGCCAGATATCTACGGTATATCGGCTATGAGGTATTCTATCTTCAGAACATTACCAATATTGACGATAAGATTATTCAAAGATCGGCTGAATCCGGATCTCTGTGGATAGATTTAGGCAATAAATTCTACGACGAGTACACCAAAGACATGGCAGTATTAAATGTGACGTCAGTAACAAAGTATGCACTCGCTACAGACTTTATCCCGGATATTATTCGTCAAGTTCAGACACTTATCGACAAGGAGTATGCCTACACCACCACCGACGGAATATACTTTGAAACTAACAAATTTCAAAACTACGGCAAGCTGTCCAAAAGAGTCAATATAGAAGAAACTGATGCTCAATCTCGAATAGACCAAAGCTCAAAAAAGAAGAACTGGAACGATTTCTGCTTATGGAAATACTCGAAAAAGAACGAGCCCTTCTGGCCGGCGCCTTTCGGATCAGGCAGGCCCGGCTGGCACATCGAGGATACCGCTATAAGTGAACATTTTTTTGGGCCGCAGTATGATATTCACGGCGGCGCCATAGACTTAATATTTCCTCACCACGAAGATGAAATCGCTCAAATGGAAGCAGCATCCGGAAAAGTACCGTTCGTAAAATACTGGCTGCATACCGGATTCTTAAACATCGACGCAAAAAAAATGTCAAAAAGTCTCAATAACTTTTACACCCTAAGAGACGTCATAGCAAAAGGTTATGATCCTATGGCTATACGATTACTGATTCTTCAGTCGCATTACCGCTCGCCGATCAATTTTTCGTGGGAAGCATTAGATAGTGCCGCCAATCGTTTAAAACATATCAGATCTGCAGCCGAACTTAGACATCAGCCTATTAGCTACCAAACAAAGTCAAAAATGAACATATTATCAGAAAGTTTAAGTAATATAGAGTCGGCGCTGAATAACGATCTTAACACTCCGGAGGCTCTAGCCAACATCGAGTCAACAATAGATATCTTTTTAAATAACGGCGTCGGAGAAACCGAGATCGATAATTACGAAACATGGCTCAGAAAAATTGACACTATATTTGGTTTAAATCTACTATCATCAACTCCCGACATCCCGGACTCAATTAAAGCCCAGATTATTACAAGAAATAAAGCCCGCGCTCTAAACGATTGGGAAAAGTCCGATAAAATCCGCAAATTACTTGAGACAAAGGGATTTGCTCTTCGCGATGAAACTGACAGCACCATTTGGTACCGGCTTTAACATCAAGACCTGGTAGTAGAACTTGTTCCTTGAAGTTTGCCATGACTATGCAGTAAATCAACGACCAATACTCTAAGGCAACCGGCAACCGGTATGGCGATCAATCCGCCCAATAAACCTCCAAAACTAACTCCGACAAGAATTGCAATAATAACCATCAGCGGGGATAGATTAGTAGCGTTCGACTGAATTCTTGGCTGAACAACGTAATTTTCTACTTGTTGATACAAAATATAATAGGCCAGGATAATAACTGCCGCCAAAGTTGAGTGAAACAGAGCAACGATCGTTATTAATATAGCGCCAATGGTGTGTCCGACCAGCGGGATAAGTCCGCAAATAAATACCACTACCATTAGGGCGAACGGGTAACTGATATGAAGTATCAATAGCATGGGTGTAATCAAAACTGTTGCAATCAAAGCCAAAAGAACTTGCCCGTTAACGTAGCCGCGGATTACTTTATACATATCTCTGGCAACTAAATCAATGTGGGCTCGATGTTCAGAAGGAATGAGTTCCTCGAAGCGTTTCTGCCACCGCTGACCTTCAACCAACATCATAAATGTCAGTACCAGGATAACTAAAACCGAGAAAACGCTACTAGCAAAACTCCCTGCAAGAGATAACGCCGAGCCTGTGACATTATGCAAGTGGCTAGACAGCTGTTTTGACAAAGAGTTAACCTCGCCTTCAAGATTATACTTTCGCACTATCTTGCCTAGGCTGCTGTTTTGCTGTCGGACCTCCTTGACCAGAGTCGGCACGGCTTTTATGAATTTATCGGTTTGCTTGGTGAGGGGCGTAGTAATAAGAGCAATGAATGTCCCAAGCAATATCACTACTATCAAAACCGATACGGCTGTAGCTATTGCCCGACTGCCATTTTTTCGCCCCGGAATATGCTTGGCAACCCAGTGAACCGGACCATTTAAGGCTAGAGACAAAGATAAAGCCGCTAGTATCAGCTCGATGGCATGTGCGGCTCGTTTAACCGCCAATAGTAAGATAAAAGCGCATATAACAATTACAAGGACCCTTACCACCGTCCTGTTAGACACATTAACCCAAACTTCTTTGTCTTTATCCGACCGATTAAAGATCAACATGTTCCCATTATCTCACGATGAAAGCAGGATACAAGGCATTACGACAAAGGCATCTTAAGACCTTGCCAATAATCGCTTAATGCCGGCGGGTAGATTGATATCGTATCCGTCATAGTCCGGACTGAGCTGCGATACTTTGCGGGTATTGTTTTCGTATATAAAAACCTTTGAATAAATAACCTTCAAGTGTTGCTCGACAAGCTCGTTACTGAATTTCTTATCACGTACAAATGAAACATGTCTTAGCTCCAAGTTAAGCCGAGAATTACAGTTATCGAGGCGTAATGTTTCGTGTATACCCATAAACATTGTGCGCAAGTCCGATTGTTTTAATAACGTTTTAAAATGATCATAGATTCTTTTGAACTGAATGTTATAGTTCTGTCCGTCAACGTAACGTTTAAAAATAATATAGCCGATAGACAGCATGATCGGAGTAAACACGGTATAAGAGCATATATATCCTAGGTATTTTCGACTTCCGATCCAAGCCACAGCACCGTACACAAAACGCTCAAAGGGACCAAACAGTAG
>DAHXLE010000015.1 GCA_027371825.1 Candidatus Saccharimonadota bacterium
ACCTCGTCGGTCTTAACCTTAGACGCACCCTCAACGGGAATCGGCGCTTTGAGCGCCGTATTGACTTTATTCATTTCTTCTAGATTATATCAGATGGATAACAATTCTATCAAGAACCGTGCTTGTACCCGCCCAATCATACACTATGCTGTTTAAATACCGAGTAAGCCTCATAAATATATATGAACCGCGAAAAACGTACTTTACATTAATAAAAACCTGAGACTTTTTTAGGACTCAATCGACAGACAACGGCTAAGACACATCAGCTCGTAGCAAATAAGGGCTCTATATGCTGTGTACGCTGGTAGGCCCGATACGATTCGAACGTACGACCTTTGGCACCGCAAGCCAACGCTCTATCCAGCTGAGCTACGGGCCCACAAGCACATACAGCAAATTGTCGATCATATTCACAATGAACAGGGGTAATTGTAGCAAAGAATGTCAATATAACAAAATCGTCTATATTTACTATTGCTATACATAGTATAGCGGGATATAATGTTTGTATGAAAGATAAGCAAGTTACGGTATACACTGCTGACTGGTGCGGTTTTTGCCATGCGGTCAAGCAATATCTCAATCAAAAAGACGTTAAGTTCGTAGAAAAGAACGTCGAAACTGATCCAAAGAACGGTCAGGAAGCCGTCCAGAAATCGGGGCAAAGAGGAATCCCCGTATTGGACATTGACGGAACTGTTATCGTTGGCTTTGACCGGCCAAAGATCGACGCTGCTTTAGCGGCTTAAGTTTGCATAATTACACAAAATGTAGCGTATTAGCTTGTAAGTTATACGCTATCTATGCTAAATTACTGGTATGTCCAGTCTAGAATCAGGTATAGGTTTAGGCGGCAACGAATCAATCCCAGAAGGGTCGGCATCAAGCCGGCCCTTTTTGTTTGTGATCGAGAATGCCCTAAACGAACATCTGCTTGACACGTTTGACATCAAGTCTCTAGGGACTATCGAGGAGCCCGTCGTTAAAGAAATACTGCTGACAATCGCTAGCACCAACCCGCTGGATGATCCGATCATCAGCTCTAGACAATATAGTTCTTACCCGGTGCTACTCAAGGACATAATGAGTGAAGATGTATTTAAACCAATAACAGATATAATCGCTATGAATCCGGTAATACAAATTCTACAAGCAAAACTTCATGAACTATTTCATGCTCAGCAGCAAAGTAGGCTCAGACAGGGGCACCCCCAGCTAGAAGAGAATATTGTCGTCGTTAAAAACGTAGTACTTTGGCAGATGTTGAATAATCAATATACCGAAACTATGGGGAATCAAGCTATGCCCGGCTTAAACACCGGCAGCGTACCGGACCGGTTAAGTTGGGAAGGGTTAGCAAAAACGTTGGAGCACCGCTTACATATAAAGACCAGCAAGATAGTCTAAGCCCTAGATCAGTAACGGTATCAATTTCATTCAAATATACATTTAAAGATGTTAACCTTGCCCACATGGCCACCAAAAAGCTGTGCTTTCTGGGAGATTACCGAGTCGATCAATTTTGGTCTTTTAATCAATTTATATAACCCTCGTTGCCTAAATTTATCCTGCCACGATTACGTTTAATACAGCAACACCTTTTAGGCGTGACCATAAGGCCAAAAGATCGAACAATCCGAGATCTTAAATAATATGAGTTAAAATAGGAGAGATCAATATGAAACAATTGCGACTCTACTTAATGCTTGGTTATCCCGGAGCAGGGAAAACCACCGCCTCGAAAATCATTAGCAACATGACCGGTGCTGTCCATATTTGGGCCGATCATGAACGTCAACTTATGTTTAAAAATCCTTCTCATTCCCAAATAGAAAGCAACACTCTGTACGATCATCTGAATAAGCGAACTAAAGAATTGTTAGCCGACAGACACAGCGTTGTCTTTGACACCAGTTTTAACCGGTACAAAGACAGACAGCATTTAAGAGCCATAGCGGACAAATACGGCGCAAAAACTATCGTGATTTGGATTAACACATCAAAAAACTTATCACAAAAACGCGCCACCCACGAAAATCAAGCTATTCGCAATCACCATCCGGCTGTTATGGGCAAAGAGGAATTCTTAAAGATTATCAGCCATTTTGAACCTCCCCGACAAGACGAGGAGTATTACGCTATAGACGGAGAAGGTTTAGACCCCGAATCTTTAAGCCCGGTCCTAAGATAGTCTGGTATTATAACTTTAAGCCAATTGTCCAAAACATTAGCTTTTTAAGCAATATCTGAATCGCACTAAAGAAATGTGCCATATCAGAAATTTATGAAACAACTATTCGATACATTACAACGAGTCGCTAAGTTCTTAGGAGCTTGTCTATCTGTTATCCTGAAACGCTTTCTCTTGTACTGGAGAAAGAATTGGGGGCACAAAATAGTAGTCATACTGATTAGCATAGTTATTGTTGGTATCGGGACCATGTACGGCATAGCAAGATGGTATATATGGTCGGAGAGAAATGTGCCCTTAACCCTAGGCGTCAGTTATATACCGGATTACGCCAGCAGCCTCGGACTAAATCCCAAAACAACGATGGAAGCATTGATAAATGACTTGCATGTTAAAAACTTTAGACTGGTCAGCTATTGGAGCGATATCGAGCCCACCCCCGGTCATTATAATTTTTCTATGTTGGATTGGGAGTTCGCGCAGGCAGACAAAGCTCATGCCAAGATAACTCTGGCTATAGGGCTTAGACAGCCACGATGGCCAGAGTGTCATGCTCCCGGTTGGATTAATACTGCCGGACCTGAGAGCACCTGGGTACCACAACTGGAAAGTTATATGACGGCGGTCATTAACCGTTACAAAACAAACCCGGCACTATCGAGTTACCAACTCGAGAATGAATTCTTTAATACCGGATTCGGCGAGTGCAACAATGCCGACCGCAACCGGTTGATCAACGAATTTACTTTGGTCAAAAAGCTTGATCCTAACCATCCGATTATCATATCCAGGAGCAACAATTATATCGGCCTACCGCTAGGCAAACCAACCCCAGATATATCGGCAATCTCTGTCTACAGACGAGTATGGAGTCCTCCTATCGGCCGGTATTTTGAATATCCGTTTCCTGCCTGGTATTATGCTTTCTTAGCCGGCGCCAATGAGATACTGACGGGAAAAAACTCCATATTACATGAATTACAAGCTGAACCATGGCCTCCCAATGGATTAAGCATACCCCAAAGCAGTCTGGCCGAACAAAATCAATCCATGAACGCTAAGATACTAAAAAACTATATAAACTTCGGAAAAGCTACAGGAATGAAAACGATCTATCTTTGGGGGGCGGAGTATTGGTATTACCGGAAAGTTATTCTACACGATCCGTCGATGTGGAATGTAGCTAAAAAGGAGTTCAGCTAAAAGACTTGCACACTAAAATCACTAAGTAGCCATTCTTAGCCCTTGCATTGCAATAGCCGCATAAACAATATCTTCCTCTGGACGGACGACTCGTTCAACTTTTATTCTCCCTAAACTACGGCCGGAAAGCCTTTCATCAAAATATTTATTGACAGCCATCAGTCCATCGGTACCCCACGCTATAGTAGCCTTCATGTCCCCCTGAGCGGACTTTGCCGAGTCGATTCTTTGTAGAAATCTTTCTCCGCTTAGAGCTTTGGCCATAGCCATACGACTTAAAAGATTCAGCGGGTTGTTGTTGTGCTCGATAGGTACTGAACGTTTTAGCTGGCACTCATCCATCAAGTCGCTTACGACTAGCTCTAAAAAGCTACGGTCATGCGTAATAGAGACCGGGTCAATCCAGACAGCCTTTTCAACTCTGATCCGGAGTTGTTGAGCTGACTGGCAAGACGCTACCGATATATCCGCTCCCGCACCGGCCCCAATCTGGTCGACTGAACGAATTCCCAACTGATCTAAATACCAGGTCGTCTTGTTAACCAAAGCTCCTAAATCACCATCCCATACTGACTTAATTTGCCTAATCGGTATCCTGCTATAGTTAGATTTTCCAGCCGCAGCATCGCTTAGCGCAATCAAACGAACACTAGGGTCTGACATAAATAATTGCATGGCCCTTAAAGCCGTGCGTTTGTCTGTTAAAGGCTCGGTGCTGTGGTATACCCTAGCATGATTTATGTCGGTATTGTCCGCCGATAAATTAGGTTTAAAATCCAGCACCTCAAATAATTCATAGGGAGTTTTGGGTACGTATGGTCCAGACGATATTCCGTATATCTGAGCTAACTCTTCAAACGAACACCGTTTGGATTCCGCGGCCACCCGATCAACAACTTCAACAATATCTTGGTCGAAATTATAAAAATCCGGAAGCTGCCTGGAAATATGTGGCATTTATGTTTATTATACAACATGTGTCTGTATTTGTCACCACCCTGTTGATTGAACTACAATAATGTAATGACCAAACATAAATTTCAGTCTAAATCGATAACCAACCGTCGTGCCAGCTTCGATTACAACCTCGGCGATTCTTTAACCGTGGGGATGGAGCTGAAAGGCAACGAAGTCAAGGCCTTACGCATGGGACATGGTCAGCTGAAGGGCTCGTATGTTACCGTAAAAAATAATGAGCTATTTTTAATCAATGCCTTGGTGTCAGGAACAAATGGTGTCCTAATTTCGGAAGCCGATCAGACTAGACCGAGGAAGTTACTGGCAAAAAAACGTGAAATCGCTAACCTTATGTCGGTTAAGCAGCAAGGCCGTACTATTGTTCCCTTAGAGATACTCACCAGGGGTAAATACATTAAACTGCGCATAGCACTCGGAACGGGCAAGAAGCGATACGATAAACGTAACGCCATAAAAAGGCGCGAACAAAACCGCCAGATATCCAACCGTTTACACTCCAATTAACGAAGGCAAGCACCACAAACGTCACATCCGTACCATCAATTGTGTGCTATATTGAACATGTAAATAGCAGAAATGCGGTGTTAGCATGATTAGTTTCGTATGGACGGATCCATTACCTCTGTACAGCGGCCGGGGCGGCACAGAGAGTTATACCGTAGGTCATATTCGTGAACTAAACCGAAGAGGAATAGCCGCCAGAATACTTAGCTACGGACTAGGGAAAAAAGATGGCCGAGAATATTTTCCCGACATTCAGTTTAAGACCTTAAACAGTCTCGGGGAAATAAGTACCTTAAATGACACCATAATCTACTTAAATATACCCCACAACATACCGGCCAAAAGACAGTCCTATACAATGTTCCACTATCCAGCTCTTGAACAGCACGGACGACGTCTCGATTACGTCAGAGGCCTAGGCAATAGCATAGTTATGACCAATAGCAGATTCTTGAGAAGTTATTGGGCGGATTTTTTAGATATCGAGGAAACCGCTATACAGGTAGTATATCCGTTTGCGGATCCGGCGTTTTCTTCTGTTAAAAGAATAAAAAACCCTAATGGCACAACACGGGTTCTATACGCCGGTAGATTAAGTCCTGAAAAAGGTATATATCTGCTCTTGGAGGCACTTCATCACCCTGTCGCCAAACATCAGTCTCCGCTTGCTAACGGCTTTGTTTTTGACGTTACCACTGCCGGCAACCAGACTTTGCACGGCCAGGTCATAGAGACTATTCTCAAACATCACCCATGGATTAATGTTTTAGAGGCTAGGCATACCCCAAAGGAGGTAGCCGAGCTATTTGCGGCTCACGACATAGTCGTCATGCCATCTAATAATAAATTTTGGCACGAGGCCTTCGGTATGGTGTCGATAGAAGCACAACATGCCGGTTGCCGCGTTATTGTCAGTAATAGCGGAGGCTTACCGGAAACGAACTGCGGAGAGCTAATACTGTTTGAACCCGGCAATTCGTTCAAACTTGCACGATCAATTGAAAAAGCCAGTAAGCTAGGGCCTCTTACCAAAGCCGCCCGAAACGAAGCAACCAAGCACTTTACTCTAACCGAATCGGTTGACTTATTATTACAGGTCCTGAGTAATTATGATTCTACTCTACAAAAACATTCTAAGATTGATCTTCAGTGTCCAGTTACAGCCTCCAACGAAAGACAAGCTATACTAAACTAAATGAAGTCAAGCAAAAATAAATCGGCATTTACCGAAGGGTTGGTTATTTATGAAATATACCCCCGTAGTTTTATGGACTCATCGGGAGACAGTATCGGAGATTTAAAAGGAATCATTTCAAAGCTTAACTATCTACAAGAACTGGGCGTATCTGCTATTTGGCTATGCCCGATTTATCCCTCGCCCATGATAGATTTTGGCTACGATATTTCGGACCACAAAGCAATCGATCCTTTGTTTGGCACTCTAGAAGATCTGGACCAACTAATAAAAGAGTCTCACAAAAGAGGGATAAAACTAATCCTGGATCTGGTAGTAAACCACACCTCTGATCAGCATCAATGGTTTAAAGAAGCAAGGGTATCTAAGACTAACGATAAAAGAAACTGGTACGTCTGGCGCGACAAAAACGCTTCGGGCGGTCCGCCAAATAATTGGTTGAGCGTCTTCGGTGGATCAGCCTGGGAATATGATCAAGCCACGGATCAATATTATCTCCACAGTTTCGCTACCCAACAACCCGATCTTAACTGGGATAATATAAACGTCAGGCATGCTATCAAGGACATCATGCATTTTTGGTTAAAAAGAGGAGTGGACGGCTTTAGGGTCGACGCCGCGAGTTGGTTTGCTAAAGATCCCGACTTTGCCGACGATCCATTAAATCCCGCAATAACAATCGATCACCCACCCTCCAACGCCTACGATCGCTTACTCCATACCCACAGCATGGCTCAACCCAGATTATACGAATATCTAAGAGAGCTGTGCGATGTTCTAGAAGAGTATGACGACCGATTTATGATCATCGAAGCCCATTTTGACATGCTCTACGATGTAGATAGTTATGTAACTTTCTATGAGAACATAGACAACAGGGTAGCAGCACCGTTCAACTTTATTGACCTATACCTACCTTGGAGTGCCTCATCATTTAAGGAATTCTTTGACGAGTTTCAGGAAAAGATTACACGACCGTCAAGGCCTATTTATACTACCTCTAATCATGATCGCCCCCGTATCGCTACACGTCTTGGATCCGACACAGCTAAAGCAGCGGCTGTCTTGTTTATGGCGTTGCCGGGAGTAAGTGTTATGTACTACGGCGAGGAAATCGGCATGAAGAATGTTGACATTGATACGGTCAATGCTCAAGATATCTTTGAAAAAAACATCCCCGGTAAAGGTCTCGGACGTGACGGTGAACGAACACCTATGCAATGGTCATCATCGCACTACGGTGGTTTTTCGATCTCCAAACCCTGGCTATAATCCTATGACGCAAGTTTTAATCGATGCCCCAGAAAATAAAAATCTAAAAGAGTGGCTTACTCGCCTTCCTGTTATTATCGAAATCGATGGTGTTTTTTTACTCTCATGCCGGAATAACCAACGAGTGGTCTGGCGCCGAAGCTGCTGCCAAAGTATACAAAAAATACTACTCGATGGACAACCAAGAAAA
>DAHXLE010000023.1 GCA_027371825.1 Candidatus Saccharimonadota bacterium
AACTCATTGACGCAAATTGGTGCCCCCGGGAGGATTCGAACCTCCAGCTCCTCCTTAGGACGGAATTATTTTATCCCTTGAACTACAGGGGCATCGAGAAATACAGCAACTCGCCAAGAACAATTATATCCGGTACGGTATGGATATAGCAAAACTACACACAACCCTTACGTCTATTTCGGTTGAGTAAATTTTTCGTGAACAGTTTCGTATTCAAACATCTCGTTGTCGTTAAACCAATGAGCTATCTCGCGTTTTGCTTCATTGGCGCTCGCCGAGGCATGTAAAACATTGGAAATACTGCCACCACTCGAATCGGCTTGGCTATAACTCATATGCGCGTAATCCCCTCTTATGGTCCCTGGTGGCGCACTTTTTGGCTCTGTCGGTCCCACCATCTTTCGAATAGTTTCAATAGCCTCAACCCCCTCTAGGACAACGGCTATAACTGGACCAACAAGCATATTTGATAGTTGTCTTTCAAATATACTGTCACCTTTTCTGGTTTTAAGAGTACCTATCGTTTCATAGTGATGGTAATAATGTTTGTGGTCGGGGCTCATCATCTTAATACCGATCATTTTAAATCCGGCTTTTTCAAACCTGCTTAACACTTCACCAACGATTCCTCGCATAACGGCATCGGGTTTAAAAATTACTAATGTTTGTTCCATGTTATTCCTTTTGGGCTTTTAGTTAAGGTAAATTATACCAAATATCCATCAAATGCACATACTGACCGTGTCGTAAAATGATACAATCCTCTTATGCAATTCGAGAAAATAAAGACGGACTTCTTAGAATATATGGAGGTTGAGCAAAATCGGTCGCAAAAAACAATATCTAACTACGATCATTACCTGACTAGACTGATCGATTTTGCGGGAGAAATAAATGTTTCGGATATTAATGTCGAACTCGTAAGAAAATGGAGGTTATGGTTGAATAGGCTCGGTACTAACGTTAATGATGAGATACAAAAATCTACCCAGAACTATCATCTAATCGCCTTAAGAAGCTTTTTAAAGTATTGTGCAAAACGGGAAATCCCCGCTCTTTCAGCAGACAGGATTGAACTAGCCCGAGTTATACGGAAGCAGGTGACATTTTTAGACATCGAGGAACTGCAGCGTTTATTTGCTCAGCCAGATACTAGTAAATTAACCGGACTTCGAGACAGAGCAATACTTGAACTACTTTTTAGTTCGGGTCTTAGGGTTAGCGAACTTGTAGGATTAAATCGTGAACACATTAATTTGAATAGACGCGAGTTTTCTGTTCGAGGTAAAGGTCAAAAAGATCGCTTGATTTTTATTAGCGATACGGCCGCAAGTTGGATAGAAAAATATTTGGATGCAAGAAAAGATAATACTAAACCTTTATTCGTAAGATACAGTGGTAAAAAGTCTGTTGATCTAAGCGGTAATTATTTTCGCTTGAACGTACGTAGCGTACAGAGACTAGTTGCTCGTTATGCTCTTTTGGCCGGCATAACAAAACATGTTAGTCCCCATACGATACGTCACAGCTTCGCTACTGACCTATTGAGAAACGGCGGCGATATACGATCTATACAAGCAATGCTTGGACATAGCAATATTTCTACAACCCAAATATATACACACATTACGGATCCGCACTTAAAAAGCGTTTATCAAAAGTTCCATAGCAAGAATATATAAAAACTTCACCTTTAGCATACGTATAGGTTGAACAACTAAATATTATCTAAGTAGCGTGGTTTAACACTGTGGAGGAGACGGTACATCGGAAACACTACCGTTGGCAGTAACGAAAAACTTCTTGCATATTGAATTTGTCGACTGAACTGCTTCGTCTGGAACAATATTACTATCTAAGGGGTTAATGGGGACACGAGCTTGTATTCTTTTAAGTACGTCTTGCGCTTGTCCGGTAGAGTCCACCAGTACTTGATCATTTATAAGGTTATAAAAGCCACATGACGCAGAAGAACTTGTACACTGTATGGAGCTTTGTCCTGTCGGCGCCGTAATTGTTAATGCCTGATCGCTATATATAGCTTCCATACGTAAAAAATATCCGCCGTCAGCGTCAGAATTTAAATTCGTAATCACGATATTGCACATATTGGGCATTGCTACTGCTGTGTTAGATGAATCACACTGCCCCGCAACTACCGACCCTGTATTTATACTGGTATAGTCGACCTTACCATAGCTGTTGCTACCGGAACCAACGGTAGGATAAAGATATATTACCTTATCGCTGGCCGCAGGATTACTGGCGTTAAAATTAAATGGTACTATATCCATTCTAAGCACTCCCGCACTGCAGTTCCAATTATTATTAGGAGGAAAGGAGGGGGTACTCGGACTATACCCATTGTTGCAGCTAAAGTTACTGGAACTCGATGGTAAAATAGTATTTTCCCAACTTATCACTAGGTTCTGAATATTATAATTACCGTTAGTATTGAGTGACTGAACTTGTATAATCTTGGCCTGATCGGTGCTGATAGTACTATACACCAACGATAATGGCTGAGGATCCACTAGCAGACACGTATATCGCACGTTATATTGGGCATTAAGAGTCGGAGTGGTCGGATAATTACTGTCACTATTACAGCTTGTTTTCGCCGGGATAGGTGTATTGGCTTGTATATTAGCATCGATGATGTGCTGAGCATCGTTTACTCCACTTTCGGCCGCATATAACGCTTGGGAACTCAGTACTTTATTAAGTGCAGCGTGCTGTTCGTGCAAAGCAATCTGAGTAAAACCAATCACTATTAGGCCTATAACGATCATGGATATAAGAGTAATAAGGATGGAGGCCATCCCCGACTCGTCTACAGATAAAGTAGTTATTGGACGATATTTCATTGTTTATGCTTATTCACACTAATTGTATCTTAATTAACACGCTTTTCAATACTGGACTGAAGTTCAGCAGTCGAGCAAAACTGTTGACCGACACCACCGCGGCACACAACATCACCTAAATAGTCACTCGCTTTGTTCATGGTAGTGGTTGTGGCACAACTGCCCGGGTCAGCAGTATTGTTGCACAGTAAATCATTATCCCCATACACTACCCTGACATCAATCTCGTAAAGCCCGGAGCCTTGGTCATAAGTAACACTGAGTTTGGATAGCCTCATCTTGTATCCTAAGAGTTCCTGCCCGCCTACAGGTATATTGTTACCGTTTGTTAGGCTGCCAAAGTCATATCCGGTGTTGGGGGTGAATGGATTGGAGGGCGGTAGTATAGGACAAGCAGGATCTCCGTTTACCGAGACGAGGCCGTGGTATGCTTGACCTGAACTCGGCGTACTTACAACCTCTTCTCCAAGCTGGTAGTAATATGCTTCGCTGCCTACGCAGAAGGCATATGTTTGACCGGCTGCGGGTGTTGAAATCGTAGTACCTACCTGACCCCCACTAAACTCTATACTCTGAGATATGGCAGACAATACATTTCTGGCAGAGTTTTGGGTATCTGTTGTTGTTACTCCTTTGTAATAGGCATTGGATAACTGGATAATCCCTAGGGTTAACAGTATCATTATGACGCTGAACACGGCTGTAGCTATAAGCAGTTCAACTATGGTGAAACCTTGACTATCCTGACGCTCTCGTTTAGACGATAGTCGTATACCGTGATTCTTATTAAATATAGATATACTCATATGTTATGGCCAACTTATGTTTACGGAGCCATTAGACATCGAGGTGGCCGAATAGCTAACACCCGAGGCCTGATTTATGACAAAAGAAGAGCCACCGCCTCCGGCTCCTGCGGCAGGAAAATTACAAACACCCTGACCACAAATGAAAGGTTCGGTAGACTGGTTTGATCCTCCTCCTCCTCCGTAATAGCCACCACCACCTCCGCCACCACCTTCATTGTAGGTTTCGGACGGTGGTGGATTACCGGCATATCCGTCAGATTGCTGACC
>DAHXLE010000005.1 GCA_027371825.1 Candidatus Saccharimonadota bacterium
CTTTGCATGCCTCCGGCCGGTCCGAATTCGTTTTTCCAGAAATCTATCAGAGCTTCGTCATCCAATTTATTAACATATCTGGCACGGTAATATGGATCTTGGATCAGCTTTAAGACGGTGAATAAAGTTGCTCCTTTAATGCTTAAGGCCGTAAGAATCGCCGATCGCAATATGTATTCAACTCGATGACCGCCGCTATCATCTTGGCTGAATATCTTTCGAAATATTGACACGACCGCCTCACACACAAGTTCTTGTTGATGTTCAAGTTGATCGCCTTTTAACGTTTTCGGTAGTTCCAGTAGGTTTAAGCCGATGGGGTGGGCTAAATCTGCCGGGTCGAAATAGACAACGTCTTTTAAGCGGCTACGAGGGATATGGCCGATTAAAGAACGGACTAGATCTCCGTGGGGATCAATAACCGCCAGACCATGTCCCGAGAGAATGTCCTGAATCGCCATATATTCCAGCATTGTCGTTTTGCCACTTCCCGTTCCGCCGACAATATAGATATGTTTAGCTCTCTCATCTTCCGTAAGTCCTATGGGAGTATCTTCCCCGCGGTGAGAATTTACGCCTACGTATACGTCGCATTTTTTGTTATCGACTGCTCGTTTAACCGGCGCAGGGAGAGGCAAAGTGCGACTTAAAGCTGTGACGGTATTTTCGGCTCTTGATATTTTGCTGTCCGGTAAGTGGTATAGACTGGCTATCTCACCGGATGATAATACCAAGGAGTTGACGGTAAGAATCGACGGTAAACGGTGTGTCAAGTTATAGAGCTTAAAATTATCGCAGTGATTTTTAATCCTTGTCGATAAGGTTACAAGTGCATCCGTTGTGACTGTCAATTTTTGATACCCCGGTTCCGAGAAGCCGGACAGCGCGGCTAAGATGCTAATCCGGCGTTCAGCGAGCTTATGTTTTGTGGCGGTCTTAAGTTGAAGGCGTATATCGGCGTAGAACAACGGTTCTGTCATTTTCCTTCGCATGTTTAGGTATTCAGCGTCGGGGTCGATTATCGTAGAATCTCTTGCAATGAGCTGTTGAACGGTTGATCTGTTATTTTGGGATGAGCCAAAGGCAAGATGTTCCGTCCATGAAAATATCGATCCCAAAGTTTTTACCATACCCGATATCAAATGATCTGCGGTGATTGATCCAATACGGAATTGATTGGGCATTTTCCCCTTGCCGAGCATCTTCTTGACGTGTTTAAAGCTTGTTATCCTGGCAGGCATCAGCACCATTTGGTATGTTATCGATTCGTCGGCGGCCAAATGAGACATAGCGGAGACGAGATGAGTGAGCGGGTCTCCTTCCGCTAATTTTTCCCGTGGATTACAGTACTTCAGTGGGTGAGCAAAGTGTGAAGCCTGTTTTAGCTCTAAAATCGTAGAATAACGAGTTTCCCGTACTGCCGACGATACATTTTTAACAGACGTTATTTTTGCTTCGGGTAAATAAGCGCTCAGGGCTTGTTCGACTGCTCTAAATGCGTAAGAAGGGGTATGTATAAAATAGCGAATTCCTTCTCCCCTGCTGGCTATTATTTCAAACGTTATCACGGCCTTTTGTTGGATTGTGCCGAAATTTTTAGGCATTAAGTCTCCTAATTCATGCAGTGCGCTTATCAGCCGGTATGGATACTGGGGATTATGACCGACAACCCCTGTTTCTAACGGCATTACCTCTATTATTTGGTTTTTGGCTTGTTTAAGGCGTGAGTATTGCCTGTATTGTAAAAACGGTACTATAAGTAATGGCCATAAAATATAACGTATTATCAAAAAATACAGAACTATGCTTATAAATTGTGAGATATGATTGGTGCCGAAGAATTTATCAAAAAGGTTAAAGGATGCGTGATTGACGGCAGAATACTTGCCTGAAAATGGTGAATTACCACTAAAAACCGGCCCATTACAAGCTATTTGTCCATAATACGAACAGGTCGGCATAAGCTGATTACACTCCTATCAGGGGGTTTGATCCGAATAAGCTATACCCACTTATGGCGATTGTAGCAAATTAATGATAACGTAGCAATGTCATTGCCCGGAAGGCTATTTTACTCGGTTGGTTGTCTGCATCGTAGACGTTCCTTACCTGGAGGCTGGGTATTTTCTTCTATAGGCGCCCCGAGGTGTGGCCAACTGCGGTCTTTGCAATCGCATCACATGCATAATGCCGTTTCTTATAGTTGCTACCTCGTAGAGCTCTTCGGGCGCCAGTCTTGTGAGTATATCTAGCTGACCTTTTGAGTTAAGAGGATTCCTTAACCATGAGACAGCTGCATCGAGTTCATCGGGCTTAACCAATGATCTGCTGACGACTGATCCTAATCCGGTCCACAGTCTTTCTAGTCCTTGAGTATTACCTTCATCAGACTGGATTATTAGTCGGCCGTCTCCGCCCTCGTGACGTTCTCTGTTTATATATGTCGATGCTACCCAGGCGCGTTCATTGCCACCATATAAGGCTAAACTTATACCGTCCCGTTCAACCCTGTTACCGTAGACGAACATTTCGTGGGTCGGACCAGGCTGTTGAGCGTCCTGGTTAAGGTGTTCGTCTATTATTTGCCTAAACTCGGCTACCTGTGATCGTAAGGTTTGCATAATGATACAATAACATATTTTATACGGTTTTTATTTACTAGCACAAGATGGCCGACAATCGACCGATATGGAGCGTATTGTTAATTCTAATTTTATGGTTGGCCCGTATCTTGCGCTATTGTTTAAGTACCTTCGCTGTTAGTGGAGCGCGGTTTTGGCTAATTCGAGACACCACAGATTCTTACCGTAGACAAATACTCGTCAATATGACATACCTTGTTATATATCAGAAATGTAGTATAATTAGCACGTCTCTCAAAGAGATGACGGAAGTGTTGAACTTTTACAAGAAAGGATCCGAGTGGCCATCGTAAATGTCACCTGTCCTAAGTGCGGGGATCAATCTTTACCCCTGGCGGCAATCACCTTGACAGAGTTCCCCTTGCTAGGCATGGGGTTGTATAGGTTCAAATGTAAATACTGCAGTTTGATCGTGAGCAAGCCGGCTACTGTAAAACAGCAAATCCAGTTAAGATCAGCGGGCGTCCAGGCTCAAATATTGGATTTACCACTCACCCTCCAAGGGCCACAAGAAGGCCCAATGACCGACGATGATTTGCGAAAATTTCGCATTGCGCTGGAGCAGTATAATAGTTGTCCTGAAGATTTCAATGGGCTCTAGCCCCGTCCGTGAAGTCGGGCAACCAAAAACGATCACGAGCTAATCTCTCCCGATGTGGTAGACGGCACGCGCTGTCATATTACTTCGGGAGATTGCTCTCGTCTTACACAATTCTTTCTTAATAATCTTCATACAAACTTCCGTCCTTTTCTATGGTTAATTTTATGACTAGCCGAGAGTTTAACTTAATTTATATGGTCGTATTATAGGTCTTAATGCCCCGCATGTGCGCCGGTTCCTGGTTGTTTTATTATTAAAAAGCCGATATTTCGGTAGCGTTGTAGATACAGTATTAAACTCAATGGACACTGCACTTGCGGTACTCAAATAGATCGTAGACAATCCTGACTTGTAGAATAGGTTATGTAAACTAACTTAAATACAAGAAGGAGAGACAATGATCTTACGCTTGAGGGCCTTTTTCGCTCTTCGGAAGCGTAGGCTGGCGATCATCGCAGCCTTGTTTGGTATGGTCGGAACGGCTATACCGGCGCTGGCCTCGACGGGAGCGTACTTCAGCGATACCCAGTCCGGAGATATAACCGGGACCATCGGGTCGATTCACGTTGCTACGTCGGGTGGATCTGGTGCGAACGGGGCGGACTTTCAGTTCGCCAATCTCCTGCCGGGAGAACCGCAAACCGCCACGGTCGGCTTCACCAATACGGGGAATAACCCACAAGATGTGTGGGTTGTTTTCCCCAACGCGACCGCACTATCTGCACTGAACAACCTCGGGACCTACGGGGAGGTCCATCTTGTTTCGGACGGGACCCACCTGTTCGATTCGAATAACCTCAACGACCGGCTGCCTACATGTGGAAGCTTCAGCCCATCGGGCTGCTGGCCTCTGCTGAGTCAGTACAAGGTTGCAAGCAATGTGGCTCCGGGTGGAACTGGAAGTTTTACTTTCACGTTCAATTACGCAGCCAAAATGACCTTGCAGCCTGCGGCCGGAACGACTGCCGACTGGAATGTTTACCCGGCGAGTAGCTGTGCGTACAACGCGACCAGCTGCCCGAATGGGCAAACGACAGTCAATCCCAGCGACGGCACGGGAAGCGGACTGCCTTTCGAGGTGGTCGCAACTCAGGTTGGTCAAACCCCTTGACCAGCCGGTCGTAAGTAGTTAATCGGTTGATAGGGGGCGGTCATGCCAAACTCCAAAAAGCGAGGCGTGTTCCGCCCCCCGAGCTTGAGCTATCAGCTACTGCTACGGAAGGAGGGACTTTGAAACGGTTTCTTCAAGCTATATCGTTGTTTTTGGTGTTGGTTGTTGTAGTGGTGGTCGCTCTATATTCTTTCGGAGTGATGCCATACAAAGTCTTCGTAATGAAGACTGGCTCTATGAGCCCGACGATACCGCCCCGCAGCCTTGTGGTTGTCAGGGAACACAAGTACCACGTGGGACAGGTCATATCGTTTACCGTTCATGGCGAAGTGGTGACGCATCGTCTCATGGCTATACAAGCTAACGGTACGATAATAACCAAGGGTGATGGCAATGCAACAATAGATCCTTGGCGCGTCCCAAAAAGTCACATAATCGGCGGCGTCATTTTGGCACCAAGAGCAATCGGGTTTTTCCTGAAAGCACTGACAACTCTGCCGGGTCTTTTGTGGCTGGTTTTTTTCACGTGTTTCTGGTGGTTGTGCCTATCCTCTTTTGAGGATATGAAAGGCGGGAGTACCCCGAAACACCTCGTCAGTTAGTCTCTTTTTTCAAAGTTTTTTATCCCCTGCGTGCGCCTGTAAGTGCCGGCCATTATGGCTGTTAAAGGCATGAAAAAGGAAAGCGTCCGGGGACGTTTTAGCCGTGTGGCATTTTGAGAGTCGGAAGAGCTCTTTGCTCTCCTTTCAATTTGTAGCACGGCGTTTTCATAATTATCTCTTAAGTGTGCTGACATGGAATAATTTATGATTAATTTTATTAGACGGCATGAAATTTATTTATATATAATCACAATCTTGTTTACTGGGGAGCGAAGTCGTGATATTATGCAGCCGAGAAAAGAAATATTAACTAAAGTCAAATAGTTAAAAGCTAACAGACGAGGAGCGGGGTAAAGTGTCTTACTCTGAGCATAGGCGAACCTTGACCATATACGTGAAGAGGAATCTATTTACGGTTGCTTCGATTTTGGTCGTTCTGGTTGTCCTAACGTTAAGTATGGTATTTCACCGACAATTAACGAATCAACTACATTCATGGAAGTTGCTCCCAGAACCTGAAAGACTTACTGAATTATACTTTGCTCATCCCGGCTCCCTGCCCTCTACTTATGTTCCCGGACAGCAACAAACAGTTAGCTTTACAGTTCACAATCTTGAATACCGAAGAGAAAATTATAGCTATAAAATAATAGAAGAAAATCAATCCGGCAGTGTCCAGGTAACACTTACGGGTGGTAGTTTTGTTTTGACTCAGAATAAATATACAAACATTAATCGCGGCATAGATGTTGTCGATATAGCCTCGAGGGTGAAGATCGAAGTTAAGCTGCAAAGCGTTAACGAGTCGATCGACTACTGGCTGAATAGGAGTGGAGCATGAGTAAAACTAAGCCTTTGGTTAGCGTGATTATTCCCTGCTATAACGAAGCCGGTTCGATAGCCAAAGTAATTAAGAATTTCTCCAAAGCAAGCGTTGCTAAACAGTTTTTTGACCTCGACATCATAGTAGTAGACAACGCCTCGACCGATAAAACAGCGTCAATTGCTAAAAAAACCGGCGCTCGAGTTATTGCCGAGACCAAACAAGGCAAAGGATACGCTATGCGTACAGGGTTTAGAAGTATAGATCCTAAGGCTGAGTATGTGGTTATGATTGACGGTGATGATACTTACAGCCCCCAGGAAGTATATAGATTACTGGAGCCTATACAATCAGGATTTTGCGATGTTGTCGTAGGATCAAGGCTCGGAGGCAAAATTCACGGCGAGTCAATGGACAAGATTAATCGTGGGGGCAACTGGCTTTATACTCATCTTGTTCGATTAATTTACAGGCAAAACGTTACCGATGTTCTAAGCGGGTACTTTGCCTGGAAACGCAGCGCAATAGAAAGACTCGCGCCGCACTTAAGCGCCACTGGTTTTGCTATCGAAATGGAGATGATTACCAAAATGTCACGTATGGGCCTGGAGGTTTACTCCGTGCCAATCAGTTATTATCAAAGGAGCGGACAATCACACCTCAATCCTGTCACGGATGGAGCGAGAATACTAAAAATGTTTGCCAAGAATTCTGTATGGCAACATAAGCAATTAAACGAAGGCCAAACCACTGTTTTAAAAGGACGAATATGAAAATCGCCTTTGTATCCGATGCAGTCTATCCCTACAACAAAGGAGGCAAAGAAAAACGTTTGTACGAGTTTAGCGTTCGTTTGTCTAAAATGGGTCACGAAGTACATATATACTCCATGAAGTGGTGGGAGGGGCCTAACGTCAAGACTGAAAACGGTGTCCAACTACATGGTATTTGTAAATACCGCCCTCTATATAAAGACGAGCGACGTTCAATCAGCGAGGCGATAATTTTTGCTTTTGCCTGTTTCAAGCTAATTGGAGCCGATTTTGAAATTGCCGATGTTGATCAAATGCCGTATTTCCCGCTTTATTCCATGTGGATAGTATGCCAGCTAAGGGGCAAGAAAATGTTTGCTACTTGGAACGAAGTTTGGGGGCGAGACTATTGGGCAGAATACATGGGTAATCGGGTAAATGGCAGAATTTCCTATCTCATCGAGAGATTCTCGGTACTACTACCCAATACTGTTATTTCTATTTCTCCGCACACCACTCAGCGACTGGTGAATATATTAAATTGCAAAAGACCGATTATTGAAGTTGCCTGTGGGCTTAATTTTAGTCAGATTAGTAAGATTCAGCCAGCCGATAATAAAAGCGACATTATCTATGCCGGCAGATTACTAAAACACAAAAGAGTTGATCTTTTAATACGGGCCGTGGCCAAGCTAAAGGCTACCGGGCAAATAGTGACATGCATCATTGTCGGCGAAGGCCCGGAGCGCAAACGTTTAGAAAACTTGGTAGCTCAATTAGGGCTTGAAAAACAAATAGCGTTTCATGATTTCTATGCAAATCATGAAGATGTTTTTGCGCTTATGAAAGCGGCCAAGGTTTTTGCTTCCCCATCGGAACGAGAAGGTTTTGGTATTGTGGTAGTTGAAGCTAATGCCTGCGGCAAACCGGTCGTCGCTAATCTTGCCCCTGCCAATGCCTCCAAAGACCTTATACAGCATGGAGTTAACGGTTTTTTGTTTGAACAAACGGTTGATGCTCTAGCTGTTGCAATTACCAATGGTTTAGATCAAGCATTACAGTTGGGAGCCAAATGTCTAAGCAGTGCTCGCAAATATGATTGGGGTAAGTTAGC
>DAHXLE010000027.1 GCA_027371825.1 Candidatus Saccharimonadota bacterium
GGGTAGCTCATGCTTATCTTTTTACCGGTCCTCGAGGAGTCGGAAAAACATCAGTCGCACGAATTTTTGCTCATGATGTTAACGGACTCGAATACGATGACGACTCTATGCATCTTGATATTATTGAGATTGACGCAGCCAGTAACAGACGAATTGACGAGGTCAGGGAGTTAAGAGAAGTAGTTCGTATCGCTCCAACGTCGACCAGATACAAAGTCATAATAATAGACGAAGTCCACATGTTGACTCGCGAGGCATTTAATGCGCTGTTAAAAACTCTCGAGGAGCCACCGGACTACGTAATCTTTATATTAGCCACAACTGAAGTTCATAAGCTCCCCGCCACTATCATAAGCCGTACCCAACGTTTTAATTTTAGCCCTATTTCCGAACAAGATACCGTTAAACAACTTAAGCATATTGCCTCTAGCGAAAATATAACCGTCGATGATGACGCCCTGGAGCTTATTGCCAAACATAGCGAAGGCAGCTTAAGAGATGGGCTCAGTCTTTTGGATCAACTAAGTAGTGGCTCTAAGGTTATCGGCAGGGATGTAGTACGCTCCATGGTTGGCGAAATA
This sequence comes from Candidatus Saccharimonadota bacterium, assembly GCA_027371825.1. GTDB lineage: Bacteria > Patescibacteriota > Saccharimonadia > Saccharimonadales > UBA4665 > JAJZNU01. The sequence goes on from DAHXLE010000027.1 coordinate 582, forward strand.
CCGGATCAACTATTATCCGAAGTTCTGATGGCCGTATCATCCAAAGATCTAAAAAAAATAATACTGACGTTGGACGACCTAAAACAGAAAGGATACGAACCGACTCGTTTGTCTCAGCAACTATCGCAACGGTTACGCAATGACATTATCGGAGAAACGATTTCTCTACCGCGTAATGTCTCGCTTCAACTGTTGGCCAAGCTCATAGAGGTGCCAGCGTCATACGATCCTTTGATATCGCTGCAGATAGCCCTCATGGAGGCCGTTGAGATTCAGCCTGTCATCTCATCCGATAAGCCGGCAACCAAACAACCTGCTGCTAAGAGTTCAGCCCCGCTTAACACAGCCAAACCACCTTCTATCACGTCAGAGGCACCGATAGACAAGACCGGCGAGTCATTTACTCTAAAAGACGATTCACTTTGGCCCCAGATACTCGAGACCATCAAACAACAATACAATACCCTCTACGGCATCGCTAGAATGGCTAACGCAAGTTTCAGCGATGATACCTTAACCCTTCGGTTTCATTTCCCGTTTCATCAAAAACGTCTCAATGACCCGATAAACCGAAAAATCATCAAAGACGCTGCCAACGAGCTTTCCGGTCGTGTTATCGAGGTTGTCTGCCAGATAGACACCAGCCTACCCAAACCGGAATCAAATCTTTCACAATCTAGCACTCCGGCACAAAAAATAAGCGGCGATCCCGAGATAGTTAGCATTAGAAATATCTTCGGCGGCGCAGAATTGTTACAATCAGAGTAATTATGCCAACCGCAGTAGTCGCGCAACCCCCACATAACGTTGAAGCTGAAGCCAGCCTCTTAGGCGCTATCCTAATCGATGGCGATGCCATAGTTAAGATTGCCGATACGGTTGATAGCAACGACTTCTATGACCCTCGCCATAAACATATCTATGAAGCAATCTTTTATTTATATGAAAAGCGTAGCCCGATCGACGTACTGACCTTATCCAATCAACTAAATGCTGCCGGCGTCTTGGACATCATTGGCGGATCCAGTTATTTAACAGAGCTAACCAATTTCGTACCGACCGCTTCTCATGTCGAGCAATATGCCGAAATCGTAGCTCAAAAATCTTTAAGAAGACGACTGGCAAAAGCGGCCCAGACTATATCACTAAGCAGTACCGACGAGACCAAAGACCTTAAGGAGCTGATCGAAACGGCTGAAACGAGTTTGTTCGAAGTCAGCCAGAAACACGTCAAGCAGAACATTGTCGGGCTGGAAGATATTCTTGCAGATAGTTTTGATCGACTTGATGAACTGCACAAGGATAAGAACAAGCTAAGGGGAGTTCCGACCGGTTATAAGGACCTGGATCAAATCCTGGCCGGGCTGCAACGTTCCGACCTGTTTGTTTTGGCTGCTCGTCCAAGCATGGGCAAGACGGCTCTGGCGCTTAATATAGCCCATAACGTAGCAATTCAATCAGAGCAACCGGTCCTAATCTTCAGCCTAGAAATGAGCAAAGAGCAGTTAGTCGACAGGTTGCTGGCTATGGAATCCGGGGTCGATGCCTGGGCTCTTAGAACAGGAAATTTGACAGATTCGGATTTCGAAAAACTTGCTGGAGCAATGGGTACTCTCAGTGAAGCAAAAATATACATTGACGACACTCCGGGAATAACCGTCAGCGACCTAAGAACCAAGTCTCGTCGGGAGGCCCACCAACATAATATAGGTTTAATCATAGTTGATTACTTACAGCTCATGAGTGGTGGCGGCAGATTCGCTAACGATTTTAACCGCGTACAGGAAGTATCTGAGATATCTAGAGGCCTGAAGGGTATAGCCAGGGAACTAAACGTACCCTTAATGGCTCTTAGCCAGTTAAGCCGTTCTGTAGAAAGCAGAAGCCCGCAAATACCGCAACTCGCCGATCTCAGAGAGAGCGGTTCAATCGAGCAAGATGCCGACGTCGTTGCGTTTATTTACAGAGAAGATTTTTATAATCCTGAGTCAGAGAGAAAAAACATAACCGATATACTTATAAAAAAACATCGCAATGGTCCAACTGACAATATCGAGCTATTCTTTAATAGAGATAAGCAGTTGTTTAGATCCCTGGATGTCAAACATACCAGCCATTAAAATATATCTAGCGGGTTATTTATCTGCTCCGGAGCTTTCTAAGTAACGAGGCACACTAGAAAAACTGTGATCAACTTTTAAAGTATACTAATATTGAAACAATGCTAAAAAGATTAAACGAATTATTAAGTATGGTATGGAAACAAGTGCTTGTGGGTATCCTCGCCGTAGGCACTGTAGGTTTACTCCTTTTTAGCGGCCTAGGGAGTACGCCACCTAACCTTTCGCAGCCAGAAGTAAAAACCATTCACTCAAGTAAATCACTTAAGAACATAGTTTCTCATCCGGTCAATGCAACATATTTACTGCCAGAACATTTTTTACGCTCGTGGAATAAGAACAGCCTAACGACCCTACGGTTGTTGTCCGGAATATACGGGCTAGTCTATCTGGCTATATTCTTCCTTGTGCTTAAGTTTTGGGAAGACACTACTACCGCCGTAATAGGAACGATACTACTGGCAACCTCAGCCTGGTTTTTAAACGTCTCCAGGCTAGCCACACCCGACATATTAATGATGTCAATAATAGCACTTATAGCCTGTGGACTTTGGCTCAAGCATACTCTAAGACGAAATTTAATAGTTTTAATTTGTGCCGTAGGTGCCGCGATGAGTCTTTATGTCCCGGGACTCATTTGGTTTGTTCTCGGCGGAATCATATGGCAACACCGGACCGTAAAATATGAGCTCTCCAGATCAAAACGATCCAGCATAGCGATAGCAACCATCCTGCTCCTACTGATCGCCGCACCATTCATACTATCCTCGGCCGAACACTTGGACACTTTATTAACCGGCTTGGGACTCCCTCTCAAGTGGCCGGGACCGACTCAGCTAGTTAAAAACCTCTATCACATACCGGAATCTGTTTTTTATCGGAGCACATTAGATCCGGTGCGTCATCTCGCTAATTTGCCATTTCTTGATGTGTTTGAAGATACGATGTTCGTTCTCGGAACATATGTATTTTGGAAATACCGAAATCTCAGCCGATCAAGGATATTGTTTTCGGTCACCATACTTTCAATTCTTCTAATAACATTAGGAGGCGGGGTGTCATATACGATACTTTTGCCAATAGTCTACATAACCATAACGGTTGGCATTTTATACATGTGGAAAGCATGGTCTGATGTATTTCCGAAGAACCCCTTTGCCAGAACGGCCGGATTGGCTCTGATCATGCTGGCCTTGGTGTTAAGCTGTAACTACCAACTAAGAAGATATTTCACGGCTTGGAACAATGCTCCGGAAACTAAAGCCGTATTTGATCAGAGAGCAAGTATTTCTGATACAATTAAGATGTAAAAACTAGGAGTCATAAGAGGCATGAACAAAATTGATCAGGCAAGGATGCTAATGAAGGTAAAAAAGATTCAGAAGCAACTAGAAAATGAAATAATAACCGTAGAAAAAGGTGATGGCGCCGTAAAGGTTGAAATTACGGGCGAACAGAAATTAAAGAGAATCCACATCGACCCGAAGTACGTAGATCTTGACGATATCGGACTGCTGGAACGCAATATCGAAGATGCTGTCAAACAAGCCCTGTCCGATAGTCAAAAATTTGCCGCCGAAAGAATGGGGCCAATAATGGGAAGCCTTGGAGATTTGGGCTTATAGGCTCGTAATCGTACCTGGTATTACAGCAAAGGAACAAAGAATATGGCTATTCTACCTCAGGCTTTGGTTGATGTTATCGAAGCACTGGAACGACTTCCGGGAGTAGGTCCACGCACAGCCGAAAGGTATGCGTATTATCTTGTGCGGCGCGAATCACAATCAACTAAGCAGTTGGGCGAGGTATTAAAGTCGCTTCATGAAAAAATTAAATATTGCCCGGTTACATTTGCGCTGATTTCTGCCGACCAAGAAATTTCCGACTTATACACCGACCCAAAAAGAGACAAAAGCATAATTGCGGTAGTTGCTGAACCGTTCGATATAGTAGCGCTGGAGAAGGTAGGCAAATTCGAAGGATCATACCATGTACTGGGAGGTTTAATCTCACCGCTCGATGGCATCGGAGCTGAGCAGCTACATATTCAGGAGCTGATTAAACGAGTCGACCAAGACAAAGTACGCGAGCTTATCCTGGCAACCAACGCCAGTGTTGAAGGAGAGTCAACAGCTCTATACATACAGCAGCAGATTGGTAACCGTAAAGTGGCTATCACGAGATTAGCGCGTGGTCTTCCAATAGGCGTAGATATTGAATACGCCGATCAAATTACACTAGGCAGGGCATTAGAGGGAAGGACAGCGTTATGAAAAACTCTGGTTACGAGAAAATTGCCGAAATATTATCAAACAAAAATAACATATTGATCATTCAAGGAGATAACCCCGACGGCGACAGTCTTGGTAGCTCTCTGGCACTTGAACAAATACTGGGCGATTTAGGAAAATCACCCTTCATGTACTGTAGTGTAGACATACCGGGATATTTGCACTACTTGCCGGGGTGGGACAGAGTCAGTAATGTTTTACCGAAAGAGGTTGATGCATCAATCATAGTCGATACCTCTACGATGACACTGATAGAAAAATTGATTCATAGCAACGGACAAAGACTGATTGCATCTAAACCGTGCCTTGTCCTAGACCACCACCAGACCGTCAGCAATACTATACCCTTCGCCACAAGCGTTATTACCGATCCGCACATGTCATCCACCGGTGAATTAATATTTAATATTGCCAAGTTTTTAAATTGGCCGCTTAGCATCAAGACTCTCGAATTTTTAATGAATGCACTGCTCGCCGATACGCAGGGGCTTAGCAACAGTTTAACGACAGCCGATACTTATCGAGTGATGGCCTACATGATTGAGTCCGGTGTAAACAGACCGGCACTCGAAGAGGCCAGAAGAAAACAGACCAAGATGTCTCAATCGATATTTAAGTACAAGGCTAGTCTTATTACCAGAACAGAGTTCTATGCCGATGGCCAACTGGCTTATGTCAGCCTACCGCAAAGTGAAATAAACGAGTACAGCCCGTCCTACAATCCGCCGGCGCTCATACAGCCAGATATGCTGCAGACGGAAGGAGTCGGCATCTGTGTAGTTTTAAAGCACTATGCCGACGGACACGTAACCGCTTCAATACGCTGTAACACTAACTTCCCGATAGCCGCAAAACTGGCTGAGCAATTTGGTGGCGGCGGCCATGATTATGCTGCCGGGTTTAAACTAACGGACAGTCAAGAGACAGAAGAAATAAAACGTAAAATCATTAGTGCGACTATCTATCTATTAACTACAACAAGGGTAAAATGAAACTATACAGTACTCTCAGTCGGACATTGGAGGATTTTCAACCTATCGAAGAAGGTAAAGTTAAGCTATTCGTTTGCGGCCCCACCGTTTATGACAACACCCATATTGGACATGTCAAAACATATGTACAGTTCGATTTGCTCGCCAGATATCTACGGTATATCGGCTATGAGGTATTCTATCTTCAGAACATTACCAATATTGACGAATAATATCCGGGATAAAGTCTGTAGCGAGTGCATACTTTGTTACTGACGTCACATTTAATACTGCCATGTCTTTGGTGTACTCGTCGTAGAATTTATTGCCTAAATCTATCCACATAGATCCGGATTCAGCCGATCTTTGAATAATCTTATCGTCAATATTGGTAATGTTCTGAAGATAGAATACCTCATAGCCGATATGCCGTAGATATCTGGCGAGCAAATCGAACTGTACATATGTTTTGACATGTCCAATATGGGTGTTGTCATAAACGGTGGGGCCGCATACGAATAACTTAACCTTACCTTCTTCGATAGGTTGAAAATCCTCCACTGTCCGACTGAGAGTACTGTATAGTTTCATTTTACCTCTGTTGTAGTTAATAGATCGATAGTCGCACTAATGATTTTACGTTTTATTTCTTCTGGCTCTTGATTGTCCGTTAGCTTAAACCCGGCAGCATAATCATGGCCGCCACTGCCAAATTGCTCAGCCAGTTTTGCAGCTATCGGGAAGTTAGTGTTACAGCGTATTGAAGCGGTTACGTGTCCGTCGGCATAGTGCTTTAAAACTACACAGATGCCCACTCCTTCGGTCTGCAGCATATCTGGCTGTATGAGCGCCGGCGGATTGTACGACGGGCTGTACTCGTTTATTTCACTTTGTGGGAGGCTGACATAAGCCAGTTGGCCATCGGCATAGAACTCTGTTCTGGTAATAAGACTAGCCTTGTACTTAAATATCGATTGAGACATTTTGGTTTGTTTTCTTCTGGCCTCTTCGAGCGCCGATCTATTTACCCCGGACTCAATCATGTAAGCCATCACTCGATAAGTATCGGCTGTTGTTAAACTGTTGCTAAGTCCCTGAGTATCGGCAAGCAGGGCATTCATTAAAAATTCGAGAGTCTTGATACTAAGCGGCCAATCTAAAGACTTGGCAATATCAAATATTAATTCACCGGTGGATGACATGTGCGGATCGGTAATAACGCTTGCCGGGGTGGGACAGAGTCAGTAATGTTTTACCGAAAGAGGTTGATGCATCAATCATAGTCGATACCTCTACGATGACACTGATAGAAAAATTGATTCATAGCAACGGACAAAGAC
>DAHXLE010000028.1 GCA_027371825.1 Candidatus Saccharimonadota bacterium
CCATACCAGACTTTTATAACGACGACCGATGCGGATATCATACAACACCACTTTGCCAATAAGGCCGCAATAATTTCCCTCGCCTAGTTTTATAGAATAGATTCTGTGACGTATTTGATTATTAATTTAGAAGTATCATAGCCTTGACTTTTTATCCAGGTAAGACCTTCTTGCTGAGCCGCAGCGGTTGGAGCGGTAATATATATCACCGGTATATTAGACTTATTCCCCGACTCGTTGCCGTAATCTATCCTAAAATCCAACCCCGGACCTATAAAAGGCAGTTCTTTTAACAAAGGAGTATATGCGCTAAGCTGGCTTGATATACTATCAAATTCATTCCCGGTAATTGCTTCTAGTATCCGCTGATCTCCAGGATGAGTTGAGTACCAACTTGAAGTTGAAGATGAATCCGGCAACAGGTAGATGCCTACGTAAACGGTTTTATTCTTAGCAACCTTAACTGTTTTTGATTGACTGCCGAACCCATTGCGTGTCACTATTATCTTATATGTCCCCGGTTTCACCTTTATATTGCCGGCTGACGATGTATTGCCATTAATTTTAATAATTGATGAAACCGGAGTCACTTGAACGTCCAAGGAGGCCGTTAAATTTTTATGATCTATGACATATACGGTTGCATAAATAAAGATAAGACACACGACAACAGCGCAGGTTATCAAAATTTTTCTTCTATTCATTGTGTTAACTTACCGGTTTAATTAATCGAGCGAATATATAGTGTCCTCTATAGTCCTGAAAAATAGCTTGGCCAAGGCTTGGCATTCTTTGATTCATGGACGCACTGGCTTCATTATATCCTCCCGGCTGCGGACCAACATATATGTAGGTATGTCCATCAGCTCCGTTGCCGCTCCCCAAATTAACTATTGCAATATCTCCAGCCTGAAGTTCTTTGGTACTGTTGACATTATATAATATGGTATACAAGTTTGGGTGATTCTCTACATATTGTTGTTGTTCGGATGTTCCTGATACCGGATAGTTAGGGTCGGCGCCGCTACTACGCATAACCGCACCAACAAATGCTCCGCAATCTGCTCCTTTATATGGAGCCCCGGAGTCATAATTTGTTATGTAGGAAGAATATGCGCTAGTGGCTAAAAAAGAATTTCTTGGCGGAATTACATCTTCAGGAGGTTCAGGCCAAGAAAAGCTAAGTGCGGTTTGAGCGATTCTAGAACCCCAAGGTCCAGCGCTGCATGTCGAGCTATTTGATGCACTACCGTTTCCCTGTTGACCAACCGATCCGGTTGTATTGTATTGAAGCTCACTAGCGGGGACATAGTGACCCTTGAGTGCTGTATGTTTATTCAAACCCATTTCTATGGTTGCATAGTGGGAATAGTTGGCCTTTACTTCCTGAAGCACCGTATATAGCAGCGGCAAGTATGTATTCTGATTGAAGGCTATTACTTCGGGTTGAGTGGGAGAGCCCCCGGGTGATGCCCACGCTTGGTTGCCGGGGTAGATCTGGTAGTTAGCTACGGTAGCTAGAACCGTAGAGGCTGAAGTTGATGGGTTCATAAGTACCGCGGCTATCCTATTCTGATTGCTCCCCATGATAGTTAGAGCCGTTCCCTCTACGCCACTATTAAATGAATTAAATGCTTCGTTACCGCCAGGACCCTTAGTGGTTTCTAGTGCCGAGTCTTGCAAACTGGTATTTAGCGGGTTAAATAAATTGCTGTTGTTGATGTCTCCTCCTTCTGCATAAAACCACGCCACTAAGGCTAAGACATGCTGTCTGGTAACCGCACTGTTCTCGCTAACACCGTCTTTCTGTGCCACGTACTCCAAAACGTTAATAGCAAACTCCTCCAGGTAATATGGAGGGGTGGCGGTACTCTTCCAGCTTCCCGTGGTCGAGCCTGCTGGACTGGTGAGCAATGGAAATACGGTTAATGTGCCGGTTGAGCCGCAACTCGATATACCCGGCGAAGACTGGCTGTTAATGTAATAGATCGTATTCGATTGAATGCTCTGTAGATCCTGAGGGCTGATAGCCAATACCTGATCTACAGGAACGAATATGAGCAATACAAATACTACTAATATTTTATATTTCATTGGTTTGTCAGCATTGATGTATAGTTGTTCATGACTTGCACGTCACCTAAATATTGCGAGAATCTTAATGCGTCATTGTTTGCTACGGCCATACCCCTCATTATATTAATGCAACTAGTCTGCTGACTACTAATACCTAGGTAGTTACAATAAATTGTAGGTATGATATTTTCGTTAAGATTCTGGATTATATTATTACTTCCCTGTGGCTTGTATCCGGGATAGTCATAAAGACCAATTCCGCTACAATTGCTTCCGGGTTGATCCTGAACGTACATCGTGTAGATTGTAGCGTAACTATCAACAAAACAGTGTAGCAGATCGTTTGTTTCTAGCTGAGTGCCGTTAGAAGCAAGTTCGTCCCCGTTGGTGTTGACTACTAGTGTATTGGGGTTGCCCAATGCATCAATAGGTTTAAAGCTATAGGTGACGTTGTTGTCTCTGAATGTACGTGGTGTGAATAAATTTTGTTCGTTAGCTATAGGGTCAAATTGCTCTATTTGATTACTGGCAAGTCCATACTGTGTAATGTCGTATGGCTGCCCGGGATTGGTGGGAGTTGTGGCTGCTAAAGCTGAGTGATTACCGAATATGTCTGCTACTGTGTGCTCCAGAATGGACGGTAATGAGGAGAAGTATCCTTCAAAGCTGCTTATGTCACTACCGATACCGACAGGTAAATAGTTTGCTAGATGCGATACTAAAGAGTCGGGATTACTTATTGCGAACATTCGATTACTAAAAGATTGCTCGGAGTCAGCAATAGTTTGTGCTGTTTGAGCTTGTGATGTGAGCGTATTAGCCTCCGAGTTGGTTTGTGGTAGCGCCCCAAGTCGTCGACTGTATGTGCCAAACGCCAAATTTAAGCCTGCATCGGAGTTATTGAGCCATTGCACGGAACTCTCCTTACCGTTTAATCCTATCGGGGAAAAATACTGTAGAACCTGAGGTACGACAACATTAGAAAGAAAAGTTTGACCACCCATGAAAGCACTTGAGGTAACGACTTGTGCTAGTCCAACGCTGCTAATGTCAGCAAAAATCTGAATTATTCCAAAAGCCCCCTGAATTAAAAAGCCAAAACTACTTGTTAATGCACTACAAATCGTACTGATACCAGTAAAGTTTAATACGGACTGAACTTCAGTAACAATCGATTGTCCCGCATTAGCCACTGGCAATGAGGCCGGGGAAATGTCTGGAGTATACGATGCGGTGTTTATATCTTTAGGATTAGTGTTAGTTATACCGCCGGTAGCACGCTGCCATGCTGCTGATGCCGAAAACGGTTTGGAGGCATTAGAGTTAAGGGGAGCAGTTGGATCTCCTTCCAACATTGTCATGACGCCGTTAACCTGTCCGGCGGTTAGTGTGCCGGCGTTTTTCTCGCTGGTCAAGCTTAGGAGTGTTGCCCCATGTCTTATAAGTAATGACATTATTTCCGGAACCCTAGTTACAGCAGCTTTATCTATGCTTTCTTCAATCTGGCACAAAGTCGCAACCAAGCCGACTATAAAGAAGCCTTTTGTTACCTTGTCTTTTAGATCTGACATGGCTTTGGCTAGGGCCTCGGGTCCGGTTGAGCCACTTGCCTCTGCATTTTTAACGGTTGCCTCGGCTTGGTTGAGTACATCACCTGCTTTTTGTGTATCGGTACCGGATTGAGTAATCTTTGGAGGGTTGCCGTTATTATCTGCGGGACTGGGATTTTGGTTAGACTCACTTGTACTTAGATCAATTTCGTTACTTGAGGCTCCCTGTGACACATCCTGTGAAACCGCGTTTTCAACTTTGTTGTCTGCGGTATCCGGGCTTATGCCTTCAAATGAAGCTTTAGCTTGCTCTGTTAAAAGATTGCTGAATAATGTTCGTTGACCTACTTCCCACTCAGGAAATGCATCACTCACCGCCTTAAAAGCTTGGTCGTTAGAAGTTAGGTCCTGAGTAATATTGTTACCGTTAGCATCGGTAATACTAACCAAGTTGCCGGCACTGTCTGTGTTAATGTTAATACCGGCTCTAGCAAATGCAGCTTGAACGTTTGGGTCATTAAACTTAAAATCAGCCATATCTTGAGTTAATGTTTCACCGTTTGCAGCTGCCTTTTGTGCATCGGCATTCGTAATCTTATTGTTTTCTTCCGGATCCCCGGCGGTGTTTTTGCAGCCGCTGGGAAGTGCGATACAGACTACTTTTTTCATGAGTTTTTTAGCGATATCTGTTTCCATTTTTCTTTCGACCTTACTTTCGTATCCCAAGAGATCGCTCGCTATATGATTAAGGGCTAAATCGGCGATCGCGCCTAAAGAAATAACAAATACTAATATACCAATCGTTCCTCCGATTCCACCAAAAACCAAACCTTTGCGATTTTTAACGGTTGTAGTAATAAATTTCATAATACCCAATGTGCCCCCAGTGGTAGCTAAACCGGCTTTTCCGACGGAGAATCCCTTGCCTACTTTATCGGATACTTCGTCATTGGTCTGTGGATTTGTCTGGGACGAATTGTTTGATTTACCCGAGGGCTCATTCTCTTCTGAGTTGTCTTGTGCCGAGCCGGTGACTGGATGTCCTTCTTCTTGCGCTAACGCCGCCAATGCCGGATTTTTGGAACCAGAAGATGACGTGGTTGTTGCGGGTGAGTCATATAAAGACGGGTTATTGCCATCGTTAGCGGCGCCAAGTACTTCACTTGACTGGTTGGGTATATTTCCGTGATAGTTTGGGGTCTGATTGTTGGTAGACGTTATTGGTGGCTGTACGCTATCACCATTGCCAAATTGTTGCTGTCCGGCTAGCCCTGGAGCTTGGGGTTGGCCTAGATCATTATGTAAACTATCTTTGAATGATTTGTCCTTGGTATTTGGATTTGGTATACCTTGATCTTCCTGTTTTCTAAGCTTATCTTGGTTGTCGGCGTTATTACTTTTTTGTTCGGCTAACCTGTCATAAATGGGAATTCCGTCATTCGAAAGATTGTTGTCTTTGCTATTTTCGACTCTATCGTCTTTTTCTGGTGCCATAGGCTAAATAATATTTTACACCGTACCAGCGGTACCGGGGCTAAGTTGATTCTGGAGATCTATCGTTCCCTGTGGTTGATTTAATTCGCCGGTCTGTACCTGCTGCATTTGAGAAGGATTGGTGGTGATTAATCCGGTTTCGGTAGGGCTGGCTATAACTTGTATATGAACATGGTTTTGTCCGGCGAAAAATAACCCTTGTCCTACGGGGAATTGCGACAGGCGCTTTTTTTCCTCACTGGTTAGCTTGAAGACATCCGAAAGAACATCGACTGCGCTAGTACTTTGCTTGAGCAAGAACTGCATGCTGGCATTGGCGACAATAGCTCGTCCCATACGACTGCCCATAAAATCTTCTACGTCCTGAGTTATGGTAGTAATTCCTAAATTATACTTACGGGCTCGTTTTGCCAAACTAAACAAAAAGTTAGCCGAGTCCTCGTATCTCATTAACTGCCAAGCTTCATCAACAATGAGCATTCGTCTTCTCTGGTCGGTCTTGGTTTTGTTCCATATATAGTTTAAAACGATATACATCGCAACGGGTCTGAGCTCGTCTTCCAGGTCCCGAACGTTAAATACTACCAGCGGATTATTTATGTCAATATTGGACGGTTGACTGAAAATACCCGCAAATGTTCCGCTGGTGTATTTTCTAAGTCGTTGAGCCAGCTGGGGACCTGAACCCGCCATGTGAAGCAGTGTGTCGTATAGATCACTGATGGTAGGTGGAGGAGAAGCATGAGTTAAAGGATCATTTGTGATTCCGGCTTTTGCGTAGGTTTCTATCAAGGCAGCGTCCAGATCCGATTCCTCGACGGGGTTCAGGGCAGGAACCAGTGTCGTATTGCCACCGATCAGTTGTGCTTGTGCTCCTCCCATCATTAGTCTGAGCAGACCATGTAAGGTTATAAGATTGGACCTTAGGGCATTATCCGCTTCCTCGCCGTCGATGACTTTTGGTAAGTCAAAGGGATTTATTCTCGTGCTGGAGCCCAGGCTGAGTCTGACATAGGCTCCCCCAACGGCATCACACATTCTTTCATACTCGTTTTCAGGATCAATGATAAAAATTTCGGTTCCAAGCATCATACTGCGCAATGCTTCCAGTTTGACCGAGAAACTTTTACCGGCCCCGGACTTAGCAAACACAACCGAGTTACCGTTCTCAAGACTGAATCGATCAAATATTACAAGTCCCGAATTATGCATATTAATACCGTACAAGATTCCATGGTCGTCGCTTAGGTCGGCACTGGTAAATGGGAAACTGGTGGATAGTGCACCGGTGCTCATGTTGCGTCTGATTTGCAGTTGATCGTCAAATTGCGGTACCGTGCTATTGAGTCCTTGTTCCTGCTGACTGCTGGCCGGCTTAGAATATACCAGCTGTTGTCCAAGCATCGACTCAACTTTGTGGGAAACAAATTCCAGTTCATCCAAAGAACTTGCATAGATAGTAAAATATAGGCCAAACCTGAAGAATCGTTCTTCTCCGACCTGAAGTTTATCTCTGATCTCTTCGGCGTCTTGAACGGCTGCCTGTTTGCCGGGGTCTCTTACTTTGCCTTTTTCTGCATCGATCTGTATGCCAGCCTCGAGTTGTGTTACTTTTTTGCGTAAATTCTCTAGTACTACTTGACTCTCGACGGGATAGATGAACATTGAAAGATCCAATATCTCATCTACGTTTACTAAAGGACTCATCCAGCCGGTGTAAACTTGTCTGGGATAACCGTAAACATAGTATGTTCGTGCAAATCTAGTTCCGATCCGGAAATATGCCGAATTAAATTCAATGGAACTGGGAGCAATAAAATCTCGAAGAGCGGTTATTCCCTTTTGAAATGCAAGACTAACCTCCTGCTGTTCACGCATCCGTTGATTTTGCGCTAGAGTTACGGGGTCGAGTTTAGACTGTTTATTCTTACGAAACATTATTGAAGTTCCCTTTGTAAGTGAGCTTGCGGAGCCATCCCCTGACCCTTGGTGACTATATCGGCCGATAAGTCGTTGAAGTTCTTGAGTTGCTGTCTTGTGGCGGTATCTGGATTATATGTGTCATAGTAAAGCTCTATGAGTTCTTGAGTATCAAGAGGTAAACCCTTGATACCGCATTGCCACAATCCCGACAATACTGATTGGACGCGATTTCTAAGCTCTGTTTTAGCCTTTTCCAGATCGGCTTCGTTAATGGTTACATGCTGATCGGATTTGCTGAATAGGTTTCCAAGACCTGTTAAAAAATTCTTGCTTTGCGTGAGGGCTTTTTGGACGTCAATAGTCGGAAAATACGGTATAGCCACATAAAACCTTTTGTCCATGATGTTTGTTTGCTGCGAGAGGTTGTCTATGAAGTCAATATAGTCCTCCATAAGCATGGCAAGAAGCATATTATCGTGTTCGGTTCGAATCTTATCGAGTTTGTCTATATAAGGCTGTAGATCTACCCGTTGTGACCGCAAGAATATCTGAATCGGAAAGTACAGTGAGTTTAAGAATCCTTGGTAGCTATATTCGACTGCTTCTTGCTCTTGTTGACTCATAAGATCGAAATTGATCGATTTGACCATGACTACCGATCTAAAGGATCCGTCGTTCATTATAACTATACCGTCTCTTATCTCGGCAATTTGCAGTGCATTCTGAGTAGTGTTGGGGTTAGTACGTACCGTGGAAGACGGTGTGACTTTCTGCGGCGTTGTAGGCGCGGATGTTACCACCCCCCCTTGTGGTATGACCTCGGCAGGAACAGTACCAGGAGTGTAAATCTGGTTTGGATCAGAAGGATTCATGTCTTAAATTCCACCCTCAATATTCTTTCTATTCTAATTAATTACCCAAGAATTAATGTAGTGAGACAACAACTTCCTGGGGCGACTCTTGAGGGGGTTTGCGGTTTACTTCGCGGGCTAGAGTCGCTACGTTCCAGTCATTGTTGCTGGCAAGATTTAGTATAGCAGGATCTGGAGCCTGTGTCATCTGAGGAGGAGGAGCAGTCGGAGCTTTTTTGGTCGGCACTGTAGATGATTTTGTGGCTTGCTGTTGAGAGATCGGCAATATTTTTTTGATATGTGGGTATGATACGTCCGATACCATACGTCTAGACTTGAGCTCTTCATCTAGAGCAAGTTCGTCTGCCGGAGATAAATCATTTGCCGTGGATTGAATATTATCGTTACCAGGGGGAACAACATTCGATTTAAAAATTGCTGAATTGTCGGGAACTTGTGTACCATGCTGCGGTTGGTTCAAGAACCAATAGTCGTTGGGTGGTGATTGACGAACGGTTGTCGGATTTTGCGTGTTTACTACTACGGCCTGTTTAAGACTATCGGTAATCTTCTGGCGTCGGCTTCGACTTGAAGCTTTTATCATCTGTTCAAAAAGTTGTGCCGTTGGATTATTTTGCTCATCTAATATGTCGTCCTCGGCCTGTACATCGACGTTCGACACATCGGTCGGAAAACTATTCGGATTAACCAACCGATCGGAATAGGTCGAACTCACATCGCCAGGCAGAGGCTGGGCATAAAGGTTCACGTTGGCATTTTTGATAGCCCAGCCCCGGCTGTCAATCGTGTCGGCCAGTGCCCTAAGACGACTATGGACTTCTGTCTGGGATAAGCCATTAGTGTAATCCTCATACGTTGTTTTGGGTGCTGTAATGGTGACGAGTTCTTTTACGCCGCTTTGATCCCAGATGCGTCGATGGGGTTTTATAAGAAAACGGACTTTAGCAAGAGCCCAAACTTCTGTTGGCTGATCGCGTCCCCAAGGAAATGCCAAGAATCCCGCCAGTAATGCCGGCGGCAAAAATATTACCAGCAAAAATATGACGTGTTTAGTGAGGGACAGGAACGATAAGTATAAAAGCAGCGCAGCAACACCGGCATAAATAAATTGTCGGAGAGTTAGCGGACCTAGAAGCTTGTCCTCTGCTTCAATATCTTGAATTAGTTTATATGTAGCCATGTAAAGTAATTTAAGTATAGCAGTATTGCTTTATTGTGTTGTGTTAGGGGCCCCAGGATTTATATAGAACAGATTAGATCTATCAGTTTTTTACCCTAAAAAATTATCAGTTGGAGGTGATGGCGGAGGGGTGGGAGTAGGGACTGGTGACGGTGCTGGACTACTGGTTTCGGGAAAAACTTGCTTATATAATCTGCGTGCTGCTTCTTGTACTTCAACCGGAGCTCCGCTGACACCGCCATAACCAGACATTTGCGGTTTGTTGTCCTCGCCAATTGTTTCGATATTGCTGCCACCTGGCATTCTTTGATCTGGATTAGTATTTTGAGCAATTCCCCTAATTCGTCTACGAGTATCTAAAAGTTGTCCGACGGTCAGACCCTCGTATTCGGCCAGCTCACCCCGTTGTTTGCCTACGACTGTGTTAGATAGATCAGCAGCATTCTCGTCTGTGACTCCAAGTGAAGATAATACGGTATTTACTTGACCATACCCCCTACTAAGTTCATTGAAGGAAGTGACGTCTTGATTACTCCACTGGTAAGTTCCAAGATTAAAAGCCCCTTCTTTAGCTAGACCGACGTGGTTAACGTTCATCCCCCATTTGCCGGTAGCTTTATTGAGACCCCATCTCGAGTACTTTGATGCTAAAGAGCCACCCTGGTGCTTGAAACCAACAGCTTTTCCCATATCGACCCCCTCGTCTTCGTTTAATCCATATTCGTTAAGTATATCGCCATATTGAGTTGCCAAGTTGTTCATTTGTGTTGGATCGTAACCGGTTTTCTTCCATTCATAAAATAGTGCGTCCGAGAGTGAGGATTTATTGCGTCCATACAACTTCTTAGCTTTATTATGTGCCATTTTGGCGACAGCGGCATTCCCGTTATAGACTGCCTGTGCACCGCCGACAGCCGTTAATTGGCCATTGTCATCTTGCTGCATGTCCATTCTTCGGTACCACTTGCCATCGGAAGCCTGGGCAATATATAGGTCTCGCTGGTTTGAGTCGTCACCGGTTGATCTCTGGCTTTCCATCGTTTCGGAGACTTGTTTTTGAAGTATTGATCGTTTGGCTTGAAGGTTCCCGTAGTTTAGTGCTCTACCGATAGCTCGGCGTCCGACTCCCAGCCTACCGCTTTTACCGCCCATCCCCCATTTAACTACACGTTCGCGGGCCTGTGTGGTTTTATTCTCCAGATTTAATCGTTTTCGGTTACGGAGGCTGTTAGGATTATTGGGGCTGCCCTGGATACCTCCCGCAGTCTTTTTCCCGAGATTACTTATAGCTCCGTGGACACCTCCTATGACACCACCCGACATCTTAAAGGCGAATGGTACAAGGAATAGAGGAGCGGATACTGCCAAAATGCTCATTAAGGCGCCTAACCACTGTTCTTTTCCGGGCATAAAACTGCTGACTATGACAGCGCTGACGGTGCACATGGCGAAAATCACCATAACAATCGGATAGACCATAAGCGTTTTGAACAATAACCCCCACCATTTTTTAAAATATTGTTCGGTATTGGGCAGACAGTAAAGCGCAAAGGCTACCGGGGATATCATAAGCAATAAAATCAAAATAGTATCTCGGAAGAATATTGTTAGCAGAACACCTATAACTGCCAATAGAGCTGGAAGACCAACCATAAGAGCCAAAAAACCTAAAGCATCACCTAGACCACCGGTTTTCCATAATACTGCGCCTGCAGCAAGACCGCCAAGTAGTCCAGCTGTGCTTATAGAGCCAAACAGGTTTCCGCCGGTACCCGATATGTTTATGTGAAATGTTCCGCTGTTTTTGAATGGAGCGCTGATAATATCATAAAGACCACTTCCAAGAATATTAACTATATCTTCCAGTGCCGCTACTATGTATATGGACAGGTTTATAAGAATAGCTGCTACTAATATACGGGGT
>DAHXLE010000031.1 GCA_027371825.1 Candidatus Saccharimonadota bacterium
GCTGTTTTTGAATGGAGCGCTGATAATATCATAAAGACCACTTCCAAGAATATTAACTATATCTTCCAGTGCCGCTACTATGTATATGGACAGGTTTATAAGAATAGCTGCTACTAATATACGGGGTAACATTTTCTTGGCCGTGTAGGCATCAATAAGTCCACCGCCTATGGCTTCACCAAAAACTATTACCAACAAAGCGATTACTAAAACTATATTTCCGTATACCCTAAAATCAGACCAGACGTTATACACGCAAGCGGTGTAGTTTTGTGAGGTTGCGCCGCTCTTACAATCTGCGGAGTTGAAGTCGATCGTTCCGGTTTTTAATGCACCCTGAACAACGTTTTCTATGTGAGATTCTACCCCTTGAATGCCATCTATGAGTGCGCACGTTAACCAAGATAATGCGCCTCCGGTGGCTTGGCACGTAGGAATACCGGGTCCACCCGAGGACGGTGCTTGGCAGTTGGGCGGGAGTCCGGTATCTCCAGAAGGGCAAGAAGTTGGTAAAATACCCCCAGGATTACTAGATAGTTGGATACTAGTAGAGTTATTTGGGCTATTTACGGTTAGAAGTTTCTGGCCGCTATATGTTTCTTGTGCGGGTGCATTTCCTATGATGGCGTATACGAATATATCGTATTTACCGTATTTAACGCTTTTGAGCTTTGCGGTACCATTAGCAAAAAGTAGCGCCAGGGCACCATTTGAAGAGCAATTTTTTACGGTTAAATCCGATTTTGCTGGTATTGAAGCAAGAGGAACGAGACAGCTGTAGATAGTCTGAGACTGGGAGGTATCGATGGGGTGTAAGCAGTTTTGGGGAGTGGGTGTACTGTTGCAATTTCCTAGTGATGTAGCATAGGACCCGTTAACAATAACTGACCCTGTTTTTGTTGAATTTAATGATATTGCCGGCTGGGTAGCGTACGTAAAGCCATTCGTAAGATTACTCATATCTAGTTGTACGGTTGCGCTATTGTTGCCGTTTATTTGTTTTACGTATATTGTCAAATGGTTTGCAGCGAAACTACTTCCCGAACTAGTAGATATTCCTTTTATGCCCGCAGATTGCCAACCACTTTTGTTTTGGGGACATCCTGACGAATAATAACGGAATGGAATTGCGCTGTTTGTTCCGCCCTGTACTCCACTGACGTTGTATTGCTTGTAATTTGAACTACCCACACCTGTAATATTTAGACAGATGATCACCTGACCCGAGGGGGCGATCGATTCTGCCCCGGTTGTTGTTAATTGTGTAACGGTCGTAGTGCTGGCTGCTAAACCCTGCCTACTCCAAAACAGCACAAAAGAGCCGACACAAAGTACAACTAGTGTGATTGCTACTAGAACCGGGTGTTGAAATTTTCTCATTTTTACTGGACTAACTATTTATTTATGACCTATTGCCCACGCTCTAGGAACGTTTAAACAAGGCAATTTAATCATAAGTCAAATAGGTGTTATATACAACGCCGGTCTTAAATGTTGTTTAAACTAAAGTGAGCGTATTAAACCCACACGACTTGTCGTGGAAGGTTTTATGCCTGCTGTCCAGGGGGAGTTAACGAATTTAACTCATCGGTGGTTTGTGCGAAAATACCGACGAGCTTTTTGACTTTCTACCCTAGAGAATTTATTATACTAACTTAAAGAGTAGATTAGATGACAAAATTAACACTTCCTAAAATATTTATCTCTATCATCGCATCGCTATTGTTGATAAGTTCGATAGGATCGATTACGATCGCTCATGCCAGCAATGCCACGGGGTGCTATACCGGAACCAGTGCGTCTACGAAAACAGCTTGTCCATCAGGGGCTGTGGACACTCAAGGCAATCCTCTTTCTTCCAATAACTGTTATGTACTTAGTCAAGCGAATAGTTTACCTAACGGAACTCTTACCGGAACATGGGCAAATGTACAATGCTCGAACTTGACTACTCCTGCTGGACCGTACTGCGGTAGCGGCTCTAACAGAGTTTATACTAGCATTGATCTGGGATGTTCTCATGTCGGTGGGCCTGTTACTGATCTAGTTTTTGCGATCATAAGGTTATTGTCAGATGGGGTAGGGATTGTGGTTGTAGCTTCAATGATAGTGGCCGGCATTCAATATACCGTCTCCCAAGATGATCCACAGGCTAAGAAGAATGCCATGGGAAGAATCCAGAGTTCCCTACTAGCGCTTGTTATATTTATATTTGCCTATGCTATATTGAACTACGTAATACCCCAAGGATTCTTTAAATGATCGGAACCGTATATTCTTATTTTGCAACAACCGCTACTGCCTGTGAAAACACCGTACACACCACATTCTTAGGACTGCCCAAATGGTATGCTTATTTGCCTCTTAACTCTGATTGCAGCCCAAAACTTACGACACTTTCTGATATTTGGCTAATAGTTGCCGCTATAACGGAGATTCTTTTGCGGCTGGCGGCTCTTGTGGCGGTAATTATGGTTGTAGTAGGAGGCGTACGTTATATAGTGAGTCAAGGTGATCCTAATGCCACCAAACAAGCTTTAGGAACTATCATAAACGCCTTAATCGGATTATTATTATCTGTGGCGGCAGCTACGATAGTAGCGTTTATAGCGGGGAGATTTTCCTGATGGGCGATCGGGTCATATCTTTGATTAATCGTCTTCACTACATGGCAACAGCTCAAGTATTTTGCAATAACGGTCAATCAACATGCGACACCGGTCTGCCAACGGTAACCGCCAACAATTCCGCTCTGACCACGGTTTTGCAACTAGGCTTCGGAATAATAGGCGGCATCGCCCTTATTATGGTCATAATATCCGCAATAAGTTTTGTGATATCCAGCGGCGAGGAACAGAAGGTTAAACAAGCTCGTGAGACCCTGCTGTACGCATTAATCGGTCTGGTTGTGTGTATATGCGCGGAAGTAGTGGTAACCTTTGTATTAAGCAATGTATAAAAAGCTAACCATACTACTCTCCGCTTTAAGCATATTAATCGCTGGTATTGCCATGACTTCACATACAGCAATGGCCATAGATGTACTAAAAGGCCCGTGTAGTGGATCCGCCAGTAGCGCAGCAGTTTGCCAGGATTATAGTAATCAAACCAAATCCGGCAATCCTAATCCAATATTTGGCCCAGGCAGCATAATCGATAAAGTCGTATTTGTGCTGTCGATTATTGTAGGCGTCGCGTCGATCGTTATGGTCATTATTGGCGGTATGGGAATGGTATTTTCCGGTGGTGACTCTAAGAAAGTAAGCGAAGGCAGCAAAACCGTTATTATGGCTCTTGTGGGTCTAGTTGTGGCGGGTTTGGCCCAGGCATTAGTTGCATTTGTATTGAATAGGATATAGAAAATAAGATATGAGAACGAAGACACTGATAATATTTGTCATCCTGGCCGTATGTGGCATGTTGTTTATGCCGGCATTAGTGCCTAATCAAGTATTCGCATCGAACTTATTTAGCGGAGCAGACTCTCAAGCTTGTCAAGGTTTGAATGCGGGCAGCCCAGGCAATGCATGCAACAACAATAATGCTAAATCACTGAGCAATACGGTTAAAAATGTCATCAATGTTTTAACCCTGATCGTGGGTGTGGCGGCGGTGGTTGTCATAATAGTAGGAGGTTTGATGTTTGTAACATCAGGCGGCGAGTCCAGTAAGACTGCTGCCGCCAGGAATGTCGTACTTTATGCGTTGATAGGATTGGTCGTAGCTGCTATTGGTCAGGTATTGGTGCACTTTGTTCTAGGCAAGATAAATAAGTCATAATAATATAACAGGAATAATTTCCTGTCTCGTTTCACGAAGTATCTATTGCAAATAATCTCTGGGTTGTGGTATAAAAAGAACATTGTAAAGAAAGGTATTAACGATCATGTTACGAAAAATAAAAGAGTTTTTATTAATATCAACCGGTTCTGTCTTTGTTGTCGTGCCCGTGCTTACTGCATCGGTGACCACTAGTGTTTTTGCGGCGGCGTTAACACCAAATGGAGTGGTTCAGAATATATGCCAGGGATCAAACCTAAGTCTGTCTAGTGGCACCGGGGGAAGTTGTACGAGCGGAAGCTCATCTACACTCCAGAATCTGCTAACGACCATAATCCAAGTTTTCTCTATAGTTGTTGGTGTTGTGGCGGTTATTATGTTGATTGTCGGTGGATTGAGGTATGCGGTTAGTGGAGGTAGTGATCAAGCTGTTTCTGGAGCCAAAAATACCATACTTTTTGCGATCGTAGGTCTAGTAGTAGTTGCGTTGGCCCAGGTAATTGTGCACTTTATACTAGCCAAGCTAAATACGGCAACAACAACAGGTGGCTAGTAATTTTTAGCTTAGTGGGCGAAATAACACTAGTTATTAAAAAGATCTCTCGGAGAAAATCTGAGAGATCTTATTTTTAACCGTGTTTTTTGGTAAGGTCTGGATGTTTAGATCAGAGAATCTGAATCTTCTTAACGGTGTCTTGCTTAACTTTAGTGAAGCTGATGGTTAGAACACCGTCTTTAAGTACGGCTTCAATCTCATCCTCCTTAACCGGAACCGGCAAGGCTATGCTTCTGGAAAATTCACCCCAGTAACATTCTTGTAGGATGTAGTTCTCGACATCTTCTTCCCCCGCAGACAGAGTGCCGCGAATACTGAGCGTATTATCAGAAATACTTACGTCAAGTTCGTTCTTGTTAACTCCCGCGGTACGGGCTTTGACGACTAGTCTCTCCTTAGTTTCATAAACATCTACTGCTAGTTGCCCGGGAACAGCCTCATCTTCATCCCATTCATCTTGTGCGACGGCCGGTTGAGTTGGGTCGGCCGTTGTGCTATTTGAGTCATCGCCCAAAAAAGCAGCAGTCAGCTCGTCCTCTTCCATCAACAAATCATCGTCGCGATCATGTCGCGCCATAGTTGTTACCCTCCATATTGATTTACTTAATAGAGCTTGAGTTTTTGTGTTGATGACAGTATAACTTAGTTTATGAATACCCTGCAACCTATAACGACCTTATTTACAACACAATAATCACAACAGCTATGTTTATGGTTATAGGATTATTTAACCGTTTGAACCATGATTAGTTAGTAGAGTGTTCATCCCGGAATTGATAAGTTATGCTGATATAATAATTTTTAAAGTGAAACTATCTATCTTAAAACCTAAGCAAACAATCGTTTTTCTTATATTCACGGCAATGTTAGCTACGTTAGTTATAATGAGCTTGGTAAATAGCGGCAGCGGTCAATTTACAGAGCTTGCTAAAGCTTTTGATCATGGACAACTAAACTTCCTGTCTTCCATAGGAGGTTACGGACAAGATCCCGTACTGTATCACGGGAAGATTTATTGGGACGAGGGACCATTCCCCGCCATTCTACTAATGCCGTTTGTCTGGTTATATGGCCTATTCCATGCTTTTTTCTATCAAAATTACCTGCAGTTCCCGATTGTTCTTGGCGTGATCTATCTTACTTACAAACTGGCCAGAAAAATTCGCTACTCCATAGAGGATAGCCTAATACTTATGACGGGATTTGTTTTGGGCAGCGTATTTATTGGAGTTGCTAGTGTTGCGAGTAGCTGGTTATTCGCTCAGGCCATTACTGCTTTTTTGCTTTTATGGAGTCTGTATGAATATCTGGGGAAGAAGAGGTGGTGGCTTATAGGCAGTATATGCGGAATGCTTGTTTTAACCAGAATTTCCGCTGCCCCCATAGCCATATTCTTTGTTCTGGAGATTCTTAATGAGCATAAAGAAAAGGTCAAGAAAATACTCAGTTTAACAAAGTTATTACTTCCTGTTGTTTTTGCCGGCACTCTGGTGGGGTTGTATAACTACTTAAGATTCCACAACCCATTCCAGGGAGGATATGCCTATCAACTGCTTAGCAAAGGACAGGCCGAGTCAAGAGCTCTTGGGGTGGTCAGTCCTGATCATATTCCGACCAATTTGTACCATATGTTATTGGGGGTACCAGATGTCGTCTTAAAATACGCGAATTCCTGGGTACTCAAGCCACCGTACATAAAAAATAATGAATATGGGCTGAGCATTTTTTTTACTTCTCCCTATTTGTTGCATATTTTTACCCATAAATGGTCAACATTCACTCCTCAGGCCAGGCACTTGCTAATTGCTGCCGGTGTCAGTTGTCTGTTTATACTAAGCGCGTTTGCTGTAGGCAAGGACCAGTTTGGGTATAGGTATTCACTGGACTTTCTCCCTGAGCTATTTCTTCTATTTATGATTATGTACAAAAGTAACCAACATAAGTTATCTAACGGGATGAAGACGCTAATCTTATCTTCAAGCACGATAAACTTTTTTTTGCTCTTGATGTATCTCAACAGTGTGCGCGGTTAAGAGTCAACTTCCTGAATTGTATACACCCAGTACCGGCTAAATTCAGACCAGGAATATAAACCGCTGAACCTATCCCGAAAAGCTGTATGTATATTTTTAATGTTATAGAGGTCCGTAAGTGAAAATTATAGTCATTGCCAGATAATTACTGCTAGAATATATACGGTCCAGAAGTGAGGTTCTAACTATCAGGTTCACGGTGTTAGTAGACTTTTTATCCCATTTCCAAGGAAGGGTGACCGAGCGGTTGAAGGTAACGGTCTTGAAAACCGTCGTGCCCCAAAGGTACCGTGGGTTCGAATCCCACCCCTTCCGCCAGATAGATTATGGAACTTTTTACAGACGTCAAATACCGTGATAGTGGAACTTTTCTGTATCTTACGAACTATAAAATATATCGGCCCCTCTTATTGAGCGGCTTTTTCCTAACCAGCCCTACGATAATCCGCAAAGATCGAAATCCTCCCCGATTAGAAAAATCAAGCCGTCAGGTCTTACATTTCTGGAAACGCAAAAGGAAGAATGTATTTTAGCTGTGCTTGCCCTAAGTCAACGGCAGTGCCTTGGCGGAGAGGGTAGAGCACAGTTCGAACCCCGCCACTTGGGCCACCCTTCTCGGTCGTTGACTTGATCTCAATGCCGTACTCACCCGCCTAAACCCTGTCACCAGGGTACTTACCTTGCACGATGAGGTCCAGGTGCCCGTTGTGGTAGTAGTTCTGTACCAGCGTCCGTGAGCGCTCGCCAGCGACGCCGTCAGCATGTCAGACACCGTGCCCGACAGGTTCGCCGCCCGCAACGTCTCCTCAAGTCTAGGCAGGCCCTTCCCAATCAGGAAGTCATTCACATAGCGGAAGAAGTCGTACACGTCCTGCATAGCCGACTCGAAGTCGAGGAGCCGCAGCTCAAAGGGCAGTACGGGCGTCGGAGTGAAACATGACCCGTCAACTAGACGCCGACTGATGGGCACGCGCTAAGCGTAGCTTCCCTTGTCACCCCCGCAACCGCTAGCCTCTCGTGCTCCCGTAGACCGCCTTGGTCTCAGGAGCCTGACTGCGGCTGGCTTGGGGATACTAAAGGGAGGCGCTTCGGCGCCGACGCCGCGGCATAACCAGGGAGTCGGGCGACGTGCAACATCACCGATGCTACCCGTCCCTCATCCTAACTTGCCAGTGGTTTCGTCGCTGTCACCACGTTGTGCTGCCAATAGCGCCTATGACGCCAGAATTCAACGCCAGACATGGCATTTATGACCTTAGCTTCTTTGCCTAATGTCCTAGCAACAGCGTACGGCAATGCGCCTACTATTGCAAAACACCTAACCATTGGGAGCATCCGGTCCGTGATGTCCAAGGTAGCTACATCAGAGAAGCCCCGCTTTCTAACCAGGTCCACGAGTACGCCATGATCAAACCTGTTGAAGGCAGGCATTGCGGCAACTTGGTTCACAAAATGCAACATATCAAGAACACGACTAGGTATGGCGGTGTCTGGGTCCTTGGAATACTCGATCATCACCAGCCGTCCGCCAGGGCGCAGCACCCTAAAAAATCCCTCCAGTACTGTTTCCGGATTGTCAGAGTGAACTAGTGTCTCCAGCGTGTAGACAAAGTCGAAGGTCTCATCTGGGAACGTGAGCTCGGAGTAGTCCATCACATCGAAGCAAACCTTATCTTTCAGTTGATCGCGCTGAGATCGCAACTTAGCTTGGTCTACATTGAAGTCCAACAGGTCGATCCCAGTCACCTTCAGTCCGAAGTGCGTCGCTAAGTATCGTGCGACGTCGCCGACGCCGCAGCCTGCATCTAGCCCTGTGCTCCCTTCGGGCACATTCAGTTGCTGACCAAGGAAGGCCTCCATTTTGCGGAGTGCAGCCGGAAAGTTCCACGCATTGTCTCCTCGGTCATAGTAACCGAAGTGTTTCGTGCCCCCCAGAAACAAGTCATACCCTATGCGCGACTCTCTCTTATGATAATAACGAATGACTTCTTCCGCCTGTGAGCTTTATGGAATGGTTGACATTTCCTTGCAACTCCTCGCTGCTGACTAGCTTATGCGGAGTACCGCATTGATAATGAAGGCGGCCGTTACGCCGACCAGGGTTCGAACCTGAGCTACTTGGCGGAGAGGGAGGGATTTGAACCCTCGCGGGGAATCGCTTCCCCCTATCGATTTAGCAAACCGACCCCTTCAGCCTCTTGGGTACCTCTCCATATACGACTTATGTACCATGTGTCTTTAAAGACCTTAATGAAACTTGCCGCAACCATTCATTAATTCTGACTTACAAAAATGAAACACGATTCTAGATCTGTCTCACTTCTGATTCATTATATCCGAAAACACGACAAATAGGCCACTACTTTGTTTCCGTGTCCTATCGGCAGTTGAATCTTATCCGCCCCCTCACAAATAAATATGCTCAAGTGCTAGAGTGGGCCTGCTCGAGAAAAAATCACCACCTTAGAAAAACATAAGTTACAAACTTTAAATATCCGGGACAGTTTTTTCAAATACTTCGCCCCGGTGTACAATGACACTATGGCTAACTTTATACCCGGACAAACATCGTCGCCCGTTACTGAGACCAATTCTGCTCCACCCAAGGAGCTACCCGATACCAACAATAAACCATTAAACAATGAACCAGGGCAAAAGATTACGGAAAACGATCCTTCAATCGACGGAAGTACTAATAATCAGACGGTGAGCTGGACAGCCTCAGAATTCATTAATCATGAAAAATCATTTGGTTGGTATGCAATCTTAAGCCTTGTAACTGTCTTTATCGCAACATTGACCTACTTTATAACCAAAGATAAAATTTCTACTTTTGTGATAGTTATAGCCGGAGGCGTGATGGCTTTTTACGCCAACAGAAAGCCCCGAGTTCTAAATTATCAACTTGACGGGATGGGCGTAACCGTTGGTCAAAAATATTATGAGTATGATTCATTTAAGGCATTTTCAATTATTGACGAGGATGCATTTTCCAGCATCGTGTTTATGCCTTTAAAGCGTTTTAGTCCCTCACTTACCATATATTATTCTCCAAGTGATGAAGGCAGGATCGTAAGTCTTCTGACCGACAGATTACCGCACGAGGATCCTTCTAATGATGTAGTTGACGGCTTGATGAGAAAGATACGATTCTAAACAATAGCATAAATAGCCGCTATCCCAGACAAGGCCATTATGCCGGTTATTATCCATCCAAAGCCGGTTACGTAGCGTCGGTTTTTCCATTCGCCCATCACCTTGTGGCTGCTGCTTAGGCGCACTATGAAGAATAGGATCACCGGTGCCACGAGACCGTTGCCTACGGCGGAATATATAAGGGCTTTTATGGGATTGATGCCTAAGAAATTCAACCCTAATCCAATTAACATCGAGAATATAATTATTCCATAAAAGGCATAGGCTCTTTTTAGTTTCCGATATAACCCCTCTCGCCATTTCATACTCTCTGCAAAAGCGTAAGAGCTACTACCGGCAAGAACCGGTATAGCCAACATTCCCGTCCCTATGATACCTAAGGCAAACAAGAAATACGTATTACTGCCCGCAAGAGGTCTCAGCGCTTCAGCGGCTTGAGCAGCAGTCGAAATGTTTGTAATACCGTGCGTAAATAGCAACGCGCCACAAGCCGCAATAATAAAGAACATAACAACATTGGATAGTATCATGCCGGACCAAACATCAATCCTCATATTTTTAAGTTCTTCTTTAGATGAACCACGACGCATAGCTATTGATGTTTTTCCTTGTAATATCTTATCTTCGACCTCTTGAGATGTCTGCCAGAAGAAAAGATAAGGCGATATGGTGGTTCCTAAGATGCCACAGATAAGTAGCAGCTGATTTTTGCCAAAATGAATACTCGGAATCACGGAGTGTTTTAATACGTCGCCCCAATGTAGATGAGCAAGAAGTGCAGATAATACGTATGCTAACAAAATCATTGCTAACCATTTTAGATATTTGGCGTATCTACCGTAAGGAGTAAAAATCTGTAACAGTAAACTCAAACCGGCAAACCCTATTAAAAGAAGCGTAAAGTTTAACCCGGAATCAAGCAGCTGAGCTCCCTTGGCCATGGCACCCAGATCTGCCCCTATATTAAAAGTGTTGGCCGCAAACAGGAGTACGGTGCACATATAAAGAACCTTCCGTGAAAAATGCGCGCGGATATTACCGGCTAAACCCCTACCCGTTACTAGGCCTATACGAGCGCACATCTCCTGAACGATTGCCATTAACGGGAAAGTAAAAATAGATAACCATAGAAGCTGAAAGCCGTATTGTGCCCCGGTTTGTGAGTATGTTGCTATTCCTGAAGGGTCGTCGTCAGAGGCCCCCGTAGTTAGCCCGGGCCCAAGGGTGCGCCAGTAATCCTTAGATCTTGTGACAGTACGACCGCTTTCAATTCTAGTGCTGACTTTTTTGGCGGTTTCTAAAGTTTTTTCTAATACCTCTGCGGGTGCTTCAGCGGTTTTAGTAAATATGTCTTTTGCCATTTCTGCTCGTGAGATTATCCGTTTTTAGCTTAATATGAAGCTTATAACTTTTTCGTCTACTCTACAACAGCAAAACACTTAAGTTTTTTGTTGGAATTTCCACAGACCCTCAAGCTCGTAGTAGTAGGATATATACGTGTTAATACTATAGGAGGTAAAACTATGGCAACGACATCAACTTTGGCACAATCAATACAAATTAACCAAGCAAAACTACGAAGGGTTGACGCCTATCGCAAGCGCCAAGCTTTTCTAAGAAGAATGAGACACAAACTAGCACTAAAAGAGGCCCATTATATGAGTGGACGAGAGCATAAATTTCCATCTGACTATTCTCGCTGGGTGGATGGTCTGGACGAGGAGATGTATGTTCGAAGAGAGGTTTTCTGGGGCCACTAATCAAGACCTGAAGTCCATGGTGCATTACTAAGGTTTTCGTTCAATGTGAGAGTTAGCCGTAGTATATGCATTCTAATGTAGGACTGTTCGGAAGGAAGATCGGATCGGGTTGACATTGTTGGCTGAGAACAATAGCTTCTAGACCGATTGACTCAAGGACACCTCTCCGTGCCAATTCAGTTCTCTCTTTGGTGTGGTGGGCCTCGTCGATTAATAGCTCGTGATCCTCGGTGTCCGTGACTCCCCACCACATTATTCTCAGAAGGTTGTAGGTGGGGCCGGCTAGGTCTTGTGCTAGTCTTTCTCGATACCATATGTGTGCCACGACGTTCATGGGTGTGTATACATCAACTTGTTCACCTACGATTTCCGTTAGTGCGTCCAGATGACTGGGTGTTTTCATTGGAGGCCACTTACGTAGAGAATGTGACGAATCCTCTATCGGCTTACGAGGGCCTCGTACCAGTTTGAGTATAGGCGGCCGCTGTCGAGGCTGCTGGGTTAGATATAATTCGGCTGTTGCAGGCATAGTCTGACCTAATTGTAGCGCACTTTATATGTTAGTATTAGCGCTACAGGTCTACTGTCTAAGCGTACTGTTAAAATCGACATATAGCCCAAACAAAGCAAAGAATACCCCCTAACAGTCGAGCATTATCACAGCGCACTTACTAACGCCTGGCTCGTGAACGGGCATATTGCACCATTCTATCTGTACGGGGACAGAAAGCTTCTGGCATTGATGAGTCATTTTGTTGCACCAGGAAAATACTGTTCTCGACTAGCCGCCGAAGAACAGCCAACAATCCTCAACCAGCCATAGATAGTTTTGACACTGACACCATAGGTATTAGCCGCCTCCAGGTCAGAACCATTTTACTCCTTGGAAGGCCTGAGGCTAATTATCCGTACTAGCCAACTTTCCTGCTTTGTTTTATGAAATTATCAAACTAACAAAAAAGAAGCCTTGCGGTAGGAACATACTGCTCCGTGCATGACTTCAGTACCTATAATCTATCAAATTAGGTCACCTAAGTCAATAATCTGGTGTTTTCGATTAACGAACAGCAGCTTCTTAATAGTCTTTTGTTGTTTAAGCTTTTGAAGCAGGAACTTTTGAATAGTTGAATCGTGTACCTTCTTCATACGTCTAGAATCAACAATAATATAAC
>DAHXLE010000036.1 GCA_027371825.1 Candidatus Saccharimonadota bacterium
TGGTACCCCCGGCAGGATTCGAACCTGCGACCTTGAGCTTAGAAGTCTCTTGCTCTAGTCCAACTGAGCTACGGGGGCATTGGTGCGGGATACCGGAGTCGAACCGGTGCCCAAAGTTTGGAAAACTTTTATACTAACCGCTGTACGAATCCCGCCTAACAAAAGATTATAACAGATTACAAAAGTTACATATCATGTATTATGGTTATGTGCGCGCCAAGACTGTTAAGACGCTCCGCAAGATCTTCGTAACCACGATTGATCGTATAAACATTTCGTAAAACTGATGTTCCTTTAGCAGCAAGCATGCCTATAAGCAGCATTACGGCAGGGCGTATACCGCTAGGACAAACAACATCAGCAGCACGCCACCTGGTCGGCCCGGTTATATATGCCCTATGCGGGTCTGCCAGTTCAACGCTGACGCCAATTTTTTTCATCTCAGCGTACATTAGAGCACGATCTTCATATACCCAGTCATGTATTAGTGTGCGCCCCTTGGAGACGGCGGCGATTGGCACAAAATAAGGAAGGTTATCAATGTTTAATCCGGGGAACGGTCTTCCGTATAACTTTTCGAGGGGGGCAACTAATTTACCATGGTGTTTGTGTATTGTGATGTCAACTAGGTCAGTATAGCCATTATCTGCCTTATAGCGTTTACTGACGTCGTACCTAAGCCCCATCTTTTCTAGCTTTAGTAGCTCTAATTCTAAGAAGTCTATAGGTGCACGACGTACGGTCACGGATGAATCGGTTGTTACGGCTGCAGAAATAAATGTCATAGCCTCAACAGGATCTTCTGCCGGGGAGTAAACTATGCTCTTCTTGATCTCTTTTACGCCTTGTACCGTCAAGGTTGTCGTACCTATACCGTCTATCTTAACACCCATTTTTTGTAGGAACAGACACATGTCTTGAATAGCATAGTTGGCACTTGCCATCTTTATTATAGTTGTGCCGTTATTAAGGGCAGCTGCCATCAATACATTCTCTGTAGTGGTATCTCCGGATTCATATAATACCACCGGTCTTTTAGGTAAATGCTTATTAACACTGATGTTGTAATGCCCATTATGCGTGTCAACTTCTACTCCGAATTCTTCAAGAGCGTAAAGGTGAGGTAAAACAGTTCTTCTACCTAAATCACACCCTCCGGCATACGGAATCTGGAACTTTCTTACAATGTGCATTAGAGGACCAATGAACATGATGACACTACGCGTCTTGCGAGCTGATTCCTTCGCCATACTATCTAGGTCCAGCTTTTCGGGAGGACGGATCTCTAGGTCTGATCCGCTCCAATGAACGTGAACCCCTATGCTCGTAAGCACTTCAATTAGGCGATTAACCTCTTCTATCTTGGGAATATTTTTAAGTTTGGTCGTACCCTTGTTCAGTAAACTAGCCGCCAATAATCCTACCGTCGCGTTTTTG
This sequence comes from Candidatus Saccharimonadota bacterium, assembly GCA_027371825.1. GTDB lineage: Bacteria > Patescibacteriota > Saccharimonadia > Saccharimonadales > UBA4665 > JAJZNU01. Next base: position 1,438 of record DAHXLE010000036.1, read on the forward strand.
CTAGTTTTTACCACTATCTCTCCGCGCAGTTCATGACCGCCATCAATTCTTAGGTTAATGGCGCCGCTACTGATGTTGACAATTGGTTTATTAAGAACGTCACTTATTCTGCCGAGTGTATCTAAGCTAAGGTTCTGATGGCCCCTCTCGATACGATTAACTGCGGACTGACTGGTGTTTAGTCTTCTGGCAAATTCAGCTTGTGTTAAGCCTTTTTCTTGCCTTATTTGAGAGATAAGTTGGCCAATTTTCTCGTTTGTTGTTTGCATACTTATAAAAATCTACCTTATATGGTAAACCTAAACTATATCACAGGATATGGTACGCTAATTATATGCTTATTACAACCTAAATGCTACCATTAGATACATGGTATAGACGATCCCAACCATTACTAATCATTATTAACCAGAATAATACTCATTTATTCTATACGGGAGAAATGCGATGACTCAAATTCAGGACACCGAGATTAGAAACTTAATATTCAAGGAGACACAACGTCAATCAGAGGGGTTGGAGATGATACCCAGCGAGAATCATACCTCGATGGAAGTCTTGCATGCACTCGGCTCTCGATTAACCGATAAGTACTCCGAAGGCTATCCTGGAATGCGTTATTATGGCGGGTGCGAATATGTTGACAAGGTTGAAAATTTGGCCAGAGAAAGAGCTAAAAAATTATTTGGTGTTAGCCATGCCAATGTTCAGCCTTATTCGGGATCACCTGCAAACATGGCGGTGTATTTTGCCCTGGCAGATCCAGGAGATACTGTAATGGGAATGGCTCTCTACTACGGTGGACATATGACACATGGACTAAAGGTTAATTTTTCGGGTAAATGGTTCAATTCTATACAGTATAAGACCGGAGAAGATGGATACCTTAACTATGAGACTATGGCAGATCTAGCCGCTAAGCATAGCCCCAAGCTCATTTTTGTAGGGGCGACAGCCTATCCGAGAATCTTCGACTGGACAAAATTAAGATTAATTGCGGATTCAGTTAATGCCTTTTTGGTGGCAGATATATCCCACATCGCCGGTCTAATCGTAGCGGGAGTACACCCTTCACCAGCCGGCATAGCCGATGTTATCACTACTACTACCCATAAAACACTCAGGGGTCCGAGAGGTGCGATGATACTCTGTAACGGCAACCCAAGCAATCCGCTTAAGCCCGCACCAAGAACTAGGGAAAATCTTCCCACCCTGATAGACAGAGCCATTATACCGGGGCTGCAAGGAGGACCGCACAACCACCAGACAGCAGCTATAGCTGTCGCCCTCAAGGAGGCAGGCACTCCTGAATTTCGGGAATACGGTAGCCAAATCGTCAAAAACGCGAAACGCCTTGCCGAACAACTGTCAAACAAAGGATATAAGCTTGTGACCGGCGGAACAGACAACCATTTACTCTTAATTGATTTAGCTAATAAGAATATCACGGGAGCCGAAGCAGAGCACTCCCTGGGCCAAGCCGGAATAACGGTCAACAAGAACACCGTTCCTTTTGATCCTCGTCCACCATTTGATCCGAGTGGAATACGACTCGGGACTCCCGCCTTAACTACAAGAGGTCTTAAAGAAGTCGAGATGGATCAGGTGGCGGACTGGATAGATGCCTCGATCAAACACAGCAAGGACGAAAAGTTGTTAATGAACATCAGGTCTGAAATACGAGAATTTACCCGCAGCTATCCACTGCCAGGAGAAACAACACTTAGCTAAGTATCGGCATTTTTTAGTCATCGTTGCATAGTGCTGAGTTACGCAATTGGTGGTCGTAATCTTTAGGGGAGAAGCTCCGGTTCTTGTACTAAAATTACATCAAATCTTTGTTTTACGGCATCAACAATTTTTTGCTTAAACACCAAAAGATCTGCTGTCTTCTTGGCGTGCTCATTAACTATCACCAAAGGCTGGCGTGCCCAGGTAGCCATGCCGGTTACGCTATCATGACAGTCATTAAAGCCGGCTTGAGCTACTAACCAGGCAGCAGACAATTTAATTCTATCGTCATCTTGCTGCCAGTGTGGTATAGACGGACATTGCTCCATTAGTACCGATAGTTGACTTTTTTCTATAACAGGATTTGCAAAAAAAGAACCGTTATTGGCTACAATAGCCGGGTCTGGCAATTTGGAGGTACGGATGTCTATAACGGCACTTCGTATAATTGCTGGCGTAAATCGGTTTATACCGTGCTCGTCCAAGTATGCTTGAAGTGACGGATAGAATGGCGGTGTCGGATCGTTTTTGATGAGATGTAGAGTTAGCCCCATTATGGCAAATCTTCCTCGATCGACAGTATTGAATCTGCTCGACCTATACGATAATTTACAATCCTCAGTCGGAATTGTTATGAATTCACCGCGGGAAATATCATAAGCTTCAATGCTCACCAAAGTCTGAGATATATCTTGACCATAGGCACCAACGTTCTGTACGGGAGTGGCTCCGACGGTTCCCGGAATCAGACTCAGCGCCTCTATGCCGCTGGCTCCGGCCTCCACGCTTCTCCTTACAACACTATCCCAGTTCTCTCCCGCTCCAAGGGTCAGATATAGATTTTCACTATCCTCGTTAAAGGCCTCATAGCCCATAACTTTATTAACAAGTAGCAGGCCCTTAAACCCCTCATCCCTCCAGATAATATTATTACCTCCGCCGATCATCACGACCGGTTGCTTGTTGTCATAGGCCCAAACTATCGCTTGCTTAAGGTCATCTCGACTGGTAATATCCGCGCAATAAGATGCCTCACCTCCAAGTCGCATCGAGGAATGTTCTTTTAAAGATACGTTTTGTCTGATGTTCATTATCGTCATTATACGCGTTTTACTGCCGGATAATGCTTGCAGATCTAATATACAGGAGGTAGTATATAGCCTATAAATGGCAGAAAAGCAGGCAAATAATCAACCATTCAAAATGCTCGGGAAAGTACTCGAGAAGTATAGGGTTAGATGTAATGAAACTATCGCCGAGGTTTCTGGAGCTGTTGAAATTGACGAAAGGTTGATGCAGAAGATAGAACAAGGAGTAGAAGCTCCCAGTGAAGACGTATTAATGCTACTCTTAAGCCACTTCAACATTGACGATGACCAGGCCATAAAGCTATGGGAACTTGCAGGATATGATGATACCGATCTGACTTCGGCAGATCCATTTCCGACAAGCGATATGCAGTCCAATCATCAGTCGCTGGTTATTGTGATGCCGTTAGAACCACGCGTTCTGTACAGTAACAACGCTATAATTTCAACCGATGCAAATGGGGTTATTTTGAATTTTCTGCAGACCATATTATCCTCCAATGGCAGCTCACAGCAGATTCCGATAGCACGCGTAGGGATGAGTCACGGTCAGGCAAAGGATCTACTTCAAACACTGGGTAGATCGCTAAGACAGTCAAATGAATTAAATAAGCAGACTAAACGAATAACTGCTCCCAAGAATAAAAAAACTGACGATATTTGATGTTCGAGCCTAGCAATTTGGCGATTTTATACCAACTCCTCAAACTCGACGAATCGGGCTCAATTCTATAAAAGATATGTTAATCGAAAGTGGCCGGCTAAGTCCTTTTTGCTGATTCGTGATACATCTTGTTCGGACTCGTTATTATTACTTACCTTTTTTCCTGAAACATGTAGAGAACTACCCTTTTTATTTAAACCCTTCGTGGCGACATTAATAGATGATGGTTTGGTTAGATCCTTGCCTATATCAGACATAAACTGACATCTTTCGCACACCGAGCATGGTCCAACCCACGTAGGTTTTGGACTGCGACATTGAGGCGCCCTGCAATAACCGAACTGCCATTTCCATGTTTTTCGCTCCTTATCTCCGGGCTGAACTGTTGTGACATCCGCAAGTTGATTACCATATTGGCTACTTATTATGGTATTAAAATTATTGCCGCTGTATCCGTTACATCCGCCTTTAACCCCGATGTTAAGGCCAGCAACTTTTCTTTCAAGTACCATCTTTGTTTCGTTTAGAACATCCTCAGAAAAGTGACCTACTAGCATAATGTTACTTAGATGGCTTTGCGCAAACCGTATTTCGCTTAATGCTTGTTGATCAATCTTTTGAATCATCTCTTTATTATCTGTTAATATCCCTGCAAGCGTGTTCAGCGTTTGTCTTTTAGAGTCCTCTAGTAAGGCTGCCAGTTGTCTGGTCATAATATACCCCTGCCCATCCATGTAGTGATCATTTATAGTAAGTAGCCTGCTCGCACTCCAGTTATGCTGTAAACCGATTATGTATCGAGTGATATCAAAAGTAGCCAAACCATTCCTCAAACTCTTAGCTAATTCTGTCTCGAATTTTAACCATTCCTCTGACGTTTTTTTAGCCTGCTCTTTGTACTTTTCTTGATCCCACGTAAATCCCTGTAACTGCCTAGAGACACTCTCTAACTGACCCTTGTCGGTAATGTAAGGTAATACGGCTCTTACAAGTGCTACGGGTCCGTCGGGTATTGCCTTCTCGGGTAGATCAAGCTGACTAAATATCGACATCACCGATAGTGCCGAATCTTCGTCACTCAAAGAAAAAGACCGACCGAATACATTGTTAGGATCCTTTAGCATGCGCACCCAAGCCTCTAACGGTATATCCCGAACCAACAATGACTCAAGGCGTCTGGCAATAACTTCACCTTGGCTGTTCTGTACGGCGTACGACACCCTTATGGCATCTTCATCGTATAAGTGCTCGGCTATTGCAACTTCCGCTGTCGCATCGCTTGAAGTCATCTTAGGTGATATAAAAACTTGAGCAACACCAGGCTGAAGGTGTTCTTGGGCCCTCCTGGCTTCAGCCACTTCGATTTCTATACGGTCAAATGCCGCTCTAGATCGGTGGTGCAATTTGCCCCCCATAGCCACTTCGACGGCATTTTTACCCAACCAATTTATGACGCGTCGTTTATTTTCTGAACCATCCGATATATATTCTACCCGCTGAGAACTAACGGATACGGCCAAAGGCATAGCAATCTCATAGACGGCCGTTTCTAGGTTTAATCTAATGTCATCAAGAAGCACGTCGGGAATATTGCCGTCACCGTCCATGACCGTCATTAGGTTATCTACTTCCACTAATAGACGTTGCTCTTTCAGTTTCTCGCTGAAAAGTTCTTCTTCATGAGTAAGTAGTGTGGTTTCCGACATTAAAAATCCCTGTCTCTTAAGCAACAGGGATATAACGAACATCGCATAACTCCTGCTCGGGAGACTTTATTAGAGCTGTATCGGACTCTCCTCATCGCTGAGGTAAACCGTTGCGGCACAGTTCCTGATTTGCACAGGATTCCAGCATAACTTTGTTAAATACTACCGCCATATTGTACAAAACTTTGTATGGAATTGTCCATGTTTACAAAGTAGCTCCGGTGCTAGACAACTCAAAACACAGAGCTAGATACGATTTATTGTTGGACCAAGAAACATTTATGTCTCGTTAGGTAAGCTTGTGCTATGAAAATCAATACTCGGCCTCAGCATAGACCTAAATGTCTGTCTTCGGGTAGGTCATACTCGCCAAACAATTACGACTATTGTCCCATTAAATCACCTATCACTACTATTGAAAAAATATACCCACCAATAGATAGCTTGTAGGCATTATTAATACTCAAATCGCTATTTGACGCATCAGCACGGTACGAATTTCGACGGGCATCGAGTCCTGTTTGATCTCGTGCCAATCATAGTCTAAAGGCAAATCGAAATGGTATTTTCGAAGTTCGGGGTATACCTCTTGAGCCAGCCTCATCGCCGCACGACTTTCTCGTATCTCTCCCACGCAATCTAAAGGCTTGTCCCCTTGTATGCCAAGTAGCTGCTCATATATACGCTCGAGTCCCGCGTCAAGTAGTAAGTTGTGCCCCCACAGCGATTCAAGATCTTGTCTAGATATAAAAGGTGTCAGAATCAAGAATGTAAATGCACACTTTGCGCACTGACCGCACCAGAAAAGACCGTCTGCCTTTTGAGTGAAAGCCCGATTACAAGAGCTGAAGACATCCTTGTACTTATAAAAATACTTAGAAAACATCTCGGCTATACTCAATTCACTAAAAGGACGTAGCAGCGAGTAGTAACGCACGCCGTCGCCGAGTCTGTTTTGCAGGTACTTCTGAAAATCAATTTCAAATTCAAGTGATTTAGAGTATTGGTGGTTTATTGCAACTCCTTGGTAGAATAACGTGGGGTCGTTAGCTGAGTTTTCATTAGACACGACTACGTCTCTGTTACCGCTAAGTAAGGCCACTATAGTTCCGGTAGCCGCAAAAATAGCCGATATGGGTATGTGACCGTTATACGCTCCCGTGTCATTATGCTGCATAATCTGAGTATCCAGCTTTCGTTCAACCCATAGGTGAGGAAGATTGATCCGGTCAATAAGGGGAGTTAACTGTTGTCTGTGCCCTAGGCTCCATGTTGATAAGTCCTGCTCTGACCTTAATATTTCTGTAGAAAGTAAAGAGTCCTTACCTCCTCCGATTGCCACTATTTTCCCTGAACCATGTTTTGTTGGCAAAGCCTCAATCGTTTCGGTATTAACAGGAAAAACCACTGCCCTATTGGGATGAATATTATTCTTAAAAAAGAACTCGCCGAGACCTTTTTGATAAGTTTTACTAAAAAATTGAGCACTTGCTATATCGAGCTGGCCTTTTTCAACAACAATCTTATTAGCAAGGTACATTTTGTAATACGAAACACCCGCCATAAAAAATAAGGTTTGAAAAGCTATATCAAGCGCCTTGTTGTCGATATCAGGAGCAAAAGGAAAATCAAAAATATAATTCTCAATAAATGTTAAATCATCGTCATAGGCATAACTACAGCTGAGTGTTTTTTGCTCCATATTGAAATCATAAGATCTAAAAATAAAGCTTTCGTATTCACGCATCAGCTACGGCCTCATTAAACTTCTCTCCGCGATCTTCGAAGTTTTTAAACATATCAAAGCTCGGAAAGCCGGGAGACAAAACAACCGCATCGCCTTTAGAGGCGAAGCTTTTGGCTGTTCTTAGAATGTCGTCCATGGTTTTGGCCGTCTCCATGACATAGTTATCGTAGCCAAGATTCGATAGCGCGTCCGCCAGTCGTTTTGCCGAATTCCCTATCAATACCACTTTTTTTATATCACCCGATCTTGACACGACAGTGCGCGCAAGTCTTCCCAGGTCTAACTTCCTGTCATAACCCCCAATAATCATGACTTTGGGCGCAGATATAGACTCTATCGCCGCAACAGTGGCATCCGGCTGAGAAGCAAAAGAGTCGTTATAGTAATGGATGTTATTCTTGGTGGCTCTCAGTTCAAGTCGAAACGGCAGACCCCTGAAAGATGCTATCGCCTTCCTGGTATGCTCGACATCCTTGGTAATCTGCCAAGTCACGGTAACGGCCGCACAAACATTCTGGAGGTTGTGCTTACCCAACAACTTAGTTTCGTTGATAGCACAAATAATAGTGTCTTCTATCACTATGTTATCGTGTTCGATATGAGCGCCAGGTTCAATGAAGTAAGGGATTTTCCTTCCGGTCGTTGCGGACACAACTTTTTTGGATAAATCACTAGCTGGATAGTATACGGCTGTGTCACCGCGCGATTGCCATTTAAATAGGTGTTGTTTGGCCTCTACATATTCTTCGGTTGATTGATGCCAATCCAAATGTTCCGGCTCCACCAAGAGGCAGACCCCCAAAGTTGGTGAGTGTTTTAAATCAATAAGCTGGAAGTTAGATAGCTCCAATACAATCCAACCATCAGCTTCCGTGCTGCCATTTAGTAAATCAAGGCAAGCTAAGCCAATGTTACCGCCAAGTTTTACGACGTATCCGCATCGTTTCAATATGCTAGCAATTAAACTTGAGGTCGTACCCTTACCCTTAGTGCCGGTTACTCCGATAACATTTCTAGTCGGACTAACATTAAAGAATTCATTGACGTTGGTAGTCACATGCTCAAGTATTTTTGGTCCGTATTGTTCGGTGATTTTTCGTGGATGTATGCCAGGAGATCTAACAATCAGGTCGTATTCATCAAGACCTACAAGATACTTTTCACCTAGATGCTTGTTGTATTCGTCGGGTACGATTATCGACGTGTCTTTGTCGCAAACGGTAATTTGAGCGCCTTTACGGCTCCAGTATCGCGCGGAAGATTTGCCTTCTACGCCAAAACCCAAGATTGCCACTTTCATATCTACATATTGTACGCGATTCATAAAAAGATCACTCTAATTATTTTAAACGTTACAGTGATTTACGGTATTTATCGTGACGGAGGTGTAGGGAAAGTAAGATTACCAAACCCTACGATTGGTGTCTACTATTGGGTTAAATGTCATAAAAATCGTTGACAACACGTAGAAGCAACCGGACAAAGCATAACTACTGCGTAAAAGTTGACGGGCATCGTCTTCAAGTTGTGAAATAAAAGTCCCATTAAAATGTAGTGATCGGTTGTCGTCTCAGATATCCGCTAGCCCTGCCTATTGACGGCGTCTCAAGATAGGTATACAACATATAACAGATAAACTTAGGAACAAAAATATGTCAAAAGTATTGATCCAACAAAAGAAGAATTTTAATCTTCTTGTCCTACATGTGCTTCAGTGGCTTAGGTAAAGTTCAGCCACTGAACTGCGCTACATAAAAACATATACCTTAGTTTTAATATTTTAGATACAATGGTATAACCCATCAGGCGGAAAACCCGTATAGTGAGTAACGTCAGCGCGTACGATACGAATCACCAGGACTATTCATCGCTTTGTTACTAAAGTCTCTACGTATCAGTGAAAATTCCGATTTTTTAATAATTAAATCAGGGGGAGTAGTAGGTGTTTTTACAAAATCTACAAGAAGCTCAAAACGCGCTAACGCCTTATATACCTTCCGCGGAGTGGATAACGGGACGAGATATAACGCTTGAGAGAATGTGGCCCATGATGGAAATTTTGGGTAATCCTGAAAAAAAACTTAGGATCATTCATGTTGCCGGAACTAGCGGGAAAACATCAACTTGTTATTACATTTCCAAACTACTGGAGATAGCCGGCCTCAAAGTAGGATTACACGTCTCACCGCATATAGACAAGATTACAGAACGAGTTCAGATCAATAATAAACCCGTATCGGATGAGTTATTTTGTCAAGAACTGGGCATATTTTTAGACATCATACATAACCACGGTCTACAACCTACATACTTTGAATTACTGATCGGTTTCGTGTATTGGTTTTTTGATCGTCAGAACGTTGACTATGTTGTTATGGAAACCGGCATGGGAGGACTACATGACGGCACCAATGTGGCTACTAATATCGACAAAATATGTGTCATAACGGATATAGGACTGGATCATACTAAATTTCTGGGAAATACGATACCAAAGATTGCATACCAAAAAGCCGGCATCATTCAGCCGCATAACACGGTACTCATGTATGAACAATCGGCAGAAATTATGGAGGTATTCCGAGCTAGGTGCATAGAAAAAAAGGCTGAGTTAATCACCACAACCCAATCGGTAGAGGCATTACGTGACACAAAGATATTAGATAGATCACTTCCTTTGTACCAACAACGCAACTGGATGCTTGCCTACTTCGTCGTTAGGCATCTAAAAGCAAAAGACAGTCTACCCGCCATGCTAGCCAAACAGATATTAGAATCGCAACACATCCAAGTGCCTGCCCGTATGGATATTACTCACTTGGGATCTAAAAAACTGATTATGGATGGGGCTCATAACCAACAGAAGATGGAGGCTTTCGTAAAAAGCTTCAAGGCAATGTTTCCGGGCCAAAAATGTGCTTTATTGCTAAGTATTAAAGAAGGCAAAGACTACAAAGGGGTTATTGAATGTCTCCTTGAAATTACAGATTATATCATTGCGACAACTTTTAAAACTTCCCAGGACTTACCGGTCATCGCCATGGATAGCCACACCCTTGCAATGCATTGCCAGCAAGCAGGCATTAGAACAGTCAGATCAATTCCAGACCAACAAACTGCTTACGCAGAGCTTAGAAAAGCAAAAGAAAAGTTACTCGTAATTACCGGCTCATTCTACTTAATTTACCAACTCAGAGCTACCGAGGCACATAAATGATAAGGATTGTTGCAGCTTTGGACAGCCGAAGGGGCATTGCTGATGATAACGGGATACCCTGGCAAGGATTATTGCCAGCCGATTCAACACATTACCATAACTTACTTCAATCCGGGGCGGCTATTCTAATGGGAAGAGGTGTGTATAACGAACTGTCTCGGCCGTATGCCGGTGTAAACAACTATGTTGCATCACGGCATTTGACACAGCAAGATCTTCGGCCGGGATTTATCATAGTGCACGATGTAATTTATTTTTTAAAAAACTTCCGGAAAGATATTTGGAATATAGGCGGTGCTGCCATCTATGCCGAAACCCTAAGCTTGGCTAACGAATTATACTTAACAAGAATATTCGAGGATTACAAGTGTACTAAATTCTTCCCGGAGTTTACTGCCGGTTTCGTACTTACCGACAGCACTCCGGTTAAATACCAGAACGGTCTGAAATATAGATTTGAAGTATGGAAAAGTAAAACTACTTCTTAATTGCTATTTTCTTTGGGGCTGGTAATTCTTTGTAGGGCACAACCACCTTTAGTACCCCATTGTTCATATGTGCCTCAATTTTGTCTTCATCTGCCACCTCCGGTAGACGAATCCGTCGGTAGAAGCTACTACTGCTTTCACGTACCACGTATTTCTTTTTCTTGTCAGTTTCTTTCTCGTGGCGTTCTGCTTGTATCACTAGATCACCTTTGTCTACATTGACTTCTACGTCACTCTCGGCAAAATTAGGCAAGTGAGCCTCTACGACGAGCTGTTTATCTTCCTCGGTGTAAACATCTGTAGTAGGAATTAAACTTTTGGCGGGCGTAAACCAATCGTCGCCAAAAAATTGTCGCTGTAGAGCTTGTATTTGCGAAAATGGATCAAATTTGATTAATCCGTCCATAATTATCCTCCTTTTATTTAATTAATTGAGCTCCCGGAGCAATTTCTTATTATTATAAAGTTTTTAAGAATTACCCTGGTTACCCAACAAAAATTATAGAAAACTGGCACTCGTTAGTCAAGAGTGCCAATATTTCGTTTGTACATTATCTAGCCGCCTAGCACAGACGAAAAACATGGCTATTATATTTTTGCGTTATAAAATATTAGATCGAAAAGCTGCGTGCACGGTTATATGAACACCGAATTATTGTACACTTATTGCCCTGTAATTTTATTTCGCAGCTAGAATAGGATGTTTCGTCGGTTTATTTGTAAATTTAGTAATACCGAACACTAAACTACCGACAGCCCCCAACCAACAAGTGGCCATTATCATAGAACTTATACTGTGATTGTAATTAATGAAGCTAATACCGTTAAAAAATGCTCCCATAGTTAGAAGCGCTGCGATAGCACCAGTAATTGACCAATTCTTGTTACGCACTGTAACGGCACTAACAAAAAGACTTACGGAACCCAGTACTAACAACACCGCTAAGTAAACATGAACGGATAGCTCCCAGCCTCCGTGATTTGATAAAGCCCAAATCAAACCATGAAACCCTCCTCTAAAATAATTCGGAGCATTACGCCCCGGATGGTTAATGGGTATAGTAACAAACAAGTTTAGTAACATGCCTGCCAAAAACTGAACACCATATCCTATGAGCAGCCCGATAGATTGTAGGCGTAATTTAGAATCCACATGGCAATTTTATCACATACTTCTTATTGACGTTTCAGCCGTACGATGCAGCCACTTTCAAATACTGCGCAATGAGTGAAGTATTTATATCACGCATTTCGCACTTTCAAGCCCGCTGCACTTACTCAATACATCGTGGACACTTTCCGTCGCAGAATAGATATTCCTAATGTATCACAGAATTCAGCTGGGGTTAGGTAGTTTAAGGCTTGGTGCGGCCTGAAGAAGTGGTAGTCATTAAGCCAAGAAATGACTTGCCTCTCCCTGTCTTCTAGAGTCATGTGACCCCGGTATTCATCTAAACAT
>DAHXLE010000024.1 GCA_027371825.1 Candidatus Saccharimonadota bacterium
AGTATGAGGATTAGATTTTGAGAGCTAGGTATTTATTAGGTTTTCTAGTTGGTATTGGGCTAATTATTCTGGTTCTTATACTCATAGTTAAAAGTATAATCGGCCCGTCTCAAACTCCCGCTAAACCGTTGTTGGATTATGCCGGTACGAACGCAGTTGTAAAGATGACCATTGACGGTCCCGAAGTTTCCAACCAAAACCATCAATCAGTCCAAATTGTAGTCAATCAATACCAAAGCGAAATCAACATTATAAGCGGCTACCAAGGAAGTGTTGTGAGTTCTAAAAGTTACACCAACAATCAAGCTGCCTATGCCGTTTTTCTCCGAGCACTGGATTTGGCTGGTTATTCTAAGGGCAATACTAATCCAAGCGCTACTGACTATAGGGGATTTTGTCCGTTTGGTGATAGATATATCTACGAGCTATCAGACCATGGCTCGGACATAGAGTATTTTTGGTCAACGTCGTGCGGCGGCCAGGGCACTTTTGGAGGCAACGTGGCGACCGTAAATGCTTTATTTGCCGATCAGATTCCCGATTACAATACGCTTACAAATAATGTTCAGTTTTAAGGAAGTTCTTTTAACTGCCGATTCTAAACACGAGTTTTTTATCAGTTTTTGCTATTCTCTGTAATTCCAAAGTATTAAAGCGCATAGTGTTCGCTAATGCTGCGCTGGGGGTCATTATAACCAAGTGATCGGATCTTACGGATACCGATACCGTGCTTTTGAATTTCATTTCGACATAGCGCTTAATAATGGCTACCTCACTCGGTTCGTCAATATTTTTTTTCTGCAAGATGTCGTTCAATGAGTCCATGATGTCTCTAAAGTATTCGCTAAATGTTCGATTCTATCAAGCCCGGTTATATTGCCCCTTAAGCTTATGCGTCCTATCTTCAGCCCTTGCAAAATAGAACTGATACAATTATATCTATATGCCGGAATTACCAGAGGTTGAAACGGTCAAAAATGGGTTGAATGTGCTGTTAAAGGGTAGGGTAATAGACAGCATAAAGTACGATACGCCAAAAAGCTTTCTTTGCTCGACCGAGGAAGTAGAGCAATACTTGGTCGGGGCAGGAGTTATAGGGGTAAAAAGACGAGCGAAGCTGTTGTTGATTAATCTTGATAACGGTTATAGCTTGGTTATTCATCTAAAAATGACAGGCCAGTTAGTATATAGGGGTACAACTAACTTTGGTGCTGGTCATCCCTCACGCAGTCTTGTGGGGCAACTACCGGATAAATCAACGAGGGTGATTTTTACGTTTCGAGACCACTCAAGGCTATTTTTTAACGATCAACGTAAATTCGGCTGGATTAAATTAGAACGTACCAGCTCTTTAGCGGAACGGGTGTATAAAAAGTTTGGCCCCGAACCACTAGCGCGTGATTTTACATTAGCTGACTTCAAGAAACGTCTTTTGCTTCGTCCACACTCTGGAATTAAGGCGGTTTTGTTAGATCAATCGATAGTATCGGGAATAGGCAACATATATTCAGACGAGAGTCTATGGGTAGCCAAAATTCATCCGCTAACCAAGGTCGACAGATTGAATGATTTAAAATTGTCTAGGCTATATAAAGGAATCAGGGTGGTGCTGAATGAGGCAATAGATCAAGGGGGTTCTACCGACAGGAATTATGTGGACGCATTAGGAAGAAAAGGGGGTTATCTAAACTTTGCGAGAGTATTTAGGCGAGAGGGGCAATCGTGTCCTCGATGCGGAAGCAAGATAATAAAACTCAAAGTAGCTTCCCGCGGTACGCATATCTGCGCTCGCTGCCAAAAGTTAGTAGCATAGAGACTGTATAATATCTTAACCATGGTAATAACATTAACGGGTAATAATGATTACGATATACAAGCCGAGCTGAATAAGCTGATATCGGCATTTGTCGAACATCATAATTCCATGGCCGTTGAGATGATTGACGCGGCCGAAGCTACCTTTCAGCGCATATACGATGCTTTTACTGGTATCTCGTTGCTAAGCAATCAAAAGCTTGTTGTCTTGATGAATCCGACCAGTAATGTTGAGTATATGAGCAAAAGTCAAACCCTGCTTGATGTAACCAAAGGCTCCGTAGAGATAATCATAGTAGAAAAGAAAATAGATAAACGATCAGGGTTTTATAAATTCTTGAAACAATCTACTGATTTTCGCGAGTTTCACACCTTGGATAAGCGAGACTTACCTAATTGGCTCTGTAATATTGTTGCCCAAAGAGGTGGTCGATTAAGTTCTCAGGATGCAAGTTTACTGATTGAGAGGGTTGGCGTAAATCAAGAACGGCTCTCCAATGAAGTAGATAAATTATTGCTATATGAAGCGCAAATTACTAAATCAACAATTAATCTTTTGACCACTCCAGATGCTCAAGGAACGTTGTTTGAACTCCTCGATTCGGCATTTACCGGTGACGCCGGAAGAACTATAAAACTTTATACTGAACAACGATTGCAAAAGGTCGAGCCTCAACAAATTATTGCAATGCTGGCCTGGCAGATTCATGTCTTTGCTCTTATAAAGTCGGCTGGAACATTGTCGGCAGATCAGATCGCGTCTAAGTCCGGAGTCAATCCCTATGTAATACGAAAAAGTTATTCTACCGCTAAGCATCTTTCGGTTAATAAGCTCAAAGCTATTACTAACAAATTATCTGATTTGGATGTCAGAATAAAATCTATCAATATTAACCCCGACGATGCTTTGCAGCTATTCCTGCTCAAAGACTGCTTAAGCGCATAACACTACTCTTTTATTGGTGTTTTCTGCCGGTCTGTGAAAGATCTGGTTATTTCTTTTTGGGCGCGCTTTTTTTGGTGCCTGTAGCGCTCTTTGATTTTGCGGTTGAGGTTGTTTTAGCTGTAGTTTTGGGGGCAGGACTTTTGACGGCCCTATTTTTATTATGTACCGGAATACCGGCAGATTTTGCTGACGCTGCCAATTGGCTTTGCTTACGGGCTACCTTATTCTTGTGAAGAACGTGTTTTTTCCCGGCCTTGTCTATTTCGCTTTGGGCCTTGCTATAAGAACCGCTAGCTGTTTTCTTTCCGGAAGACAGGTCTCGGTTGAATGACTTTATGGCAGTTTTTATCGAACGACGGGTATTAGCATTGCGCGCGGTTGCTTTTCTAATGACACGCATACGTTTCTTGGCTGATTTTATAATGGGCATTTTGTACCTCTTAAATTAATTGATCCTGATAATTCTGTGCCAAACTATACCAGATAAAGCTCACGAATGTAAAGAATAACTCGCGACAGTGGGTTTTGTGGACACGCCGATATGCTTATGGTACGATTTACTAGTAAGCCTTAAAATAAATACAGCATGGATAACAGTAGCCCCAAACAGCAAATCATTGATCGCCTAAAGCAGGCAACCAACATATTAGTGACCGTAAGTGAAAACCCATCGGTTGATCAGTTGTCGGCTTGTCTCGGTTTGACCTTAATGCTAAACAAAATGGGGAAGCATGGTACCGCCGTCTTTAGCGGAAACGTACCTTCAACCATAGAATTCTTAAAGCCTGAAGATACTCTAGAGAAGAACACAGACAGCTTGCGGGATTTCATTATTGCCTTGGATAAATCTAAAGCCGACAAGCTGCGTTATAAGGTGGAGGATAAAGTAGTCAAGATTTTTATAACTCCGTATAAAACAAGCTTAAGCGAGAAAGATCTGGAATTTAGTCAAGGGGATTTTAACATCGATGCTATCGTCGCGCTGGGAGTGCAACAGCAGTCTCATCTGGATAAGTCCGTAACGTCCAACGGCCGTATATTGCATGACGCGGTCGTGGTAAGTATCAACGCCTCGAGTAGCGGTAATAGCGACATAGGCAGCGTTAACTGGCAGGATACGACGGCGAGCAGTCTCAGTGAGATTGTTACACAGCTCGGCATAGATATAGACAAATCTATCTTTGACCCCCAGATATCTACTGCGCTTTTGACGGGTATAGTCGCGGCGACCGATCGATTTAGTAATGAAAAAACTACTGCAAGAACCATGAGTTTGAGTGCGCAACTGGTTGGCTTCGGGGCTAACCCGCAATTAGTTGCTAGCGAGCTGGAGGGAGAAGCACCAGAAACGCCCGTACCCCCCGTTAAAACGACGCCTCCGCCAGAACCTCCTGTTCCATCCGAAAAGGCTGCACCTAAGGCCTCGGTGGCTAAATCTCAGGACGACGTAGACGGGACTCTTAATATAAAACACGAGGATTCTGACAACGGTCAAATCGAGATCGACAATCAAGGTGTTCTGCGCCGCATAGACGAGCAACCTCCGGCCGGACCTTCAAGCAATGTGTCAGCCGGTACGCTTAATTCTGAGACAAGTCCAGATAATTCTCAGATGTCTGCGCCCGATGTTCCCGGTAGTGTTCCCGCGCCGTCCTACGTCTCACCACCTCCAACATCCCCCATAAATGCCAATATTGCTCCTGAATCTTTGGAACCGACTACGGATCCGTTAAGTCTTTCAAGAAACGAAGACCAACTTTTGAGCCGCGATTCGGAGGAAGAAACTCCCGCTGATTCGGGCCAGGCAAACTATACTGCGCCGCCTGTGACGTCAAAAGAGTCCGAAACCATGCAGCCGGGTTCTGCCAGTACGCCGGTTAGTGTTACTGCTGGAGAAGAAACAGATCCGAATAATCTTTCCAGCCAGCTCGACGATGCCAGAAGTGCAGTGGATCAAGCCGTGTCGTCTGGTGTTGCAACTCTGCCGCCAAAACCAATCGAAGCTCTTAACGCCAACCCGGTTTTTGATAGTTTAAACAACCAGCCGGTTGCTGATGTGTTGTCTCCCGCTCCTGTTACGGGAGCCATGTCGCATCATACCAATATACAGCCTCCTTCTGGACCATCATCCCCGCTCAAGTTACCCGATAATGCCCTTAATACCCTAAACATGCCGTTACCCTCAGACCCTTTTAGTGTTCCCGACCAAACTACGGCGAATAATCCGCCAGATGTATCAGGTGGATACGCACCTCCTCCCGTACCCCCTCCCATTATGCCTCCCTATGGACCTCTTGCCGCTTGATTAGGAACAGTTGGTTTTTGACGACGATCAGTGGTTGTTAACTAGTCAAACTCAATGTTCCGTAGACTGCCTGAAGCGGTCAAGTAAGTAATAACCAAATCCTGATACCGTAGCCGAGATAATAAATATAGCTGCTATATTCCCGGGTCCAGTGTTGGTTAACGTCGAATTAGCGACTGAATTTTTCGATACGGCAGGAACAGGGGTAGAGGTGCTTGGGGCTGTTATGGGCGCACCTGAAGCGGGGTGTTTAACGGGGGTCTTGGAATTTTGGCTGGATCGGCAGTGCTGAGACGATGAATCATGACAAGTGGTTGTTTTAGAAGAAGAGCCGTTATTGAAGACATGAGCTAAAAGTATAACCAATAGTACCGTCAGAGCAACAGCAGCAATACCCAAAAAGTATTTACGCCAAATTGTATAATTGTCGTTTTTCATTGAATCTTAAACCACAACTCCTCTTTCATTATTACCACCATATAGCAAATTTGTCTAATAGATTTCATTTTGTAATAGACTACAATGGATGATAGTTATGGATGGAATGCTTTTAGTAGATAAACCGTCAGGATGGACGAGTTTCGATGTGGTTAATTTTGTACGCAGAACCATAGCGCTGTCGTTAAACAAAAAACCCAAGCAAATTAAAGTAGGACATTGTGGTACGCTTGATCCTCTGGCTTGCGGCTTACTGATACTGTTAATAGGGACCTATACCAAAAGGGCGGGGGAGCTTAGCGGAATGGATAAGAGTTATGTTTTTAATTTAAGGCTGGGGCAAGTTAGTACTACGGGGGATGATGAGGGTGAAAAAATAACTGTTTCAAATCTTGTTCCGGCCAAGAAAGATATTCAAGCCTCACTATTAGAACACATAGGCACAATCACCCAAGTCCCACCCATTTACTCGGCAATTAAGATCGATGGCCAAAGAGCATATGACCTGGCGAGAAGAGGAAAACCCGTGACCATGAAACCTCGGAGCATTACCGTCATCAATTTAAAACTCTTGAAATATTCATATCCCGATCTTGAATTGTCGGCTGATGTTTCAAGCGGAACATATATACGCTCATTGGCAGAAGATATAGGCAAGTATTTGGGTTGCGGAGCATATGTCACGTATCTTAAGCGTGTTAAAATCGGAAGTTATTGTGTTGATGATGCCGTGCCGCCCTCAGGTTTAACTGCACAAAAGATTTACGACCGACTTCAGTCTATGTGAGCTGACCCCGCGCGTTGCACTATTGCATAAGATTACCCGATATGCTACATTACAGTACAACATATGATAACTAGCGAGAAGAAGCAGACGGTTATTGCCGATCTGCAAGCCGGTAAAACCGACACTGGAAGTCCTGCTGTTCAGGTAGGTATTTTAACAGAGCGGATAAAAGAGCTCACGGAGCATTTAAAGAGTAATCAGCATGACTATATGGCACGCAGAGGGTTGTTGCAGCTCGTAGGCCACCGACGAAGCTTGCTGGAATATATTGCTAAGAAAAATGCGCAGAAGTATCTGGATTTGATCCAGAAACTCGGCATCAGGCATTAGACCAAAACTGAACTTGGATTTTAGACACTAGATTTTAGACCTTCAAATATTTAGGAAGATTTTACTAAAATCACCAATCTAGAATCAAACTTCTAGCTTACATTAAATAATTTCGGGTGGCAGAGCACAGCTATCCATAGCGTAATTAGCATGGACGGTTGGACCCTGTCACTTAAAAAGAGGAGACGTAAAGGCAAACATATGGCACAAACCATTAATCCTTTTGGCAAAAAAATAATAACAGTAGAGACGGACTTTTGCGGCAGAAAGCTGACGCTAGAAACTAACCGTATTGGCTTTCGCACGACCGCGTCGGTCCTTGTTAGGTATGGGGATACGGTGGTTCTTGGTACGGCTATGGTTGGCGAGACGCCGCTGTCCAATTTTGATTACTTTCCGCTCAGCATAGACTACGAAGAGAAGTTTTATGCAGCCGGTAAAATAAGCGGCAGCCGATTTATTAAAAGAGAAGGACGACCCAGTGATGAAGCTATTTTGATCGGTCGTTTGATAGATCGTCCCATAAGACCCCTGTGGCCGAAGGGATATAGGCACGAAGTTCAAGGCGTCGCGAGTGTACTGAGCCTCGATCCTGCATTTCGCCCTGATATGATCGCGATGATCGCGATGAGCGCGGCATTCATGCTGACTGGAGCGCCGTTTGACGGTCCTGTGGCTGGTGTTAGGGTAGGAATCAGCCAGAAGGGTGAGTATGAAGCGTTCATGAGTGCCGAGGATCTTAGTAAAGGTAAGCTAGATATAGTCGTAGCAGGCACGGGCGATGCCATCATGATGGTTGAAGCTGGTGCTCGTGAGGCCACCGAGGAAGAGATTGGCGGAGCATTGGATTTTGCTCTAGAGGCCATAAAACCCGCGATCGATGTACAGAAACAACTCGTAGACAAGATGAACGTTGAAGAAAGAGAATATGAACTATCTCTACCCGACACGGATATAGCACAGCGAGTGGAAAATTGGTTGCAAGGTAAATTAGGGGCAGGCCTAAGGTGTCCTTATCCGGAGCGTAATGACCTTATAAATAAGCTCCGAGAGAGTATGCAGGAGCATTTTATCGAAGAGATAGGCGAAGAGTTTTTGGCTGTAAAAGAAGAGTATAACGAAGCTTTTCAAATGGCCGTTCATAAGGATGTCCGCAAGGGGATAGTAGACGACGGTGTTCGCCCTGACGGTAGAAGCATGGACGAGATTCGTCCGTTATCGAGTGAGGTTGGCTTATTGCCAAGAGCTCATGGGTCAAGCCTGTTTACCAGAGGTGTTACTCAAGCTCTCAACATCGTTACGCTAGCTCCTTTGAGCTATTCGCAAGTAGTGGACACTATGGAAAGTAATAGCGAGAGGCGCTACATGCATCACTACAATGCGCCGGGATATACTGTCGGTGAAGTACGAAGATTAGGATCGCCAGGGCGCCGTGAAATCGGTCATGGGTATCTTGCCGAGAGAGCTCTTTCGGCTGTGCTTCCGGATGAATCAGACTTTCCGTATGCAATGCGTTCAGTTACTGAGATTATGAGTCAAAACGGGTCAACTTCAATGGCTGCGACCTGCTCCAGTTGTTTGGCTCTCATGGATGCTGGCGTACCGATTAAAGCACCCGTCAGCGGAATAGCTATGGGACTCATCATGGATAATAATAAGCCGTACATCTTGTCAGACATTGCCGATGCTGAAGACTTTGCCGGTGATATGGATTTCAAGGTTGCCGGTACGGCCAAAGGTATTACAGCGCTTCAGATGGACATGAAAGTACACGGGTTGTCAACGGAGGTCTTAAAGAAAGCTCTGAAACAGGGTAAAGAGGGAAGAGCCTTTATTCTAGATCACATGCTCCATACTTTAGCCCAGCCACGCAAGGAAATGAGTATTTACGCACCACGGGTAGAGAGCATAAAGATCAATCCGGAAAAAATTCGTGAAGTAATCGGTAAGGGCGGGGAGACGATTAATAAGATTATTGCCGAAACAGGTGCGGAGATAGACATTAAAGAAGACGGTACCGTATTTATAGCCAGTCCAGATAAAAAATCTATCGACGGGGCTATTCAGTTTATCCGTACTCTCACTGCCGAACCGGAAGTAGGTAAGGTCTATACAAACTGCCGAGTCGTAAGCGTGCTAGATTTTGGAGCCTTCGTAGAGATACTGCCAGGCAAAGAAGGCCTAGTCCATGTTAGCGAAATGAGCGAAGACAGAGTCGATAAACCATCAGATGTAGTAAAAGAAGGTGACAGGGTAAGTGTTAAGTTAGTTGCTATTGATGATCGTGGAAGGCTGCAGCTCTCTATGAAGGCTGTTACTAGAGACGATAAAACCGGCAAAAGCGACAAATAATAACAATGTTGTTGAGACTTCCTAAAGACAAGCAACGCAACATTTAATCTTAATAAGTATCAATGCTTCAATCAATACCTAAAATCTATACAACAATCCATACATCCAGAATCGGTCTAGGCCTGACGATATTGCTCGAGTTTGGTATATCGTACGGTTTTATATTGTTAGCCTTTGATAGAGGAAATCTGTGGTGGTATATCCTGTCATTACTATTTATAGTCTTCGCATTTAAAAATCTCATTAGTTTAATCGGAAAGTTTTTTCATGGCCGCACAACAAGATCTACTCGATAATTTAAAGCTGAAGATGCTTAAAGATAACATTTGTCCTGAGCTTGCTAAGACTGCACATCAACTGGTTTTTGGCGAAGGATCTTCATCAGCGAAAATAGTTTTTATTGGTGAGGCGCCGGGCAAAAACGAAGACGAACAGGGAAGGCCGTTTGTGGGGGCTGCCGGTAAATTTTTCGACGAAATGCTGGAGATGATTAATTTAACCCGTGATTCTGTCTATATAACCAATATTGTTAAATATAGGCCGCCAAATAATAGAGATCCCCTCCCGGAAGAAAAAGCAGTTTTTTTGCCGTATTTATATAAACAGCTTGAGATTATTCGGCCACAAATGGTTGTAACCTTGGGCCGGCATAGCCTAAACTGTTTTCTTCCAGACCTAGTGATCGGTAAGGTACACGGCCTCCCAAAACGTATGAAGGTAGTCGTTCATGGTTCTGCCCCAAGAACCATGGTCATATTGCCTTTATTTCATCCAGCTGCTGCCCTGTATAACGGGGGCATGCGACAAACTTTAGTGGACGATTTTGTCAAGATTCCGGTAATTATGAGCAAAATTAATGAATTTTAAATAAATATTAGCTAATAGAACAACTAACTATAACGACATAAGGAGAAAATACATGAATCCAAATCAAATCAACAAAAACAACAAACCAGCTAACGGGCAGAATAATAATGCCGGCTCTCAGAAGAGCAACAAGAACAGTCGTGGTGCAGCAATCAGAGCACAAAAACGTTCGCAGGATGACGCTCAAAAAATTGCCGATCAGTATGCTTCGGCCACTGATGGGGCTCCCGGTTCACGGCCCAGGAGAGCTAATGTTCTCGAGGACGACTTCAATAAACTTAAAATAAGTTTTCTCGGAGGTCAAGAAGCAATCGGTGAAAAAAACATGCAGGTTATTGAGTGGCAAAATTCAGCTATTATCTTGGACTGCGGAAATAACCTGGGAATAGACCTCCCCGGGATTAACTACATGGTTGCAGATCCGGCATACCTAGAGTCTATAAAAAATAAACTAAAGGGCTATATCATAAGTCATGGACATTTAGACCATCTTGGCGGCCTTAAACACATAGTTCCAAAATATCCGGCACCGATATATGGTTCACGCTTTACTCTAGGCGTGGTGGGTAAGAGCTTTGAAGATTTGTATGCAGAAACAGGGGTGGAATTTACTCCTCAGCTCAATATAATGAACATGGATAACCATGAGCGTCTAAAATTAGGCGACTTTTTTGTCGAGTTGGTAAGAGTTACACATTCTGTGCCCGAGTCCAGCTGTATAGTAGTCGATACCCCGGTCGGAAGAATCATTAATACCGGAGATTTTAGACTGGACCCCGAACCGTTAGATGATAAACC
The DNA here is from genome assembly GCA_027371825.1 of Candidatus Saccharimonadota bacterium. GTDB lineage: Bacteria > Patescibacteriota > Saccharimonadia > Saccharimonadales > UBA4665 > JAJZNU01. The sequence goes on from DAHXLE010000024.1 coordinate 10,639, forward strand.
GAGCGACAAAGATCGTCTGAAAGCGTTAGGAGATGAAGGAGTGTTGGTTCTGCTGAGCGAAAGTACCTATGCCGATATTCCGGGACGCCAATTAACGGAACATACGCTTCAGGATAGTTTTCACGATATTATAGGGCACGCTGGAGGCCGGGTATTTGTTGCTATCTTTTCCAGTAACATGAACCGAGTACAAATGATAGTTAACGCTGCGGTAAACTCAGGGCGCAAAGTAGCTTTGGATGGTCGTAGCATGATGAGCTACGCAGAGATTGCTGTAAGGCAAGGCATATTAAAGATACCGAAAGGAACGGTTGTTCCTATGCAGTCGATTGCCAATCTGCGGGACGCTGAGATTCTAGTTGTCTGTACCGGCGGACAAGGAGAGCCGGGCTCAGCTCTTCAGCGCATGGCAACCGGTGATCACAAATATGTCAAACTTCACGAAGGAGATACCGTTGTTGTAAGCTCGAACCCCATACCAGGGAATGAAGTACGCTACCAGGAGATAGGTAATGAGCTGGCTCAAAAAGGAGTTCACCTTTACCGCAATCCTACCCATGAAGTCGATGGAGTGGGACCATTACACGTCGGCGGACACGCTCGCAGGGACGAACAAAAAGAAATGTTGCATCTTATAAGGCCAAAATTCTTCATTCCGATATACGCCGGATCTCTTAATCGTAAATATCATGCTGAGATTGCTGTCGAAGAAGGCTGGCAAAGAAGCAATATAATACAAGCCAACAATGGCGATAGCCTACTATTTACAGCAGATAAATGGGAAACTGGCGGACAGATTCCATTTGGCAGTCTGCTTGTTGATCAAACCGGTTCAATCGTCAGTAGTGTTGTAGTGAAGGACAGGGTATTGCTAAGCGAGGAGGGGCTAGTGGCGGTCATACTTACCGTAGACAAAAAAAGCGGATCTCTACTAACAAGTCCGGATATAATAAGTCGAGGTTTTATATATATGCGCGAGAATGAAGAGGTGATGAACGGTTTACGTCAGGAATTAAGACGAGCCGTCGGACAAAGGTTTAAGAGGGTTGATCTCGACAGGTTTAAATCTGAACTTAAGGATCATGTCACTCATTTTCTGTTCGAAAAAACCCAACGTAGTCCTATTGTAATTCCAGTGGTCAATGTTATTGGTGGTAAGGGCGAAACCCAGACGGTCCATGCCGATAAAACAAAGTCGGCAGAAGATATAGCACAAAGCCAACAACGTAGATTTCAAGAAATGAGAGCACGGCTACTCGGACAGGATCAGCCCGATTGACAATAACATAAATATTTGCTATAGTATGGCTATGAGCAATTCCGAAATATTGACAAGGCCCTACAACGAAGACATTTGGCATGCTCCTAGTGTTTCTGGTCGTACGCTCGGCGATCAAGAGGCTGAAGCTGCCTCTGAAAAAGCCTTCGATCGGATACGACTAGGAGTAACTGCTTATAGTGGGAGCGCGGACAATGAAACCGTGGATGATATCGAGAAGGTGGTTAATCCCGCTATGAAATCTTATATAGGAAGCATGAACGTCCAGGATGAAGCCATGCGACTAAGCTTAAGACAGTTTGACGAAGCTATGGCTGCTGCTGCGCTCGACCAATAAAAACTATAGACGGGACGCGCCAGGTAATCGTAATTTAAGAATCAAACCGGATTAATTAATATAGACCAGGGTAACTGTAATGACTCGGCTTAGACTGGTATAATAAGCAATACAATGGCCAAAAAGAAAAGACAAACACGGTCAAAGAAAAAAGACACTACAACAGAGAATACTCCGTTTTGGAGGATGAGCGCTGCCACGCTACTGATAGTAGCGGCACTTTTTATACTTATCGGGGGATTCGGTACCGGAGGTCCTTTACCTATGGATTTGTTCCATGGCGCGTATTGGACTTTTGGGTGGGCGGCATTTTTGGTGCCGGTAGCATTGATATATTGGGGGATTATTAAGTTCGGTCAGGAAGAGCACAGGATACCCTTAAACAAATTTCTCAGCATGTTGGCGGTATTGATATTTAGTTCCAGCTGGTTATTTGCAGCTATGGCTACCAAGGATGCGTCGGGTAGTTGGCGTGGCGGTCACGGTGGTGGCGTGGGCAGGCTTGTTGGGGGAGTAGTACTGAGAGCGGTCGACAAGTTGCCGGCTTCATTTGTGTTTCTAATTTTTACTGTTTTTGCTATTTTCTTTGCTTTTGGTATATCTCCGAAAGTGCTTGTTAAAATCGGAGCGTTGTTCAAGAGATCTGACGACGAAGACAATCATGACACCGACATAGCAGCATTAAAGGCGCGTAGTACTTTTAAGTTGAACGAGGGTGTACCCGTCGAGCATCATATGCCTGCGGCTCGCTTAAGTTCCCTCAAAGATACTGCACAAAAAATGACCACCTCGGAGAATCACAGCGCCCTAACGCTAGCCAGCGATCCTGACTGGAAGTTCCCCGGAGTAGACTTACTTAATCAGAAGCAGGATAAGGCAGATGCCGGCGACGTTGAGGGTAACGCCCGGATAATAAAAGATACGCTGGCTAATTTTAATATCGATGTTGAGATGGAAGGGGCGAATATAGGACCACGGGTCACTCAGTATACTTTGAAACCACCGACCGGTGTTAAACTGACCAAATTAACAGCCTTGGAGAATAACCTTGCTCTTGATTTAGCGGCTCACTCAATTCGCATAGAAGCTCCTATACCCGGCAAGAGAGCCGTCGGTATTGAGGTGCCAAATGTAAAACCGGCAACAGTCAGAATCAGCGCCCTCCTACAGTCACGAGAGTGGGCTGAACTGACGAGTCCTTTGGGGTTTGTGATCGGTAAAGACATTGCCGGTACTTGTGTTGTGGCGGATTTGGATAAAATGCCTCACCTGCTTATAGCCGGACAGACCGGTTCTGGTAAATCAGTCATGATAAATGCTGTCCTTACCAGTCTTTTATATCACAATACCCCGAGTGACCTTAAGCTTATAATGGTAGATCCAAAACAGGTTGAGCTAGCACCGTATAACGATATGCCTCATCTGCTGAGTCCCGTTATTACCGAGCCCGAGAAGTGTATTAGTGCATTAAAGTGGTCTGTTGCTGAGATGGAGAGAAGATACAAAGCGCTCGCCGATGCCGGCAAGCGTAATATTGCAGAGTATAACAATCTCAAACAGACCGAGGGAATGCCTTATATCGTTATAGTGATTGATGAGCTTGCCGATCTGATGATGATGGCAGCAAGAGAAGTAGAATCTTTAATTGTCAGAATAGCTCAAAAAGCAAGAGCCGTTGGCATACACCTGGTGCTAGCCACGCAAAGACCAAGCGTGGATGTTATTACTGGGCTAATTAAAGCAAATATACCAGCGCGGATAGCCTTTACTACAGCCAGCCAGGTTGACAGCCGAACAATCATAGATCAAATCGGCGCCGAAAAACTTTTAGGACAAGGAGATATGTTGCTGCTTACTGCGGAGATGCCCAAGCCAAAACGCGTACAGGGTGCTTATATAGACGAAGCAGAAACTCACAGGGTAACAGATTTTGTCCGAATGCAACGACCACCCCAGTATAATGAGGAGATAATAAGTCAGCCCGTACAGTTAAATGGTAAGGGTGGAGTGGTTGCGGATTATGGTGGGCAGGATACTGACGACGATATGTGGCGCGACGCTGTTCATGTGGTGCTTGAAGCTCGTAAAGCCAGCACCAGTCTTTTGCAACGAAGGCTTAGGATTGGTTATGGCCGTGCGGCACGTCTTATCGAGACGATGGAAGAGCAGGGAATAGTTAGTCCGGCTGACGGGTCTCGTCCCAGGGAAGTATTGGTTAAAAACATGGATGAAGTGTTCGCGAGTGATTCCGGAATGGAGGAAACCCCACTTCCTGAATCCGATGATAACTTGTCATAAAGATCGTCATGCCGTTTTACCCCTTGTAGAAGTAGCCCTGTCAAGGTATAATAACCAGCATCACAAAAACTCAAGCTCGCGGCAGTCAAATAAACTAGGCATGCGGGCGTAGTCCATTGTTCTGAGGGCTCATCAGCATAGACGTACTATGTTGTTTAGATCAGAAAATTGCGATAAACCAAAGGAGGTACAACTAGTGAATCAATATGAAATAGCCATTATTTATGACCCGGATCTTGAGATTGATTTGAGTCAGGCAACGTCTAGGATCGAGAAGATATTTATGGCAAACGGTGGTAAAAATGTAAAGTCCGATATCTGGGGCAAACGCAAACTAGCCTATCCTATTAAGAAGCACGAATCCGGCATATATGTGATTTATACGCTTAATTTACCGGTAGATAGTGTTAGCAAGATCGAAGCAACACTTAATATAACCGACGAAGTGATCCGTTTTTTGATCATAAAGCCGGATTTGAAAGCAATTGCTAAGGCAGAGACCGCCCGAGCGGAGAAGCTTAAAAAGGCAGCAGAGCGTGATGGAAAAACAGATAATGACAATAGTCTTGACGTTGACGATTCCGCTACAGACGGCAATGGCGAAGAGGAAAACTAAAGGTGTCGCATAATAAATCGAGCATTACAATGATACAAGGCGCGTTATTTTCATCTAAGTTTAATAAAGCTAGGAGGATGTTATGGCGAGAAGTGTAAACCAAGTCATACTGATGGGTAATTTAACTCGTGATCCTGAATTACGTCAGACACCAACGGGTCAAAGTGTCTGTAGTTTTGGACTAGCCTTAAATCGGAGCTACAGGGATGCCGGTGGTGAATGGAAAGAAGCAACCGATTTTGTAGATATTGTAGCTTGGGCAAATTTAGGGGATAGAGTAGCACAATACCTAACTAAAGGTCGACGCTGTTTGGTCATTGGTCGTCTGCAGTATCGTTCATGGGAACAGGATGGTCAGAAAAGAAGCAAGCTTGACGTTGTTGCAAACGACGTAACATTTCTCGACAGTCGCGGATCTGAAGATAATTCAGGTTTAAACGGTTCTGATACCGATCAAAATCCGCAGCCTTCTGAATCCAAAAAATCGAAGCCGGCCAAAAAAGCAACAGCCGATGAAGTGACCATTGAAGATATTGGAGATGAACCGATAAATTTAGACGAGATTCCTTTTTAATAGTAAAACCGTCATTAATATTGCAGGAGATATTTAATTAACATGGCAAAAATATTCAAGAACAGAACAGATGTAGCATATTTTGACTACAAGGACTTTAAAACCTTACAGCATTATGTCAATGTGTATGGGCAGATAGAATCTAGAAAAAAGACCGGTTTGAGCGAAACCCAACAAAGACAGCTGGCCAAGGCCATAAAACGCGCTCGTCATCTAGCGCTTTTACCATTTGTCGCTAACAGCTAAAACACAGAATTTACGGAGGGAAAGGCAGTGGCGTTATCTATAACAGATCTTAAAAAAGGCACTATTTTTCAACTCGATAACATTCCTTACAGGGTAGTCGACTATGCTCAGAAGGTGATGGGTAGGGGCGGTTCAATAGTCAATGTACGAATTAAAAGCTTGCTTGACGGTAGGGTTCTCGACAAGACTTTTAAGGGTAATGAACAAATTGATAGCGCAGACGTAACGAATAAAACGGTTCAGTACCTATATAATAATAATCAAACGTATTACTTCATGGACGAAGAGACGTTCGAGCAGTTTGAGGTTCCCGAAAAGATTATGGGAGATCAAGTCGGTTATTTAAAAGAAGGTGATGTATTACAGCTCCAAATGTTTGATTCCAGACCCATAAACGCTGAATTACCTAAGGCGGTATCATTAAAAGTTACCTATACCGAAACGGTGGTTAGGGGAGATACTACGTCCAATGTTCTCAAAGACGCTGAATTAGAAACAGGCATACATATTAAGGTTCCGGCTTTTACTAGAACCGGTGATGTGATAAAAGTTGATACCAGGAACGGTGAGTATATAGAACGAGCCAAATAAATTTAATTATTGTGCTTTTATGTCGAGAAGATATTATAAAGTTTAAAATAGTTTGTTTAAATGATAGGCTGTTAGGTAGATGCGGTATTTTAAAAGTCGTCTTGAAGCCGGTAAGTTACTAGCGGAACAAATTGCTCCAAAATACGCTCAGAAAACTTGTGCGGTCGTAGCCCTGAGCGATGGCAGTATTATGGTTGGAGCTCAAATAGCTCTAAAATTAAGGTGCGTATTAACGATGCTACTGACTGAGTCGATAGTTCTACCCAGGGAAAACGAAGCGGCCGCCGTTGTCGGGCAAGACGGTCAAATGGTATACAATGCACTTTACTCGGCGGGTGAGATTGATGAGATACAGGGTGAATTTAGGACGTATATTGAAGGGCAGCGCATAGAGAAGATCCATAAGATGAATACTCTCCTAAGAAACGGCAATCTCATCAGGAGGGATTTGTTAACTCATCACAATGTCATACTGGTTTCGGATGGTTTGAATGACGGATCAACTCTTGATGCTGCCGCAGAATTTTTAAAATCCGTACCTATGTCCAGCTTGGTAATAGCAACTCCGTTAGCCAGTGTTCCGGCAGTAGATCGTATGCACGTGCTGGCTGACGATATTTTTTGTCTCAATGTTTTAACTGATTACATCAACACCGATCACTATTATGAGATTATGGATATACCCGACCATGACGCGGTCGTAAAAACTATACAGAATGTTGTCCAACATTGGCAACAGCTTGAACAGCCCGGCAGCGTTAATCATTATGAGCCTACTAAATAGTCTCGTAACTTCTCGGTGTCTTTGATAGTTATTAAGAGTTGCTCATTGGACACTAGCTCTTGACGTTCCAGGTAGGCTATCTCCCGGCTGGTTGTCTCGCGACTGGAATTTATTGAGCTGGCTATATCTTGATGTCTTAGCGGTGCAGATATTAGCAGCCCCTCCGGTGTTGATTCTCCGAAACGTTCAGCCATATCAAGTAAGAATGCGATAAGTCTCTCGCGAACAGTTCTGTATTCCAGGTTTAGTATTCGAATTGAATGAAGCCGGTACATCTCGGTAAGCATTCCTACTAGAGGAAGGGCTGCGGAAGGATTGGTACGAATAAAATCAAGAAACTTTTCTCTAGAGACATGCCAAACACTAGTTGGGAGAAGGGCCTCGTAGATAATGTGTCTATTTTCACCCGTTATGGCCCAAGTTAGCCCCAACAAATCTCCAGGCTTTCTGATGATGAGCAGATTTTCCTCTCCATACTTAGTAATATCGTATGCTTTAACCAGTCCTGAGGCTATGTAGAATACTCCCGGTTCATCACTGCCGGGCCTCACTACAAAATCACCCTTTTTGTACTCAATAAACGTACCGCCCAGGAAGAACTCAGTCAGAATTTGCAGGTCTTGTTTGGTGGTCAACATGTATAGATTATATGCCATAAAGTCTAGATACTAAAAAGCCGGTAAATCTTCATGGCCGTTTCATAACAGTGCTGTTTAACAATGTGATGAATGTCTTATGTCGGGTGTGATTGAAATTACTGATTTCATTGACACTGTTGGGATAGAATTCTATCGTACAGTTTCGGAAACATGGTTCGTAAGATCAAGACTGGAGGTTAGGGATTATGATGGCAATGCAGGAATTACTCGATCAGATAAAGTCCAGTGGGTCAGATTTTCGTTTCTGGGGCAGGGGTGAAATAAAGGAATTAAGTAAAGTGCTGGCACCTGATGAGCGTATACACAAATGCGTGAACGGACACTACGTAGGCGGGTTCGCGATGCTTACTGCCAGTGACCGACGCTTAATACTGGTTGATCGGAAACCTATGTATCTTACTTTGGAAGCGATATGGTATGACAAGATAGGGCAGGTCGATTATAACCATCGTTTGTTGAATGCAACGATATGTATTTCTACGCCCAATAAAGATTTGACCTTCACTAGCTGGAATAGTATTCATCTACGGGACATCTTGATTTACACTCAGGAAAAAATGATTGCCGCAAAAGCCGGCGAGACTTTACTAGAACAACGGATGAGTCAAGCAATTAGCGGTATCGAGAATCAGGAGCCGGCAGCCGTATTGTCGAGCGATAGTCAGTATAACCGATACGGCGATGATCGTGACTCACCCGAAAGACTTACACCTCAGGATTATCCATCCTTGCAGCAAGCCTCACCAATTTATAAATCCGATCACAACCGGTTTATAAAATTCCCTCTTGAGTTGACGACTCGATCGAATCTCTATCCGGGGAACAGATTGCCTTTTACTAGGCGTCGCAGGTTCAGCGGAGCGGATTCCAGGACTACGTATTGAATCTAAAGTCGACAATGTCATCGGGTCCCATGATATAGCTTTTACCTTCAGTGCGCACTTTACCGGTTGATCGTGCTGTTGATATTGATCCAGCCGATATAAGATCTTTGTAGTCCACTATCTCTGCTGCTATGAAACCTCTTTCAAAATCGCTATGTATAACCCCGGCAGCCTGGGGCGCGGTAGCTCCTTTGTGTATTGTCCAAGCTCGAACCTCTTTTTCTCCGGCCGTCAGAAAGCTTTGAAGACCGAGTACCTCATAGCTAGCCTTAATTAATTGAGACAGACCAGATTCGGTTTGACCGTAACTTTTCAGTAACTCAACCCGATCTTCTTCGTCTAATTCGCGTAACTGATCTTCTAATTTTGCGCATATAAATAAACTGTGAGATGGCGCCACAAGAGCACTAAGCTTTTTTTGGTATTCGGTATTTGTTAGCTGATCTTCGTCGACATTAAAAACATAGATTATGGGTTTTGATGTTAGGAGCTGAAAATCTCTCATGACACTCTCTTTGTTATCATCAACATTATCCGGTAGCGAAAACAGAGGTTTTCCGGTATCGAGTAAGTGTTCAATTTCTTTGGCTGCGGCGGCATATGGAATTAGTTTAGGATTAGACTTTGCTTCCTTATCGAGCCTTGTAATTCGCGAAGTAACTGTCTGCAGATCCGCCAAAACAAGTTCAGTATTCACGATCTCAATATCTTTGGCAGGGTTATGATTGTCGTAAACGTACTGAACATTACTGTCGGTAAATGCTCTGACCACATGAATAATGGCACCAACGCTGCGTATGTGAGCAAGGAACAAGTTGCCCAGTCCCTCTCCTTTTGAGGCACCTGATACAAGCCCGGCGATATCTACGAAAGTTACGCTCGCTGGTTTGATTGGGGCGTTCTTGTATAACTCGCTAAGAACCTGAAGCCGCTCATCCGGTACGGGTATAGTACCTGTATTTGGCTCAATTGTTGCAAATGGATAGTTAGCCGCCAGTATATTATTGTCAGTAAGCGCGTTGAACAATGTAGATTTACCGACGTTAGGTAAGCCAATAATGCCAATACTTAGCATTTAAACCAACCTCTTCTGAAAATAAAATGGGTATATGACCCCATATAACAGGCTCCTTTTGCGTTGCTATTATTTTATCAATAATCTTATCTGTAATAAACTTATTTATCTGTTGAATCCGTTTAGAGCTTCTATGCCTATGCGTGACCCTCTATTTAGATACGCGAAAAGTATAGAGGCGGTAATATTTGATCGTGAAGGCGTGGTAGTTAGCTCCGATAGACTACAAATACAAGCCGAACAAATAACTACTCCAATATTCGCCGAACAGCATCAGTTAGACTATAATCCAGATTCTATAGATTGGGATGCTATGCAAGGCTGGGCTAGGAGAAAAATTGCCGCTACTATTTTTTCGGTGCTGTGCAGTAGCAATTGTGCTTGGCCTAGCTACTAAAAATCAACAGAATATATAAAAGCCCAAACAGGTATGCATATGATTGCTGATAATTTCACAGAAGCCTCCCGGCTCATACAATATTTATTGCCAGCCTAGGCCTTAAATAAGTTAATGCGGTCAAAATTTCTTTAACTCGGATTACAACAAACCACGATTTTTTATTAGGTAATACCTTTACAATTAGTATTACTTCTGATAGCATGCTACTATGATATATAGTACTACAATGACTAGAAAAGGACAAGTAACTATTCCAGTAAGTATACGTCGTAGTATGAGAATTAAGCCCGGAGAGTCTATAAACTTCAAGGTTGAAAGAAATAACAAGATAACCATCGAAAAAAACGACTGGAAAAGTAGGCTTGAAGAATTACATAAAGAGACTGCAGCACATCTAAAGCAGCACAACATCAAGCCCCTAAGTGATGAAGAGCTAGACAATGCTATTAATGAGGCAGGGGAAAATGGTGCAACAGAGCACTATCTGAAGAGTTCGAGATAGTCTGATGGATAGCTTATGAAAAGCCTTGACACTAATATAATCCTTAGGCTACTACTCAGGGATGTGCCTGAGCAGTTGGATAAGATATTGCACTTGATAGACTCATCTAAATCCAAGAGTTTAATACTGGAGGATGCTGTGTTGTTTGAGTCCGTATGGATTCTGTCGGGTAAAATGTATAATTTTGACAGACAGCTTATTAGCAAGCTATTGCTAGGGCTTACGAGTATACCTCAAATTATCTGCAATAAAGCCATGTTAGAGAAAGCGATACCGCGCTATGTGTCATGTGAGAAAATTTCTTTTGTTGACGCGTGCCTTACAGCTTATGCTGAGCTGAATAATGCCGTGCCGCTGCTAACTTTTGACAGCAAGCTTGCCAAAACTGCACCCAAAATAGTGACTGAGCTATAACTTAAATAGTACATTACCATAATCTCTCTATAAATTTTCGTGAATATCCACGCGTATGTTTATCGTCTGGTTCGGGTAAGCTAAAGCTTAACTCAAAAGGTTGGTTTGGAGAATAACTATACCAATACCTAGCGTTTAAACCAAGCCTTGTTTACAGATGGAGAACTTGCATAAGTTATTATTATTTCGCATATCGTGGCTATTTCTTCCGTTGCTATTTTTATCAGCATCTTAAAAACGGTAAAAAGCTTGTCCTGGTAGGTAGATTGGCTAAATACTGCTTGAGCGCCTATTACTTTAGGCCGGGAGAGCCACACTGTCTCACTAATTGACCCCTCTTTCCGGATTGCTAGTTTAGCTTTACTGCAGTTCTGGATTAAATCCGGGCGGACTGCATTGACTCATATACGAAATTATGTTAACGTATAAATGTACTAATTAACACAAATGTCAGAAATAAATCCATCTAACGAATTGCAAGCTTTATCCGTAGAGGCTCGAGCAAAGCGTCGACAGGTACTGCTCGATGAATTTGAAGAACGTCCTACGGATAGTCAATTATGGCAAGCGGCATATGAATGGGTTCGTGCTGAAGGTGATCATCCTGAACAGGCTAGTATCGCCGCCGATATTTCAGCTGATGAGTTGATTACCATGGCTGACACTGTCCGTAATACACCACAAGCTGAACGCTATAACTTGATGGCTCAGCGAGCCTCAAATGGTAAGTATTGGTTTGATGTTATAGAGGGTTTCAGCTCAAGCAAAGTTCGCGAAGGACAAGGAAACGTTATACGGTCTTGGGTAAATAATAGCGATAACCCCAGCCATTTTTATAATGCTCTTGACGTGGGTACGGGGGTGGGTAAATCTTTAGCAATCTTGGAAGGTAGTGCAAATAACGTCGTAGGACTAGAACGTAACCCAGAATTATTAAAGATTGCAAAAGAAAGGGCAGGAGCCCATACAGGCCTAGTTCAGGGCTCTGCCGAGCAACTTCCATTTGACGATGCTAGCTTTGATTTAATATCGAGTCAAGGCTTACGTGCTGCACTGGATAAACAAGCGACAAAGAATTTCTTAAGAGAACTGGCCCGAGTACTGGTGCCTGGGGGTATCTATATTGAAGGCCACTATCTTCATAATGAAGATGGCCTCCATCCAGAAATGGCTCGTTTCATTGAAACCTCAAAGGCGATGCTCTCCGATATGATTGGCGACAGTACATCTGGCGCCTTGACACGTATCGACTGTCTAAGCCCAGAGGAAGAAGAGGAATTTCTCGCCGATCTGGGACTACGCGAAGAATATTATGATCAGCCAGATGAAGACGGCGTAAGCCATACGCTAATTACCCTTATAACCAAGGAAATCCAAGGACCACATGAGGACGATCCGTTAAGTTTAGAAATAGTAACTGTTCTTGGTGAACTTTACGCAGAGCATGGTTTTGACGACAAAACGCTAGAGGACATTAAATCACTACCATTTGCAGAAGCTCTCGAGACAGCATACGGTTACCTAACCCAGGCCGGACTAAATGCCGATGAAATTCTGGCGCAATTCATAGAGGCTGACAATTAAGTCAAACAACTATCATGAAACACAAAGCTAACCCAGTAACACTGTAAATATATAGTGAGCTGGACGGGGTATGGCTGCACAAGTTCAGAAACATATTGGACTCCTGGCTAATAACAAATTAGGAGGATTAAGCGGCTCACGAAGGTATAGGTAAAACAGTCTTCTTGTATGGCTCTGTGGCGGATTATGCTCGTAAAGCTATGAACTCAACTTACATAACCCACCATAAAGAGCGTAAGGTTATTGAGCACAGAAAAAAAGGACTTAAGTTTTTATGACTGTTATGGCGAAGCAGCAACGAAGGAGGCATTTGCTGTCAGCAATTCGACAAGCTACCTATGGAAACAAAAGCTAAAGATTGGCCACGGGAGTCTGGAAGTCCTGGCCCCTAAATCTAAGGCACTACAATACGTAGGAGACACGAAACCAATGAGCTAGTAGCTAGCGTCGTTAATGAGCACACCAAACACCCCAGACTGGATAAGGACAAACTTATGAGGTGATCCCCTAATTAATATTAAACCTGGGAGCATCTATGCCAGCCTCGGGTCCCCTTTGGCCGGCATAGACACAGTACTTAGAATCACGTGGTCATCTCATAATACGATGTGTATACGAGTACTACGCCAAGCGGCGACAAGGGTGTTTCAAGTTTAGTTATAGAAGGGCACTCCATGTTCGTCTAACGAATATGTGTGGATATTAAAGTTGTTTTACAGGCTCTCTGGTGCTTATGGTATAATCGGAACAGTATGCGTTTATTGAGTGGGACTAATGAATTTTTTGGCTTGGATATAGGCACTACTGCCGTTAGAGTGGTGCAGCTAAGAGGCGTGGGTCCCATGAAATCACTAGTAAAATATGCTTACGTGCCTTTGACTGCTACTGTAGCATTAAGTGATGCAAAATCTGACCAGGAATCGCTCGGGAAAGTGATTTCTGAACTCTTAAAACAAGCCGACATCACTATAAAAGATGTAAGCGTTGGTATACCATCGCAAAAAGTTTTTACTACCGTAGTAGATGTCGACCGATTGAGCAAAGATGAATTAAACAAATCGATTAATTATCAGGCAGATTCACTGATACCGACTCCGATTAACGATTCCAAGATTGATTGGGTCTTGCTGGGAGATTCGCCTAAGGATAAAACTAAACTCGAGATTCTATTATCCAGCGTAACGAATAGTTTTGTTGAACAAAGGTTAAACTTGCTTGAATCAATTGGCTTGAACGTAATAGCATTTGAACCCGATAATCTTGCGGTAACTAGGGCTTTGATAGCCAATGACTCTACTCTCCCAGAAATGGTTATAGACATGGCCAGTAGAAGCACCGATCTGGTGATCATCATGAACGGAGCGCCAAGGCTAACAAGAGCGATACCGACGGGCACGGAGTCAATTGTTAAAGCAGCAGCACAAAATCTTAACATTGACAATAAACAGGCCCAACAGTTTGTCTTCAAGTTTGGTATGGCCAAGGACAAGTTAGAAGGACAGGTTTATCAAGCTATTCTAAGTACCGTAGATTTGCTGACCAGCGAAATAGAAAAATCCATTAAGTTTTTCCAGGCCAGGTATACCGATGCAAAACTAGACCGAATAATCGTTACGGGGGGCGCGTCTGTTCTGCCGGAATTTCCACTTTATATAGCCAATAAGTTCGGCTTGAACGTCGAGATAGGCAACGCTTGGCGCAACGTAGCATTTGCGCCTGAAAGGCAGAATGAACTTCTGGCTATATCCAATCATTTTGGAGTAGCCGTAGGTTTGGCGGAGCGTAGCGTATGATACAGTTTAACCTTCTTCCGGACGTAAAACTTGCTCTTATAAAAGCAAAACGCATCGAGCGACTGGCAATTACCGTATCCGGTGCCGTTATTATCATAAGCGTCCTTACTTTGCTTGCTATGTTTAGCGTAGTTGATGGCCTACAAAAGCACAGCTTGAATAATGTTAATTCAGACATTGCTCACTATGAAGCCCAAATTAAATCGACGCCTTCTTTGAATAGGCTTCTAACGTTACAAAATCAGCTCAACTCACTTCCTGCCCTAGAGAACAGCAAGCCCGTTGTCAGCAGATTGTTTGGATATATCTCGCAAATAACACCCCAGCAAGTAGACTTGAGCGAGGTTAATCTTAACTTTACCGCCGATAGTATTGAACTTACCGGTACAGCCGACTCTCTAAGTACGGTTGATAAATTTGTGGACACCCTAAAGTTTACTACCTATAGCGTTGCGCACTCTTCTAATAATCCTTCGGCATTTTCAAGAGTGGTATTGTCTAGCTTTGGGACAAAAACTCAAGGGGCTAACTTTGATATTACGGCTAGCTTTGACCCGACCATCTTTAGCGCATCAAGTAGCGGGCTTCAACTAACAGTGCCGAATGAAATCACCACCCGTTCGCGCTCAACCCAGGAGCTGCCACTGTTTACGGGGACCAATAATAATACAGTAAAATCTACTACTCCTTAGGAGATAACTATGGCTATCGCAAAAAAACCATCTATTAAGCAAGAAACAGTTAACAAGCTCAACCAGAGAATCATGGTTATTATAGCCGTGGCAGTATTTGTGGCGGTCTTTACGATCGTATCGTCCAAGACGTTATTGAGCCAATACAGCTATCAGCAGCGTGTCATTAGCGCTAAACATACTGCGGATCTACAACTAAAATCTAATGCAGCGACAGTTAAACAGCTGATTGTTTCGTATCAGAAGTTTATTGACACATCCCAAAACGTTTTAGGAGGGAGCACTTCGGGGACTGGCCAGAACGACGGTAACAATGCAGAAATTGTTCTCGATGCACTGCCCAGCCAGTATGATTTCCCCGGGCTCGTCAGCAGTTTGTATAACCTGCTGTCAAATCCGAACTATACGATAAACAGTATATCCGGCACGGATAACAGCTTGTCGCTGCCTCCGGCTCAAACAGGTTCTGTTCCGACGGCCGTCCAAATACCTTTTCAGGTTAGTGTTACCGGTCCTTATAGCTCGATCCAGCAGGTAGTTCAAACTCTGCAAGATTCGATTAGGCCGATAGTTATTCAAACAATTCAATTATCGGGGAATGATGCTAGCCTAACAGCTACCATTACGGCTTATACGTATTATCAGCCCGCCGTGCAATATTCGATCCAAAGCGAGG
Organism: Candidatus Saccharimonadota bacterium; assembly: GCA_027371825.1. GTDB lineage: Bacteria > Patescibacteriota > Saccharimonadia > Saccharimonadales > UBA4665 > JAJZNU01. The sequence goes on from DAHXLE010000024.1 coordinate 26,043, forward strand.
TGGTTAAATGAAACAGCAAAATATAGCAATTATCATTGGCGTGGCGGTGTTAAGCGGTATTGTGTCTCTTGTCTTAGCGGGTAAGATTATTACCACACCGGCGAACCGTCAGCAGGAGGTAGAAGTCGTACAGCCAATTAGCACCGAGTTTACTACTCCCGATCCTAGATACTTTAATTCTAAGGCTATTGATCCTACGAAAATTATTCACATATCCAGTAACTCCAATACCACACCGTTTAATTCGACCAACGGAAGTTAGGAAATAGCCGTAGCATGAGTGTGTTATCTGCGTCTACCCAGCAGAAAGTCGAAGAGACGCTGCTACGCAGACAGCTTTTAACTAACGACGAACTCGTAAAACTTAAAGAAGAGGCGATCAAAAAGCATGTTCCGTTTATGAGTTTGCTGGTTAGTGAAGGTCATGTTGACAACGAACAACTAACTCACCTAACGGCAGATGCCAATGGCTTGCCATACGTAAACCTCTTAAAAGTTAGAATTTCTCCAGCTGTATTAAATCTTTTGCCGGAAGATATAGCCGAGCGATATATGGCGGTACCTTTAGGTGAGATGCAACACCGGTTAGTGGTCGCCATGCTGGACGCAGACAACGTGCAAGCGGTAGATTTCCTTAGCAATAGAATAGGTCGACCCTTAAAGGTGTACTCTGCCAGTGAAGAAGGAATACGTCAAATACTTAAGCAGTACCAGTTGCAGCTAACTCAGGCAGAAGTAGGGGAGCTGAAGGCGTTAGAGTTGGCTGATCTGGCAACAGAGCAAACGAAAAAACCTAGAAACAAACTATTACAGCCAACCGAAAGCAACATAAAAACCATCGTACAAGATTCGCCGATCAGCAAGGCCTTATCTACAATCCTAGACTATGCCGCTAAAAACAGAGCCAGCGATGTCCACGTCGAACCATTAGAAAATAGCCTAAAAATTCGCTGTCGCATTGATGGTGTACTTCGGGAGATTATGGAATTACCTAAGTCTACCGAGCCACCTTTAATCTCGAGAATTAAAATTCTGTCTAACTTAAAAATTGATGAGCATCGGATACCACAGGACGGTCAATCAACATTAAAGTTGGGAGACAAGGAGATTGATCTTCGTATTGCCATAGCTCCCGTGGTATGGGGCGAACAGGTTGTAATCCGATTACTAGATAAGTCCGGCACAAGTCTAAAACTTGAAGATATGGGATATATTGGCCGGCCACTTCGAACTATCCGTGAGGCTCTCAAACAAACATCCGGGATGATTCTGACTAGCGGACCGACGGGATCAGGCAAGTCTACTTCTCTATATGCCTTGCTCCAGGAGGTTAACAACGAGTCGATTAATATTGTAACCCTGGAAGATCCGGTTGAATATAAAATGCCAGGAGTTAATCAGATACAAGTTAATGCTGAGGTAGGGCTCACGTTTGCCACGGGTTTACGCTCAATACTTCGCCAGGATCCTAATATTATTATGGTTGGAGAGATAAGGGACAAGGAGACGGCCGAGTTAGCAGTACAGGCGGCGCTTACGGGGCATTTAGTATTCAGTACCCTCCACACTAATTCAGCGTCAGGAATTCTGCCACGTCTTCTGGATATGGGAGTAGAGCCTTTTCTTATTGCATCTACAGTCCGTACCGTCATAGGCCAGAGGCTGGTAAGACGTATCGGTACGGAGCATACGACCTATCACTCCACTCCGGTAGAGGCGACTAGCATTAACGAAACAGTTGGTCGCCTATTGCCAAATAGTACAGACGAACAGCAAAAACTTGCAACCGATCTAGGATTCGAAAACTTGCCTCTGAAGGGCCAAAGCGCTTATACTTTAACTAAGGGCATCGACAGTATTGATACCCCGGAAGGTTATCGTGGTAGACTAGGGTTATATGAAGTGTTCACGGTTAGTGAGCAGATTCAAGAACTTATCTTAAAAAGGGCTACCAGCGGTGAGATCCAGACCGTTGCCAAAAGCCAAGGAATGGTGACTATGAGGGAAGACGGCTATCTTAAGGCTCTTGCCGGGCTTACCACCATAGATGAGGCTAACCGAGTAGCGGCAGCCGATAATGCATAAAATACTAGAAACGACAAAATTACATACGGAGAATCAGGGTGGTTAATAAAATAACATCGAAAATCTACAGTCACTTCAGACAACAGGGGGGTATTAATGCAGGGTAATCCCAGAATCGAAGTGCTACTGGAAGAAGTAGTAAAACGCAAAGGTTCAGATCTACATCTACAGGTTGGTTTGCCTCCTATAATCCGCGTTGACGGAGCACTATCGGCTATTGCCGGAGCACTCGCTCTTAATGAGGAAGCCGTTGAGGCGTTGGTATTTGCTATACTCGACGAGGATCAGAAACAAATTCTTCTCAAAGACAAAGAATTCGACTTCAGCTTTGCCTTCGGTGATTTAGGCAGGTTTCGTGTTAATGCCTTTCACGAGAGGGGCAATCTGGCGGCGGCCCTCAGATATATAAATAACGATATCTTAAGCATTGAACAACTAGGTCTACCGCCTGTAGTCTCTAAATTCAGTACCTATCCGCGAGGACTCGTATTGGTTACGGGTCCAACGGGTTCCGGTAAATCTACAACTCTAGCTGCAATGGTCAGTAAGATCAACCAGGAACAATCCAAGCATATTATAACTATTGAAGATCCGATTGAGTATGCTCACCGTTCTCAAAAGTCCGTAATTGTTCAGCGTGAAGTTCACTATGATACATATTCTTTTTCTGCGGCATTGCGTTCGGCTCTCAGGGAAGATCCGGACGTAGTTCTAATTGGAGAAATGCGCGATCTTGAAACTATCGCTAGCGCCATTACTATTGCCGAGACGGGGCATCTGGTTCTTGCGACACTTCACACGAATTCCGCGTCACAATCTATAGACCGAATGATTGACGTTTTTCCGCCTCATCAACAGCCACAAATTCGATCTCAGCTAGCCAATATATTGATGGCGATATGTTCCCAGAGGCTTCTTCCGGCTATTGGCGGCGGAAGAGTAGCGGCTGCTGAAATTTTGGTTAGCACTCCGGCGGTAAGAAATATTATTCGAGAAGGTAAAAGTCACCAGTTGGAGGCGGTTATTCAAACAGGTGCCGAGCATGGCATGCAATCAATGGATAAGACGTTGGTTAGTATGATTAGAGCCGGCACAATTACCTATGACGAGGCCAGGGACTGTGCGGTTGACCCTGAAGAAATGGATAGACTAATGAGGGAGTAAACCTCAAAACGGAGATAATAAAACTAATTATGTTAACCTTTCATTACACAGCACGAAATCCGGCAACCGGACAAAAAGTTCAGGCAAATGTTGAGGCCGATAACGAAATGGCCGCCGCCAAACTAATACGCAAAGAAGGATTGGTGCCGGTTGACATAAGATCAACCGACAGCGGTTTAGGATACATATCCAAAAGATTTAATCATGTTAAGGCAAAAGACAGAGTTCTGTTCTCCCGTCAATTAGCCACACTTATCGATGCCGGCTTACCAATTATTCAGAGTTTACGCAGCGTAGCAGACCAGACTCAAAGTAAACCCCTCAAAGTCATAATCGGACGGGTTGTTACTGACGTCGAATCCGGTTCAACACTTGCAAAATCTTTGGCTAAATATCCGAAAGTATTTAGTAATGTATACGTTAGCTTAGTGCAGGCTGGAGAAAGTTCCGGAACACTGGATAAATCCCTAGAGAGGCTTGCTATTCAGCAGGAAAAAGATGCAGATATTGCCAGTAAAATCCGGGGTGCAATGACATATCCCGTTATAGTATTGTTGGTCATGGCAGCGGTTTTGGGCTTTATGCTCACCAAGGTTTTACCTCAAGTTCAGACTCTGTATACCGGATTGCCCGGCGCCCAATTACCTACCATTACCAGCATACTTCTTTCGCTGTCTCATTTTGTCACAAAGTTCTGGTGGATAGTTATTATTCTGACTGTAGTAACGGTCGTATCTCTGTACAAATGGAGTAAGACGCGTAGCGGCAAGAAAGCTTTTGACAGGATGAAGATGAAGGCTGGTCCTATTGGCAAGCTGTACATGAAAGTCTATATGGCTCGCTTTGCTCGAACTGCCTCAACCTTAGTTGCTAGCGGAGTTCCAATTATGCAGGTATTGGATATAACGGGTGAAGCGGTAGACAATGTATACATCAGAGAGTCTCTTAGAAAAGCAACTGAAAAGATTAAAGGCGGAAAGTCTTTGAGCCTTGCAATTAAAGATGATCCTAATTTCTTACCGCTAGTTCCTCAAATGTTGAGTATCGGGGAGGAATCGGGGTCTATGGAGCAGATGCTTGAACGTGCGGCTGAGTATTACGAGAAAGAAGTTGACACTGAAGTGTCTGCTATATCCTCGATCATTGAGCCGGTGCTCATGGTGGTGTTGGGTGTTGTTGCTCTTATTATAGTCGCCGCAGTTCTGTTGCCAATATACAGTCTGGCTAATCAAGGTCTAGGCGGGAGCAGTACATTGTAGATGGCTGTGTATAAATGGTTGCTTTTTGGCCTATCTATATGTATTATCCAACCATAAGCTTAATTTAAAAAATGCGCAAAGGGGGCATTTGCACAATGTTACAAAAATTACGTCAACAAACAAAAGACCAAGATGGATTTACTATAATTGAGGTATTAATAGTTCTAGCTATTGCCGGCTTAATCATGCTGATTGTGTTCCTGGCTGTTCCTGCTCTGCAGAGAAATGCACGCAATACTGCAATAAAGAGCGATGCCAGCCATTTGGCCACGGCTGTTAATGATTTCATTTCAAACAACGGAGGCACCCTGCCTGTTCCGGCCAATGCGACAACGATCTTTGATGATGCCGGAGGACAACGTGGCTTGAGTCAATTAGGTACTCTTAACGTAGATACCACAGATTCAACCATAACCGGTGGCAGTTTTGTCATCGATCCAACTACCAGTTCCTGGTCTTCTCCCGCCGTCACACGAGATACCGTAGTAGTGCTAGAAGATACACAAACTACATCAGCTACATCAACTACAACAGCTACCACATCAGGACCTAATGGATGGGTCTGCAATGGCGCAACGCCTACCTACACCGGAACGCCACGTAACGTAGTTTTGATGTACTCACTAGAGGGCGGTTCTAGTACTTGGACATGGTCTTGTCTAACGGTAGAATAAGAGAATGACTGTTAAGTTAAAGACGGATTAGTTAACTACAAGCAGGTCTCGATATAGGGATCTGCTTTTTTGTTGTAATGGAGAATTATGTTATTATTTTTGACTATTGTTGGCGGCCTGACGTTCGGCAGTTTTGTGAACGCCTTAGTCTGGAGAACCCATGAGAGTGAACACGAGCGCACCGAGAAACACGTGGTTAAAAATCTCAGAAAGCCCCGTTCACTGAATGATACTTATCCATCGATTTTTCGCGGTCGCAGCATGTGCCCTAAATGTCGCCACTATCTAGGAGCCATTGATCTTATACCAATTGTCAGTTGGATGATTTTGAGAGGCAGGTGCCGATATTGCCATCAGACAATATCCCCGATGTATCCTGTAGTTGAGCTTTGTACGATG